>CP127384.1:2069943-2412424 GCA_030285985.1 Aquidulcibacter paucihalophilus
CCTGTCGCCGTTCAGGAAGTCGCAATAACCGTCAGTCGGCGGCGCGCTTCGGGCTCTCGCCGATGAACCAGCCGGCGATCCAGCTGACGATGCCGGTGACGATGGCCGCGCCGATGCCGGCCCACAGTCCTGCGACCACGAACCCGCCCAGCAGGCTGGCCACCAGGCCGATCATGGCCGCGTTCACCACCAGCAGGAACAGGCCGAAGGTGATGATGGTCAGCGGGAAGGTCACGAAGGTCAGGATCGGCCGCACGATGGCGTTGGCGATCCCCAGCAGCAGCGCCGCCGCCAGCAGCGATCCGGTCGACAGGAAGTCCACGCCACTGACGACCCGCGACGACAGCCACAGGCCGAAACAGGTGACCAGAAACTGGACGATGAAACGAAGCATGGCACTCTCCCGACTCGCGCGTCCACGATAACGCGAAACCGCGCGCCGGGCTCCCCCCGTCCGCCGCCGGTTGCTAGGGTGGTCGGGATCCACGGAGCCCCCGATGAGCCTGCACGCGCCCTATGACCCCGACAACATCTTCGCAAAGATCCTGCGCGGCGGGATTCCCGCGGTCAGGGTCTGGGAAGATGACCATGTGCTGGCCTTCATGGATGTGTTTCCCCAGTCCGAAGGCCATGTCCTGATTATATCGAAGACCTCGACCGCCCGGACGCTGCTGGAGATCGAGCCCGACGCCCTCGCCCGCCTGACCGCTGCCGTCCAGCGCACGGCGCGCGCGGTGGAAAAAGCCCTTCAGCCGGACGGCTTCCAGATCATGCAGTTCAATGGCGAGGCCGGCGGCCAGACCGTCTTCCACCTGCATTTCCACATCATTCCGCGCTGGAGCGACCGGCCGATGAAGGGCCATGGCCATGCGCCGATGGCCGACGCCGCCGCCCTGCGGCCCTTGGCCGACCGGATCGCCGCCGCGCTTGACTGAGTGGCGCACCGCCCGCTCGCACCCTTGAACCCGGAGCGGTTTCCCGTGCACCGTGCGGCCCATGGCCCTTCTGTACGGCGATCCTGCTCCCACCTTTGCGATCCCGGGGATCAGCAACCCCCGCTATGTCTTCGACTCGGCGGCGGGCCGGTATCTGCTGCTCGCCATCGTGCCGGCCGGTTCAGCGGTCGCCCGCGCCCTCGCCACCCTCGAGACGCAACGCGAGGCCTTCAACGACCTCCACGCCAGCGCCTTCATCGTCATCGTCGGCAAGGACAGGAGCCGAGGCAAACGTCAGGACAGCCTGCCGGGCCTGCGCTTCCTTTTCGACGAGGACGGCGCGGTCGCCGCCCGCTATGACGCGACCGGCGTCGAACGCTGGTGCCTGGTCGACCCGGCCCTGCATGTCATGGCGATCGTCGGCGCGGATCAGGCCGGGGCGCTCGTCGACCGCGTGCACACCCTGCCCCCGCCCGCGCGCCACGGCGGTCCCGAAGGGATCGCGCCCGTCCTGCTGACGCCGCGAATCTTCGAACCCGCCTTCTGCGAGCAACTGATCGCCCTCTATCGCGAGATCGGCGGAAAACCGTCCGGCTTCATGCGCGAGGTGGACGGCGTCACCACCCTGATGACCGACACGGACCACAAGCGACGGTCGGATGTCATCATCGAGGATGAGATGTTGCAGAAGCAGGCCGTCGCCCGCCTGAACCGCCGCCTGATCCCGCAGATCCAGAAGGCGTTCAACTTCAGGGCCACGCGGATCGAACGCTATCTGGTCGCCCGCTATGACGCGGAGACCGGCGGCTTCTTCCGGCCCCATCGCGACAACACCACCCGGGGTACAGCGCACCGGCGGTTCGCGGTCTCGATCAATCTCAACGCGGACTATGAGGGCGGCGACCTGCGCTTCCCCGAGTTCGGCCCGCGCACGTACCGCCCGCCGCCCGGCGGCGCAGTGGTCTTCTCCTGCTCGATCCTGCACGAGGCCACGGCGGTCACACAGGGCGAGCGGTTCGCCTTCCTGCCCTTCCTCTACGACGAGGCGGCGGCGGAAATCCGTACAGCCAATCTCAAATATCTGGACCCCGCGCTGAGCGCCTAGTCAGGCCGGAACTGGAGCTCGGCCAGATGGGCGTACAGGCCGCCCTGGGACATCAGCGACTGGTGGGTGCCTTCCTGCACCACCCGACCGTCCTCCATCACCACGATCCGGTCGGCGCGCAGGACGGTGGCCAGGCGGTGGGCGATGACGATGGTCGTCCGCCCCTGCATGGCCTGATCCAGCGCCGCCTGCACCAGCCGTTCGTTCTCGGCATCCAGCGCCGAAGTCGCCTCGTCCAGCAGCAGGATCGGGGCGTCCCGGACCAGCGCCCGGGCGATGGCCATCCGCTGCCGCTGTCCACCCGACAGGCTCTTGCCGCGCTCGCCCAGAGGCGTGTCGAACCCTTCAGGCAGGGCCTCGACAAAGCCCAAGGCCTGGGCCTCCTCGGCGGCCGCGCGGACCTCCTCATCGCTGGCGAGTTCACGGCCGAAGCGGATGTTTTCGTTCGCTGATCCGGAAAACAGTGGCGCTTCCTGTGACACCCAGGCGAAGCGGCCTCGCACCGCCACCGGATCGGCGGCGCGCACGTCCACGCCATCCACGGAAACGACACCGGCCTGCGGGTCATAAAAGCGCAGCAGCAGACGGAAGACCGTGCTCTTGCCGGCCCCCGAGGGCCCGACGAGGGCGACGGTCTCGCCCGGCCGCACGGTCAGCGAGAAGCCTTTCAGCGCCGGCAGGTCGGGCCGGCCCGGATAGGCGAACTGGACCGCCGACATCGACACCTCGCCCGTCGGCGGCTCGGGCAGGGTCACCGGCGATTCGGGTGGCCGGATCGCGGCCTCGCTCCGCATCAGCTCGTCGATCCGCTCCATCGCCCCGGCGGCCTTCTGCACATCGCCCCAGCTCTCGCCGAGAGCCCCGACCGCACCGGCCACGAATACGGCAAGCAACACGAACTGCAGCAGTGCGCCCGGCGTCATCCGCCCGCCGATCACATCCTGCGCGCCCAGCCAAAGCACCAGGCTGACGCCGCCGAACATGACCACGATGATCATGGCGGTCATGAAGGCCCGTGCCCGCATCCGCACCAGCGACACGGTAAACGCCGCCTCCACCGCCGCGCCGAAGCGGGCGATGGCGCTCGCCTCGCGCCCGAAGGCCTGCACCGTCTCGATCGCGTCCACGCTTTCGCCGGCAAAGCCCACGGCGTTGGCGAACCGGTCCTGCGACGCGACCGTCAGCTTTCGCACCGTACGGCCGAACAGGAAGATCGGCCCCAGCAGAAGCGGCACCACCAGCAGGACCAGGCCGGTCAGTTTGGGACTGACCACGAACAACAGGATGGTCCCGCCGATCAGGGTCAGGAAATTCCGCAGGGCGAACGACACGGAAGTCGTCAGCAGGGTCTCGACCAGGGCGATGTCGGTGGTCAGGCGCGACAGCACCTCGCCGGTTCGCATCGAGGCATAGAAGGCCGGATCGAGCGTCAGGATGCGCCCGAACAGCCCCTTGCGCAGGTCGGCGACGACCCGCTCGCCGGTCTTGGTGACGAAATAATACCGTACCGCCGTGGCGAAACCGAGAAACAGGGCGTTGGCGCCGAGGAGCAGGAACCACAGGTTCAGCTGCGCGCCGCCGTTCTCGAACCCATTGTCGATGGCCCCGCGGGCGGCCGCTGTCAGGGCCAGGGAGGCCGAGGTGGACAGGATCAGCCAGACCGCCGCCATGGCCACATGGCCCTTGTGTCGCATGGCGTAGGGGAACAGCCGTCCCAGTGGGCGAACGTCCCGGCGGCGGGCCCGGCGTTCGCCGGCCTCGCCCATCTGTTCGGCCAGTTGGGCCCCTGCGCCCGGCCGCCCCCGGATGTCGGCGGCGGCGTCGGGATTGGCGGTTGCATCTGTCATGGCGCGCGCCTCTTGCCCCGGAACGGCCCCCGGTGTAAACGCCGCCGCTCATTCCCGCCCCAGATGGCGGGATTTCTCATTTTCGCGCTCCGACGGTCGGCATCGTCATCGCGCAGAGACCGGACCAGGACCATGAAGGCGGATACGCACCCCGACTACCACTTCATCACCGTGACGATGACCGATGGTACGAGCTACCAGACGCGCTCGACCTACCAGAAGGAAGGCGCCGTCCTGAACCTGGACATCGATCCGCTGACCCACCCGGCCTGGACGGGCGGCAACGCCCATCTGATGGATCGCGGCGGCCGCGTTTCGCGCTTCAACAACAAGTTTGCCGGCTTCATCAAGAAGTAGGCCTTTCCGTACGGGTCGGGCTTTCGGGCCACACCCTGCGGCAAGACGATCACAAAGGCGTCGGTCTCCGGACCGGCGCCTTTCTGTTTGCCGGGAACGCCGATAACATGGCGGCGTTGGCTTCGGGGGCGTGGACGTGGGGTCCCGTGTCGAAGCGGGCGAAGAGATCGTGACGATGAATCGACGGCAACTCGGACTTGGCGCGGCCGTGTCGGCTTTCGCGTCGACGATTGGACTGGCGGCACGGGCCCAGACCCGCGACCCCGGCGCTGTCGCCTTCTATGACAGTTTCAACGACCAGCTGGCCCGCCTGCCCGCAACGATCCAGCCCGATGTGCGCGCCTTCTACGAGCTGAACGGCTGGCGTCCCGTCTGGACCGCCGAGCGTCTCCGCGCCCTCCAGGCCGCCGCCGGCCGCGCCGAACGCCACGGTCTGTCCCAGAACGACTTCTTCGATTTCGAGGCCCTCGCTGCGTCGCGTGACTCGGCCGAGATGCGCACCACCGCCGCCGCCCTCGGCTACGGCCGCGTTCTGGCCGAAGGCCGGGTCCGACCCGAGGCCGTCGAGGATCTGTGGGAGATGCAGAAGAACCGCGTCGACCTGCCCGTCGGGCTGAACGACGCCCTGGCCCAGAACCGTCTCGTCGACTGGTTCGAGGCTCTGGCTCCGACCGATATCGGCTATTCCAACCTGTCTGCCGGCTATGTGCGTTACCGTCGTCTGATCCGCGAGGGCGGCTGGCCCGCCTTCCGTCAGGGCCCGACCATTGAACCGGGCATGAGCGATGCACGCGTTCCCGTGATGATCCGGCGCCTCGTCGCCGAGGGCGACCTGTCCGCCGCCGACGGCGCACGCCTGATGGCCCAGGGCATTGTCTATGGTCCCGAGCTCCAGGCCGCGATGCGTGGTTTCCAGGCCCGTCACGGCCTCGTTGCGGACGGCCGCATCGGCACGGGCAGCCAACGGTCCCTTTCGGCCTCGGCCGAGGACCGCGCCCGCCAGATCGCCCTGAACCTCGAACGCCGCCGCTGGCTCAAGCGCGAGGTCTCGCCGGAGCGGATCGAGGTCAACACCGCCGCCGCCATCATGGTCTACTGGAAGGACGGCCGTCCCGTTCACTCCAACCGCGTCGTCTGCGGCGCGCCGTCGACCCAGACGCCCAGCCTCGAGAAGCCGTTCGCCTCGGTCGTGGCCAATCCGCCCTGGTATGTCCCCGCCTCGATCGCGCGCAACGAGATCCTGCCGCGCGGCCCCGGCTATCTGGCCAGCCAGAACATGTACATGTCGAACGGTCAGGTCATCCAGCGCGCGGGTCCGACGGCCGCGCTCGGCTATGTGAAGTTCGAGCTGCGCGACAGCTACGCCATCTTCCTGCACGACACCCCGTCCAAGGGGGCCTTCAACCTCGCCATGCGCCAGCGCAGCCACGGCTGCGTACGGGTCCAGGGCGCGGTCGATTTCGCCCGCCTGCTGCTGTCGCCCGACCCCGCCCTGCTGGAGCAGTTCGACAACGCCCAGGACTCCCGCGAGACCAAGCGCATCTCGACCGGCCGCGAAATCAGCGTCCGCCTGCTGTACTGGACGGCCTTCGTCGACGGCCAGGGCCGCGTCGCCTTCCGCGAGGATGTCTACGAGCGGGACGCCAAACTGGCCGAAGCCCTGGGCATCGCCCTTAGCCTGCCCAAGGCCGTCGATGACGGCGCGCGGGTCGCGAACGACGTCGGGCCGTAGTCTCAGACCGTACTAGAAATCGACTTTGGTTGAGACGTCCGCGCATCCGTTGACCCGAATGGTCACGACTTGTGGCGGGCCGTTGGTCACATAGCCGCCCTCATGGGTGCGCTCGCCACCGGCGTCCCGGCATGTGATGCGGAAACTGTTGTCGGAGAAGCGCGCCAGTTTGACCGCGTGTTCACCCGGCCGCAGTCGGCCTCGCCAGGAAAATTGCCGGGCGTTCACGACCTCCACGGCCACGTCCGCATCCTGATGGCCGACGTTTTCGATGATCACCGCCGACCGTTCGGAAAAAAGGATGACAGCGGCGAGAAGCAACAGGACGCCAAGGGCGACCGCGACAATGATCGCGATCCGCCGCGAGGCTTTCACTGCCTGAAGGCAGCCGTCAGCCGATCGAGCTGGCTCTGGACCGGATTGACCGCGTCCTCTTCCGGCTCATCCAGATACATGCGGCGGTCCAGGTGCAGGACCCGGTCGTAAAGCTTCTCGGTGCGGACCAGATATTCGACCAGGGCGATCGGAAGCTCCGGATGGCTGGGCTCGGTCGCGGCCGTACGTTCGGCCAGGCGGTAGCGGGCCTCGCAGGCGGTTTCCGCCGTCATGTCCCCCTCGCGCACGGCCCGCTGGACCAGCAGCCACGAGGCAATCTGCATCAGCCGGGTCGTCAGCTTCATGCTCTCGCCGGCGTAAAGCAGGGCCGTGGAGCGCGACAGCAGCTTGGATTCCCGCCGCCCGTCGCCATCCAGATAGGCGGCGGTCTCCTCGACCAGCTCCATCCCCTCCTGGAAGGTGCGGTCGAACAGTTCCGAACGGGCGAAATCATCCACGACCGCGGTGCGGCTGCGGCCCGTTGGCGAAAGCGTGGTGGCGTCAACAGGCATGAACTCAACCAGACTCATGGGACAGGCGCATCCGTATCACGACCGGCACGGCGTGGCGCGGCGCATCCACGGACTGCAATGGCCATGCCAGACGGAGACAGACAGGGTCAGGACCGGAAGTTGAACATGGCATCGGCTGCATTGCGTTGCGACGACTTGCCTTCGATGGCGGCCCTCGAGCGGTCGATCTCGGCCTGCAGCCCCTCGATCCGCTGCTTCAGATCCTCGACCGAATAACCGTCCAGATCCTCGCGCGTCAGGGCGATCAGTGGCGCGCCGCGCGCCGGACGGGGCTCCAGATCCTCGAACATCACCGCCTCCTTCGTGGCCATCCTCACCGCAACACCCTATTTCAACGCCCGGATACGGACGATTGCAAGAACAGGACGGGCGAATGCGGGTAGTCGAGATCACGGGCGGTGCCGGCTCCGCGGATTCCCTGACCCTCTCCGAACGGCCCGATGCCGCCGCTGGCCCGGGCCAGATCCGCATCCGAGTCCGGGCCGCCGGGATCAACCGGCCCGACATCCTGCAGCGGCTGGGCCGCTACCCGGCCCCGCCCGGCGCATCGGACATCCTCGGTCTGGAGGTCGCGGGTGAGGTCGATCAGGTCGGTGCCGGCGTGACACGCTGGTCTGTCGGAGACCGCGTCTGCGCGCTTCTGGGCGGAGGTGGTTACGCGGACCTCGCCGTCGTCGACGCCCGTCATGCCCTGCCCGTCCCCGCCGACATGGACTTCATCCAGGCCGCCGCCCTGCCCGAGACGGTCTGCACCGTCTTCGCCAATGTCTTCGAGGCCGGCGCGCTCAAGGCGGGCGAGACCCTGCTGATCCACGGGGCCACAAGCGGCATCGGCGTCACCGCCATCCAGATGGCCAGGGCCGCGGGCGCGCGCGTCATCGCCACCTCCCGCGGAGCCGCCAAGGCAGACGCCGCGCGCCGCCTCGGTGCCGACCTCAGCCTCGACGCCGCCGCGGACGACATGGAGGCGCAGATCCGGGCGTTCGGCGGCGCGGACGTGGTGCTGGACATGGTCGGGGCCGACTACGCCGACCTCAATCAGGCCGCGCTGAACCCCTTCGGCCGCTGGGTGGTTATCGCCACCCAGTCGGGCGCGCTGGCGCAGGTCGATCTGGCGAGGCTGATGATGAAGCGGATTGTCCTCACCGGCTCGACCCTTCGCCCGCGGCCGGCCGATGAAAAGGCCCGGCTGATCGCTGCGGTGGAAGCCCTGGCCTGGCCCTGGGTCGCATCCGGTGCGGTCCGGCCGCCGGTCGAGGCGACCTTCCCGCTGGAACAGGCATCGGCCGCCCACCTCCGGCTGGAGGCGGGCGGCCATGTCGGCAAGATCGTGCTGACGGTCTGACGCCTACCAGCGCCCGCCGCCGCGGACCGGACGCAGCGAGGAGATCCGGTCGTTCATGCCCCAACGCTGCAGATTGCGGACGTCGTCGCGGAAGGTCTGGCAGAAGCCGCGGTAGTAGGCGTCCGTGCAGGCTTCCCACTCGCCCCGGAACTGCATCGAACTGATGGCGTCGTTGAAGCCCGTATTGGCCAGGTTCGGTATCTCGTTGTCGAACCGGAAACTGGCGCCGCGGAACTCGGAATCGCGGAAGACGGTCACGGAGTTGCGTCCGCCGCCCCAGCCGCCGCCGGGCCGGTCCGGCCGGCCGCCGCCACCGCCCGGGCGATCTTCGTATTCGCCGCGGTTGGGCCCGCAGACCAGCAGGCCGTCGTTGTTGCGGATCTCGTAGTTGGCGCAGCGGTTCAGCTCGATCGAGGTCTCGCGAATGTTGCCGCGATTGTTGCGGCAATCGGCGTAGAGCCGGCCGCGGTTCACATATTCACCGCTGCAGCTGTCGCGATAATCGCCGCGCGGAGCGCCCCGCTCGGGACCACCGGGGATCTGCGGCGCGAAGTCCTGTCCGGTGGCGGAGACGACCGCCGCGGCGGCCAGCATTTCGATCAGCATGGAAGTTCCTCCCAGAAAGTCTTTCCCGACGCACAACGCGTCTGTGAAGCCAGTGTTGCGCCGTGTGGATGAACCTTGGCTGTATAGCCTTGTCGGGTTCCGTTTTCTTTTCCGGCGAATAGGACTATATCGCGATCATCAACGCCCGGTCGAAAGGCCGGGCGCCGTCGTATCCAGAGCCCGGTTTTCGGGTTCGAACAAGCACCGGAACGCCCCCATGACCGACATCCTGATGCCCAAGGCCACCGCGGTCTGGCTGGTCGACAACACCTCCCTGACCTTCGAGCAGATCGCCGACTTCTGCGGCCTGCACCCGCTGGAAGTGCGCGGCATCGCCGACGGTGACGTGGCCAGGGACATCCGCGGCGCAGATCCGCTGGTCAACGGCCAGCTGACCCGCGAGGAGCTGGACAAGGCCCAGAACGACGACGCCTACCGCATGCACGCCGTGGTCAGCCGCCACGCCGAGCTGCTGAAAGTGCACAAGGCACCGCCGAAATACACGCCCGTCTCGCGCCGCCAGGACCGCCCGGACGCCATCATGTGGTTCGTGCGTAACCACCCCGAAGTGACCGACGCCCAGATCGCCAAGATGCTCGGCACCACCAAGTCGACCATCGAGAGCGTGCGCAACCGCACCCACTGGAACAGCCCCAACATCAAGCCGGTCGACCCCGTGACCCTCGGCCTGGTCGGCCAGCTGGCCCTGGACGAACTGGTCAGGAAGGCCGCCGACAAGAAGGCCAGGGACGACGCGAAAAAGGGCGGCGGCGCGACCCTGCAGGCCGTCGACGCCCCGGAAGAGCCCGTCGAGGAAGAATTCGTGCCGGAAGCCCGCGAACGCCGCGGTGCCGAGCCGACCGCCGCCTCGGTGTTCGGTTCCAAGGACTGAGCTTTCGACACCGGACAACAAAAAAACGGCCCCGGGATCGCTCCCGGGGCCGTTGTTCTTTCGGGAGGCCTCGCTAGTGCGCCGAGGCCTCCAGACTGGTGATCTGTTCCTTAAGTCGGAGCTTCTGCAACTTGAGCTCCCTCACGCGAAGCGAGTCCGTGGCCGGGTGGGTCGTCTCTCTCCGGATGGTCTCATCCAGATTGCGATGACGGTTTCCCAGTTCGCGGATACGAGCTTCGATGGTCATGGCTTGCGCCTCCATGTCTAAGGGACCAGTACAGTCAGCGCCGGGTCTGACCGGCTGTAGAATCACATTCCAGTGAACTGCCGACCGTCCTGATACGGACCACCCTGGAGCCCGAATTGGCCGAAGATGTGAACAGAGCCGTACGGAACCCTTCCGCCTCGGCCCCTGCGAGATTGATCGTCGGAATTTCCGGAGCGTCCGGCGTTACTTACGGCGTTCGGGTGCTCGATGCCCTGCGCGAACTGGGCGTGGAGAGCCACCTCGTCGTCACCCGCGCCGCCCTGCTGACCCTGTCGCAGGAAACCGAGCTGTCCGCCGACGACCTGATGGGCCGCGCCGACGTGACGCACCGGCTCAACGACGTCGGTGCCTCGATCGCCTCGGGCTCGTTCCGGACCATGGGCATGATCATCGCCCCCTGCTCGGTCCGCACCATGGGCGAGATCGCTACCGGCGTGACCTCAACCCTCCTGACCCGCGCCGCCGATGTGGCGCTGAAGGAGCGCCGCCGGCTGGTTCTGATGGTGCGCGAGACGCCGCTCCATCTGGGCCATCTGCGCACCATGACGGCCCTCGCCGAAATGGGTGCGATCATCGCCCCGCCCCTGCCCGCCTTCTACGCCAAACCCGCCTCCATCGCCGAGATGGTCGACCAGTCGGTCGGCCGCGCGCTGGACCTGTTCGATCTCGACTGGTCCGCAGTGCGGCGCTGGGACGGCCTCAAGGGACCCGCGGCCGAATGAGCCTGTGGGACTGGGCGCTGACGGCCTACGCCGCCGAAGGAGTCCCCGACGCCTGTCTGGAGCTTCAGGACGCTGCCGGCCAGAACGTGCCCCTGCTGCTGTGGGCCGCCTGGTGCGCCGCCGAGGGTCGAGCGCCGGACGAGGACGCCCTCGAGGCCGCGGGCGACACCGCACGGGCCTGGCAGGAAACCGCCATCGCCCCGCTGCGCGCCGTGCGCAAGGCACTCAAGGCCCGTGCTCCCGACCTCGACGACGCCGACCGCGAGGCCGTCCGGGCCCAGGTCAAGGCGGTCGAGCTGGAGGCCGAGCGCCGGCTGCTGTCGGCGCTGGAGGGTCTCGCCCCCGCGCCGTCCGGCCCGGCGCGCCCGCCGATCGACACGCTCGTGGCCGCCGCCCGCGTCTGGTCGCCGATGACGCCGCGCGCGGGACTGGTCCGGCTCGCAGACCGCCTTCCGGCCTGACGCGACGCACAGTATGATGAGCCGGCGGGGCCCCACATGAACGATGACGAACCTTTTCTGACCGAAGAAGAGCTGGCGATGCGCGCCCGGCTCAAGGTGCTTCAGCTTGAGCACGCCGACCTCGACGCCTCGATCGAGGCCCTGGGTCACATGCCCGTGCCGGATCAGCTGATGATCGCGCGCCTGAAGCGGAAGAAACTGCTGCTGCGCGACGAGATGGCCAAGATCGAGGATCGCATCCTGCCGGACATCATCGCCTAGGTTCGCCTCAGCGCCCCTTCTTGCGCACCCACATGGCCGCGTCGGCCTCGGCCAGCCAGACTTCGGGGTCGGTGTGGCCGGCGAAGGCCCGGACGCCGAACGAGCCGCCCAGCGGTGCCTGCTCCCCGGCCCATACGAAGCCGTCCGCCTCCAGCGCCGCAGCCAGCCGCCGGGCCTTGTCGCGGCCCTCGTCGAGGCCGGCGTTGAGCATCAGCAGGGCGAACTCGTCCCCGCCCAGCCGACCGACCGCATCCGACTCGCGCAGATTGGCCCGCAGCAGTTGGGCCACCTGCACGAGAGCGGCGTCGCCAGCGGCATGACCAAGGGTGTCGTTGACGTTCTTGAAGCCGTCGAGATCGAGATACAGCAACACCGCCGGCACCTCATGGCGCTGGCAAAAGGCCATGGCGCTGCGCAGGACCGAGACGAAACCGCGGCGGTTCAGGGCCGGCGTCAGCGCGTCGTGATCCGCTGCCGCCTCGGCCGCCTCGGCGCGCAGGCGCAGGGCCTCGACCTCCGCGCGCAGGCGCTCGATCTCGGCGTGGGGGTCGATGGCGGCCGCGTCGTTCACGAGCGAAAAGGGCTCCCCTGCCGGCGACTCAACACGTCGGGCTGCGACAGAGCCTAACGCGGTCGGTTGCGGGCGCAACGCGAGTCCTGTATCGCGCCGCTTTCCCGCGAAAAGGGCGAGCCTCCATGACGACCGGGACACCACCAGTGGCGATCATCATGGGCAGTCGTTCGGACTGGCCGACGATGAAACACGCCGCCGACGCCCTCGACCGTCTGGGCGTGGCCTGGGACGCCCGGGTTGTCAGCGCGCACCGTACCCCCAAACGCCTGTTCGACTTCGCCACCGGAGCCCGCGCCGCGGGCTTCAAGGTCATCATCGCCGGAGCCGGCGGCGCCGCCCACCTGCCCGGCATGGCCGCCTCCATGACCGAGCTTCCGGTCCTCGGCGTCCCCGTGGAATCGAAGGCGCTCAAGGGCATGGACAGCCTGCTGTCGATCGTCCAGATGCCCGGCGGCATTCCGGTGGCCACCCTGGCCATTGGCGAGCCGGGTGCCAAAAATGCCGGCATCCTCGCCGCCCAGATCCTCGCCCTCTCCGACCCGATCCTGGCCGGCCGCCTGACCGCCTTCCGCGAGGCCCAGACCGAGGCCGTGCACGAAACCGTCGAGGACTGAATTGGTCGACGCCGCGCCCGACGTGACCCCGCCCCCGCCCCTGCCCCCCGGGTCGACCCTGGGCATTCTCGGCGGCGGTCAGCTGGGACGGATGCTCAGCCAGGCCGCCTCGCGCCTCGGCTTCAATGTCGTCATCCTCGATCCCGAAGAAAACAGCCCCGCCGGCCGCGTCTCGCAGGGTCAGATCGTCGCCGCCTATGACAACCCCACGGCCCTCGGTGTCCTGGGCCAGACCTGCCAGGCCGTAACCTTCGAGTTCGAGAACGTTCCCGCCGGCTCGGTCGAGCGTCTGCTAGAGGGCGGCGCCGTCGTCGCGCCGGGACCAAAGGCCCTGGCCGTGGCCCAGGATCGGGTCGACGAGAAGACCTTCCTCAACGGCGTCGGCGCTCCGACGGTCGCCTTCACCGCCATCGACACCCTTGAGGACCTTCGCCATGCCGTGGACCGGCTGGGTGTCCCGGTCCTGCTGAAGACGCGGCGCGAAGGCTATGACGGCAAGGGTCAGGTCTGGATCAAATCGCCCGCCGAGGTCCTCAAGGCCTGGACCGCCATCGGCGAACGCCCGGCCATCCTCGAGGCCCGGGCGTCGTTCGAGCGCGAACTGTCTGTGATCTGCGCCCGTGGCCGTGACGGGTCCATCGCCGTCTATCCGCTGGGCGAGAATGTCCACAAGGGCGGCGTCCTCAAGACAACGCAGGCCCCCGCCCAGGTCGACGCCAAGACCGCGACGCGCGCCCACGCCATCGCCGTCGCCATTCTCGAGGGGCTGGACTATGTCGGCGTCATGGGGATCGAACTGTTCGACCTCGGGGCCGGCCTGCTGCTGGTCAATGAGATCGCGCCGCGCGTCCACAACACCGGCCACTGGACCCAGGACGGCTGCGTCTGCGACCAGTTCGAACAGCACATCCGCGCCGTCGCCGGCTGGCCGCTCGGCCCGACGACCGCCCATGCCCGGATCGAGATGACCAATCTGCTCGGCGACGATGTGAAGAAATGGGCGGCCCTGTCCGCCAAACCCGACGCCCGCCTGCACCTCTACGGCAAGGCCGAGGCCCGAAAGGGCCGCAAGATGGGCCATGTGAACCGGGTGAAGCCGCTCTAGCCCTCTTGGGGAACCTTCGCCCCGTACCGCATCCGGCTGAGCACATCCGTGACCGTCTTCAGCGGTGCGTCGAAATCCTTGCCGGCCTTCCACTTCTCGAAGGCCATGACGTTCTCGATGCGGGCGGCGACGAAGGCCTCTGCCGCCTCACGGCCGTCGAACCAGCGCAGGGTCAGGGCCGGGATCAGGATGCCCGACAGGATCGTCCGCTTGGAATAGTGGTTCCAGTCGGTGGCGTTATCCCCGGCCCAGTTCCAGAGATGGTCGGCGCTCTCCCACGCCATCTTCAGCCCCAGGTCGGCGTTGGGCGGCAGGGCGAGGAAGGCGGCGCAGCGCCGCGTGGCCTCCAGATCGGAGGCCCCGGCCTCCATCCGCGCCGAGACGGCCGCCGCGATTCGCTCGCGCATCTTCAGGGATTTCGCATCGATATCGGCCAGTGCGGCCAGCGCCCGGTCATCGTGACGCCGCGACAGCAGGGCCGCCAGGTCGCGCGCGCCGTTGGGCAGCAGCAGTTCCTCGTCGCCCTGCGACAAGCCGCAGGCCTCGCAGGCGGCCCTGACCATCCGGCTGTTCCAGCCCATACGGGGCGCGAGGCCCAGGGCGGCGTCCAGCACGGTCTGTTCCATGCGGTCGGCCCAGTCACCTTCGGGCGCGGCGTTCGACAGGTGTGGCGCTTCGGTCATGGCCGCAGCATATCCCCGTCCGGCGGGCGTTTCGAGGCTTCAGATAGAAGCGCGACGATCTGGACACGAGGGGGGCGAACGTGTATCAGCCCGCCTTCATCCGCGGACCCTGTCTGTGGACCGAGATTTTATTTGTCTGCCCGTCTCCCTTTCGAGGTGCGCGGCGGGCGGCCAAAGGAGAGTTCAACCTGGTACAGATTTTCGTTCGCGATAATAACGTCGATCAAGCGCTCAAGGCCCTCAAGAAGAAAATGCAGCGTGAAGGCAGCTTCCGCGAGATGAAGCGCCACGTGCACTACGAGAAGCCCTCGGAGAAGCGCGCCCGCCAGAAGGCCGAGGCTGTTCGCCGCGCCCGCAAACTGGCCCGCAAGCGCATGCAGCGCGAAGGCCTGCTGCCGCCTCCGAAGCCCCGGGTTCCGGGCGTGGGCGGCCCGCGCTCCTAAGCGCGAACGACCGAACGAAACGATCAAGGGCCGCCCCGGAAAACCGGAGCGGCCCTTTTTCTATGCCTCCTCCCCACATCGTGGGGAGGGGGACCGCCGCGCCTCCTGGCGCGGGGGTGGAGGGGTCGAAGCAGGGAGCGCGGTTCGGCACCCCTCCACCATGCTTCGCATGGTCCCGTCGTCCGGCCGCCTCCGGCGACCATTCCTACACCCCATCGCTTCGCGACAGGGAGGAGACGGCCGTGATTACTTCCCGCCGCCCCGGATCGCGCCGGCGAAGCCCCGCCAGCTCAGCTTCACGTCCGACAGCGCGCCCGCCCGGAAGGCCCGGCCAGCGATCCAGACCATCAGCAGGGCGAAGACAAACATGCCCGCCATGGTGCCGACGACCTCGATCATCGGCGGTTCGGATGGGGCGCGGGCACTCATCAGGAAGGGGGTAAAGAAGGGGATCCACGACAGGATCTGCACCACGGGCGAGTCGGGCGTCTGCGCGGCCATGACCATCACGAAGATCGGCACCGTCAGGACCATCATGATCGGCCCCATCAGCGTCTGCGCATCGCGGGGGGTCTCGCAGAAGGCCCCGATCGCCGCGAACAGTACGGCGTACATCAGATAGCCGCCGACGGCATAGGCGATGAAATAGCCCAGCATCCCGCCCTGGAGCAGGACGTCGCCCACCATGGCAGCCGTCTCCGCATTCGCCGCCAGCAGGCCGAAGGCTCCGATCCCGCCCCAGACCAGCATCACCGTACCGGTCAGCATCGCCACCCCCAGCACCTTCCCCGTCAGGATTTCGGTGGCCGAGGCCGAGGACAGCAGGACTTCCAGGATCTTGTTGGCCTTTTCCTCCATCACACTGTTCAGCAGGATGGAGGCCCCGGTGATCACCAGCGACCACAGCAGGAAGCCGGAGACGAGGCCGATGATCATGGGAAGCCGGTCCCGGAACGACACTTCCCCCCCTGTGGCGGACTTCGGCGACAGGGCGGTTATGTCCGGGCGGAACCGCTCGGTCTGCTCAACCACGGCCGCATTGATCCCGGCCTGTTCAAAGGCTTCGCGCCGGTTGGCGTCCTTCAGGGCACCACGGACGAAGTCCTCGACCGTGTCGTCGGTGGCCCGGCGCGTCCAGACCCGCGCGGTCGGCTTGCCGTCGATACGGTTCAGCAGCACCACCGAATCCAGCTGGTCGGCCTCCGGCACCGCGTCTCCGAGATAGCGGCGCACGATCGCCTCCCGCGCCTCGCCCGGCGCGGCCGCGGCCAGATCCGCCGGGGCTGCCACGATCCTCAGACGTAGCCCGGCCAGCCGGTTCAGGGCCTGTCCGGCGGCCGAAGCCCCCGCCTGGCCGCCCTGTTTCTCCGCCTCGGCCGCGGCCTCAGCCATCCGCGCCTGCCGCCGTTCCTGTTCCAGCCGCACGGCCCCCTGGACGGCAGCCGCCAGTCCCTGCGCCTGCGGCCCCTCCTCCAGCACGACCACACTGCGCACCGGCTCGGCCGACATCATCAGGGCCGGCAATACACCGCCCAGCACGGCAAACAGCGGAAAGGCCAGCAGCGAGAGCCAGAACCCCACGGTCTTGGCATAGGCGGCGTATTCACGCCGCGCGATCAGGAGGATGCGTTTCATCGGGCGGCCTCCGCGCCGGCCTTCACCGACTGGTCGATATCGGGATGGTCGCCGGTCAGGCTGATGAAGGCGTCATGCAGGCTGGGCTCGCGCAGTTCGAACCGCCGCACGTCCAGCCCGCCGAGGAAGGCCGCTTTCAGGGCCTCCTGACCCCGACCGCCCTGCCCCAGCGCCGCCTTGAGCACCCGCACCCCGTCCTGTTCGGACACCACCTCGACGCCGCTGACGCCCGGCAGGGCCGCGGCCTGGGCGGCCTCGATCGCGCCTTCCAGTTCGAGGAAACGCTGCGTCGTGGCCTGGGCCTCTGCCACCGTGCCTTCGAACGCCTTGCGGCCCCGCGCCAGCAGCACGACCTTGTCGCACAGCCGTTCGGCATGCTGCATCACATGGGTCGAGAACAGCACCGTGGCCCCGTCCGTCGCCAGTTGACGGATCACCGCCTCCAGCCCCTGCTGGTTGACCGGATCAAGGCCCGAGAACGGTTCATCGAGGATCACGAATTCCGGCCGGTGCACCACCGACGCGATCAGCTGGACCTTCTGGGCCATCCCCTTGGACAGCTCCTTCATCTTCTTGTTTCGGGACGCCCCCAGGCCCTGGGCCTCCAGCATCTCGCGCGCCCGCTTGCGCCCCTCCCCCGTCGGCAGGCCCTTCAGGGAGCCGAAGAAGGCGATCGCGTCGACGGGAGTCATCTTCTTGTAGAGCCCGCGCTCCTCCGGCAGGAAGCCGATCCGGTCCCGCACCTTGCGGCCGTCGTCGGCGCCGAGGATGCCGATCCGGCCGGCGCTCACGCCCTGCAGGCCCAGGATCATGCGGATGGTCGAGGTCTTGCCGGCTCCGTTCGGGCCGAGGAAACCGCAGATCGTTCCCTTCTCGACCTGAAAGCTCAGATCGCGCACGGCCTGGAAGTCGCCGTACCGTTTGCTCACCCCTTCGAGCGTCAACGCCGCCGCCATGATGTCTTCCCTGCCCGTGTCCGTTCTGCTCAGGATTAGGTTTGTAAAGGACGTTTGACAAGCGCCGCTGGACCTCCCGGCGCCCGACTGTCATGAATTCCGTGTCATGTTCGTCGCAATGAGTCGTGCGCCCGACGAAAGCGTGAATGCCCTACGAAGATTCCCTTTCTCCTGTGACGCCCCGGACCGGTTCGCGCCTGTGGACGGTCGGCGCGAGCGCAGGCATCGCCATCCTCGCCCTGATCGGCGCGGCTGCGCTGGAGCCCGACAACGCCCTCTGGCTTCTCGGTGCCGCGGCGCTGGTGGGAGTGAGCGCCTGGACCCTCAACCGCACGCCGGCGTCCGCCGCCGGTCCGGCCCCGGCGCTGGAAACCCCCGCGCCCGATACGGATGCGGCCCTGCTGGAAAGCGTGTTCGAAGCCCTGGCCGACCCTGTCCTGGTGGTGTCCGGCGGCGAGGCGGATGACATCGCCGGGCGGCGCATCGTCCTGGCCAACACCGCCGCCCGTGACCTGCTGCGCATCCAGCGCGAGGGCGGACTGCTGGTCCCCGTGCTGCGCGACCCGGCCGTGCTCGAGGCCGTGGACGAGGCTCTGTTCGGCGGCCTGACCCGTACCACCGACTACGCCGGCGTGGGGGCCCAGACCCGTCACTGGCGGGCGGTCACCCAGCCCTTGAACGATGCGCAGTCCGGGCCGCTGGCCCTCGTGGTCCTGCGCGACGAGACCGACGTGCGCCGCATGGAGCTGATGCGCGTCGATTTCCTCGCCAACGCCAGCCACGAGCTGAAGACGCCGCTGGCCTCCCTGTCCGGCTTCATCGAGACGCTCAAGGGCCACGCCCGCGACGATCCCAAGGCGCGCGACAAATTCCTCGACATCATGGCCACCCAGGCCGACCGGATGAGCCGGCTGGTCTCGGACCTGCTGTCGCTGAGCCGGATCGAGCTGAACGAACACATCCCTCCGGCGGGCCGGGTCGACCTCGCCCGCGCCGCCGCCGATGTGGTGGACGCGGTCAGCGTCCTGTCGGCCGAACGCAATGTCGTCGTCCTGCTGGAGGACCGGGATACCAGCGCCCCCGTCAACGGCGACCGGGACGAGATCCTGCAGGTCGTCCAGAACCTGGTCGACAACGCCATCAAATATTCTCCCGCCAGCGGGACGGTCGAGATCGTGATCCGGCCCGATATCGCCCTCGACGAGGCCGCAGCGCCCTGGTCCGGCGGCAATCGGGGTGCCGGCGCGACGCGCTTGCCGCTGGTCACGCCCGATCGCGAAACCGGCCAGCGCTTCGCTGCCGTCACCGTGCGCGATCACGGTCCGGGCCTGGCGCGGGAGCACCTGCCGCGCCTGACCGAGCGCTTCTATCGGGTCGAGGGCCAGAAGAGCGGGGAACGACAGGGCACGGGCCTCGGCCTCGCCATCGTCAAACACATCGTCAACCGGCATCGCGGCGGCCTGACCGTGGAAAGCGCGCCGGGACAGGGTGCCGTCTTCACAGCCTACTTCCCGGTCGCCCCGCGACGGGACGACGTGACACCTTCATGACGCGCACCCCACGCTGGGCCTTACGACGTAACAGAACTGTCATCCCCCCGTCGTAATCCGCTGACCATTCCGGGGCAGTTATCGCCGCGGGACAAACCGGGCGACCGGCCAGTCCGATTCTGCTCTCCCGGACGTCCATGACCTGGCTTTTCCTGCCGATCCTGATCGCCGCAGCCGTCGCCGCCTATGTCGGCGGCCGCGCCGTGGCGAGTCGTCGTGCGCGGACCCTGCCGGCCGGCGAACGCTCGCATTCGCGTCCGGGCCAGCACGGTGCCTATGCCCTGATCTGGACCGCGGTACCCGCCCTGATCATGCTGGTGGCGGCGAGCGTTCTCGCACCCGACATTGAGCGGCAGCTGACCGCGTCCGGCGCGCCCGAGGCGGTGCAGCAGCTCGAACCCTTCCGCCGCGAGGCCTTCTTCGCGGACGCCCGCGCCGTCGGCGACGGCCGCGCCGCCGTCCAGATCTGGCCGGCCCCCTACGCCGAACTCCTCCCCGCCGAGGGCCAACGCGCCGCGCGCATCAGCCAGATGCTGTCCCTGGGCGGCATCGTGAGCGCGGCACTGGCCGCCTTGCTGGGTGCCCTCTTCGTCTTCAGCCAGATCCGGCCGGGCATGCGGGCCCGCAACCGGGTTGAGGGCTGGATCGTCGGTCTGCTGTTCGCCTGTTCGGCCGTCGCGGTCCTGACCACGGTCGGCATCATCGCTTCGCTCGTCTACGATTCCATGCGGTTCTTCGCCTCCGTGCCGATCGCCGAATTCCTGTTCGGAACCCAGTGGAGCCCGCAAACCGCGATCCGCGCCGACCAGGTCGGTTCGACCGGTGCCTTCGGCGCCCTGCCCCTGTTCGCGGGGACCTTCCTCATCATGCTGATCGCCATGGCGGTGGCCGCGCCCGTGGGTCTGTTCTCGGCCATCTATCTGTCGGAGTACGCCGGGCCGGTGTTCCGCGCGACGGTCAAGCCGGTGCTGGAGATCCTCGCCGGCGTCCCGACCGTGGTCTACGGCTTCTTCGCCGCCCTGACCGTCGGCCCCGCTTTCCGCGCATTCTTCAACGGCCTCGGGGCCCTGATGGCCGGCGGACCGCTGGACGGCCTCGGCCAGTATCTGATGCTGGTCCAGAACCAGATGGCGCTCGTCGCCGGCATGGTCATGGGCATCATGCTGATCCCCTTCGTCAGCTCCCTGTCGGACGACATCATCAACGCCGTGCCGCAGAGCCTGCGTGACGGTTCCTATGCCATGGGGGCCACCAAGTCCGAGACGGTGAAGCGTGTGCTGCTGCCCGCCGCCCTGCCCGGCGTCGCCGGGGCCATGCTGCTGGCCATGTCGCGGGCCATCGGCGAGACCATGATCGTCACCATGGCCGCCGGCCTCGCCGCCCGCCTGACCCTGAACCCGCTGGACACCGTCACCACCGTCACGGTGCAGATCGTCACCCTGCTGACCGGCGACCAGGAGTTCAACAGCCCCAAGACCCTGTCCGCCTTCGGCCTCGGCCTGACCCTGTTCGTGGTCACCCTGATGCTGAACATCGTCGCCCAACGCATCGTCCAGACCTACCGGCAGCAGTATGACTGATACGTCTGTCACCCCGGAAATTCGCGCCCGGCGCCTGCGCGCGGGTCTGAAGCGGCGCTATGCCCGCGAGGGCCGGTTCAAACTCTATGGCCTGCTCGCCATCGGCGTCGCGGTCGGCTTCCTGCTGCTGCTGCTCGGCCGGATCATCGAACAGGGCCACACGGCCTTCTACACCCACACCATCACCGTGCCGGTCTATATGGATCCCGCCCGGGTCGATCGCGCCTATCCGCAGGGCACCAATTTCGAGTTGCTGGTTGCCGAGCAGCAGCTTGTACGCATGGGCGTCGCCGACGATGCCGCGGGCACCAAGGCCGCCGCCATGCGCAGCCTGTTCTCCTCCGAGCTCAAATTCGCCGCCGCCGCCCGCATCCAGAGCAATCCTGATCTGATCGGCCAGACCGTGCCGATCGCCGCGCCGGTGTCCGACGACGCCGACCTGTTCTTCAAGCATGAGATTTCGCGGGACACGCCCGCCGACCAGCGCCGCATCAGCGACGAACAGATCGACTGGCTGGACCGGATGAAGGCCTCCGGCCAGGTCGCTGCCCACTTCAATACCGGCCTCTTCACCAAGGGCGACTCCACCGAGCCCGAGCTGGCCGGGGTGCTCGGTGCCGTGGTCGGCTCGGCCCTGATGCTGCTGGTCACCGCCTTCATCGCCATTCCGCTGGGCGTCGGTGCGGCCCTGTATCTGGAAGAGTTCGCGCCGCGCGGCCGGATCACCGACCTGATCGAGGTCAACATCAACAACCTCGCGGCCGTGCCGTCGATCATCTACGGCCTGCTGGGTCTGGCCCTGTTCATCAACTGGATGCACCTGCCCCGCGCCAGCCCGCTGGTCGGCGGCCTGGTCCTGGCCCTGATGGCCCTGCCGACCATCATCATCGCCACCCGCTCCTCGCTGAAGGCCGTGCCGCCCTCGATCCGCGAAGCCGCCCTGGCCATGGGCGCGTCGAAGACCCAGACGGTGTTCCAGCACACCCTGCCGCTGGCCATGCCCGGCGTCATGACCGGTGCCATCATCTCCATGGCCCACGCACTCGGCGAGACCGCCCCCCTGCTGCTGATCGGCATGGTCAGCTTCATCCCGGGCATCCCCGCCTCCTTCGGCGAGCCGACCGGCGCGTTGCCGTCGCTGGTCTACATCTGGGAGAACGCGTCAGAGCGCGCCTTCCACGAACGGACGGCCGCGGCCATCCTCGTCCTCCTCGCCTTTATGATCGTCATGAACGCCGCCGCCATCTTCCTGCGGCGACGCTTTGAACGCCGGTGGTAAGATAATGAAGTTCACCCTCTTTCGCGCAGCGGACGGAACTGAGGGCGGTTCGCCCGCCGGTCCGCCCGTGATCGCGGCCCCGCCCGTCGTGCACAACTCCGCGCCGATGGGCCCGACCAAGATCGCCGCCCGCGACGTGTCCGTCTTCTACAGCGGCAAACAGGCGCTGTACGACGTCTCGCTGGACATTCCGGACAAGACCGTCACCGCCCTGATCGGCCCGTCGGGCTGCGGAAAGTCGACCTTCCTGCGGACCATGAACCGCATGAACGACACGATTACGGGCTGCAAGGTCACCGGCCGGATCGAGATGGACGGGGACGACATCAACGCGAAAGCGGTTGATCCCGTGCTGCTGCGCGCCCGGGTCGGCATGGTCTTCCAGAAGCCCAACCCCTTCCCCAAGACCATCTACGAGAACGTCGCCTACGGCCCCCGCATCCACGGTCTGGCGGCGTCGAAATCGGAGCTGGACGGCGTCGTTGAGGCCTCGCTGAAGCGCGCGGGTCTCTGGGAAGAGGTCGCCGACCGCCTGCACTCGCCCGGCACCGGCCTTTCCGGCGGTCAGCAGCAGCGTCTGGTCATCGCCCGTGCCATCGCCGTCGAGCCCGAAGTGATCCTGATGGACGAGCCCTGCTCGGCCCTGGACCCGATCGCCACCGCCCGGATCGAGGAACTGATCGACGAGCTGCGCGAGCGCTACTGCATCGTCATCGTGACCCACTCCATGGCCCAGGCCGCGCGGGTCAGCCAGCGCACCGCCTTCTTCCACATGGGTCGGCTGGTCGAGACCGGCGACACCGAGGACATCTTCACCAATCCCCGCGAGCGGCGCACGCTGGACTACATCACCGGACGATTCGGCTGATGCCCCAGCACACCGTCAAGGCCTATGGCGACGAACTCAACCAGCTGACGGCAGAGGTCGCCCGCATGGGCGGTCTCGCCGAGGCCCAGGTCGCTGACGCCGTTGATTCCGTGGCCCGGCGCGACGTCGCCCTGGCCCGCGCCGTCGTGGAGCGCGATGGCCGTCTGGACTCCATGCACCGCGACATCGAGCGCAAGGCCATCCGCCTGATCGCCCTGCGCCAGCCGGTCGCCTCCGACCTGCGCCGGACTCTCGCCTCCATGAAGCTGGCCATGGATCTGGAACGCACCGGGGACCTGGCCAAGAACATCGCCAAGCGCGGCCTGATCCTCGCCGAGGGCGAGCCGATGCAGCCCCTGACCCGTTCGATCGAGCGGATGGGCAAGCTGGTGTCCATGCGCCTGCGCGACGTGCTCGATGCCTATGCCGCGGCCGAGATCGACCGCGCCATCGCCGTCTGGAACACCGACGACGAGGTCGACGAGCACTACAACGCCCTGTTCCGCGAGCTGCTGACCTACATGATGGGCGACCCGCGCACGATCACGGCCGGGACCCACCTGCTGTTCATGGCCAAGAACCTCGAGCGGATCGGCGATCACGCCACCAATATCGCCGAAACCATCTACTACGAGATCACCGGCCAGGAGTTCACGGGCGAGCGCCCGCGCTGGAACCCCGACGCTGCCGAAGCCGCCCCCGAAACGCCGACGCCCGTCTGAACCCGGAGAATATCCCGTGCAGCCCTATGTTCTGGTGATGGAAGACGAGGACGCCCTGGCGACCCTCCTGTCCTACAACCTTGAAAAGGAAGGCTATCGCGTCGTGGTCGCCTCCGATGGCGAAGAGGGGATGCTGCAGATCGAGGAGCGTCTGCCCGATCTGGTTCTGCTGGACTGGATGCTGCCCAAACTGTCGGGGATCGAGGTCTGCCGTCGCATCCGCGGCAAGTCCGAGACCCGCAACATGCCGATCATCATGCTGACCGCGCGCGGCGAGGAAAGCGACCGGATCCGCGGCCTCGACACGGGTGCCGACGACTATCTGACCAAGCCCTTCTCGATGAGCGAACTGATCGCCCGCATCCGCGCCGTGCTCCGCCGCATCCGCCCGGGCCTGGCCGACGATCGCCTCAACCACGGTGACATCGTCATCGACCGCGTCGCCCACCGCGTCCGCCGCGCCGGCAACGAGATCCACCTGGGCCCCACCGAATTCCGCCTGCTCGACCACCTGATGCAGCACCCCGGCCGCGTCTTCAGCCGCGAGCAGCTGCTCGACGCCGTCTGGGGCTCGGACGTCTATGTCGAGGCCCGCACCGTCGACGTCCACGTCGGCCGCCTGCGCAAGGCGCTGAACGTTGAGGGCACGGTCAATCCGATCCGGACGGTCCGGTCGGCGGGCTATTCGCTCGATCTGGGCGGCTGAATCCGAACCAGCGGCGCAGTGCGCCCCAGTTCGCGGATGAGGCCGTCCTGCCCGCCCGGAAGGGCATATGAAATCGGGGCCGGGCAGCCCCGGACCGTTCGATCCAGCAACAGATAGCGCCGCACCTCCCCATCCGGCCTGTAGATCATGTCGAGCCGAAGGTCGGCCGTCCCGGACGGCTCAGCGATCCTCTGAAATCGATCGACGTCACAGAGAGTCGTGGCGGGGCCATCGGCCTCGATCACCTGCAGGCGAATCGGAGGCGCGGGCGGCGGGACAGGCCCGGTCAGCGTGGAAGGGTCCTGTATCAGCATCAGTATAAGCGGCAGCATGACAACGTCTCCGTGCGTGACCGCTATACTCCAGATCGCGAGACGCGTCATCCGGGGGCGGCTCACGGGACGAGCGAGCTGCAGCATCTCGTTCTGCCCTTGCGGGAGAACGAACGCACTTCCCTCGACGGATGAAGCGGCTAGGGTCGCCTTTCCCTGACAGGAGCCCGCTCATGCGTCGTCGCACATTCCTTTCGACCCTGCCCGCCGGTGCCCTTCTCGCCGGCGCCGGGACCGCCACCGCGGGCGCGCCTCCGGCAGCCGCACGCGCCCCGCTTCGTCAGTCCGCCCCCACCGACCCCTACGCCGGCATTGGCCCAGGCAACCGCAACAGCGGTGTCCAGTTCGTCGGTCGCTCCACGGTCTGGGGCGCGCACGGCGCCGCCGCCACGGCCCACCCCCGCGCCACCCTGATCGGCATCGACACCCTGCGGCGCGGCGGTTCGGCCATCGATGCGGCCATCGCCATCAACGCGGCCCTCGGCTTCCTCGAGCCGACCGCCAACGGCATCGGCGGCGACGCCTTCTGCATGCTGTGGGACCCGGCGCAGCGGAAGGTCGTCGGCTTCAACGGTTCCGGAAACAGTCCCCTCGCGTTGTCGCTGGAGACGGCCCGGTCGAAGAAGGCCGAGGACGGCTATCTGCCGCCCTATGGCGCGGTCACGGTCAATGTCCCGGGCACGGTCGACGCCTGGTGGAGCGCCCACCAGCGCTACGGCAAACTGCCCTGGGCCGACGTCCTGCTGCCCGTCGCCGAGCTGTGCGAGGAGGGCGTGCCCATGCCCCAGCTCATCGCCTGGTACCTTCAGCGCAACATGGCGGGGTTCGATCGCCGCGCGGGGATCATCGAGGAGAACGACAACCGCAAGCGGGTCTACGCCCCCGACGGCCGTACGCCCGCGGTCGGCGAAGTCTTCGCCAACCCCGACCTCGGCCGGACCCTGCGCCTGATCGCCGAGGGCGGTCGTGACGCCTTCTATGAGGGGGTCATCGCCGACCACATCGAACGCTATTTCCGTCGCATCGGCGGCTGGATGACCAAGGCCGATCTGGCACCGCACCGCACCGAATGGGTCGAGCCGATCCGCACCGACTATCGCGGCGTCGAGGTCTATGGGCTCGGGCCGAACACCCAGGGCCTGTCGACCAATCAGATCCTCAACATCTGTGAGCGGTTCGACCTCAAGGGCATGGGTTTCCAGTCCGCCGCCTCGATCCACCACCAGGCCGAGGCCAAGCGTCTGGCGTTCGAGGACCGGGCCAAATGGTTCGCCGACGACCGTTTCAGCCGCACGCCGGTCGAATGGCTGAACTCCAAGGCCTATGCCGCCGAACGCGCCGCCCTGATCCGCCCCGACCGGGTCATGGACCGCGCCTTCCCCGGCGACGCCCCGACGCAGGGCGACACGACCTATTTCAGCGTCGCCGACAAGGACGGCATGATGGTCAGCTGGATCCAGTCCAACTATCGCGGCATGGGCTCCGGCCTCGTCCCCGACGGCCCCGACGGCCGGACGCTGGGCTTCATGTTCCAGGACCGCGGCGAGCTGTTCGCCCTGACCGACGGCCATCCCAACGTCTACGCCCCCGGCAAGCGGCCCTTCCACACCATCATCCCCGGCTTCGCCTGTAAGGACGGCGAGCCCTGGATGGCCATGGGCGTGATGGGCGGCGGCATGCAGCCGCAGGGGCAGGCCCAGATCATCATCAATATGGTCGACTACGGCCTCGACCCGCAGGAAGCCGGCGACGCCCCGCGCTGGCAGCATGAAGGCTCGTCGGAGCCGACGGGCCATCCGTCCGAAGGTGTCGGCACCCTGTTCCTCGAGACCGGGGTCCCGGCCGCCACCAAGGCGCAGCTGGCGGCCATGGGCTGGGTCCTGGGCGGGCCGAACGGCGGCTTCGGCGGCTATCAGAATGTGGTGCGGCAGGTGAACGGGCGCGGGCCCTGGACCTATGGCGCGGCGACGGAGATGCGCAAGGACGGCATCGCCCTGGCCTACTGATGGCGGACATGGACCTCACGGGCCGGTGGACCGGCGTCTATTTCTACCCCACGGATCCGGTTCAGAATCCCTTCGATGACTGCCCGCCGACGCCGTTCACAGCCGAATTGAGGGATACGGCGGGCCTCGTAACGGGCACGACATCGGAGCCGGACGTGATGTACGGCAACGCTGATATTCCATCGATCATCGACGGCAGTCACGACGGCAGCACCCTTCGCTTCGTCAAGTTCAGCGAAGCGCCAGAAGGGTTCGAAGACGCAATCAACTACGACGGGGCGATCTCGAAGGATGGCCTGACCATTGACGGTGGGTGGAGCATCCCGGGAGGGTGGTCGGGGACATTCCGCATGCAACGCCAGTCCGGCGCGGCTGCAAGTCGCGAAGCCGAGGCGGCGGACAGCATCACCCGATAGAGGTCAGCCCGCCGCGATCTCTTCCGGCTCCAGCTCATAGACCGTCGCGCAGTATTCGCACGTCACGCGGATCTTGCCGTCGGCCTCGACCATGTCCGCCCGCTCGGCCGCGTCGAAGGAGGTCAGCACACTGGCGATCCGCTCGCGCGAGCAGCGGCACTGCGCCACCAGCGCCCGGGCGTCCTCCAGCCGCACCCCGTCCTCGTGGAACAGTCGGTACAGCAGGGTCTCGGGCGTGATCGTCGGGTCCAGAAGCTCATCATCGGCCAGGGTCTGGAACAGGGCCCGCGAGCGGTCCCAGACCTCCTCGGTCGAGCCGCGGGCGTCGTCGCCGGCGATCAGCTGGATCAGCGCCCCGCCGGCGCGCCAGCCTGCGCCCCCGCCGGTGACCACCGACCCGACCGCCAGCCGCACCTTGGTCGGGATCTGCTCGGACTGCTGGAAATAGTGTTCGGCCGCCAGCGACAGGCTCTCGCCCTCAATCGGGGTGATGCCCTGGGTCCGCTCGAAGTCCGGGCCGCGGTCGAGCGTCATGACGAACACCCCCTGCCCCAGCAGCGAGCGCGCGCCCGGCCGGGCGAAGCCCTGCGACGCCGCCGCGACCTCGTCCTCGTCGAAACGGCAATAGCCGCGCATATGGCCGTTGGTGTCATAGTCGGCCACGACATAGCGCACCGGCCCGTCGCCCTGCGCCTGGACGATCAGCCGGCCCTCGAACTTCAGGCTGGAGCCCACCAGCGCCGCCAAAGCGCAGGCCTCGCCCAGAAGGGCGGCCACGGGCTCGGGGTAGGCGTGGGCCGACAGGATGGCATCGATCGTCTCGCCCAACCGCACGATACGACCGCGCACGGGCCAGCCCTCGATCTGGAAGGCGGCGGCCAGATCGTCGACGGGCGCGGGGGCGGCGTGGTCATGCGCGTGATCGGTCACGGGCGGTCCTCGAAACAGCGAAACAGGGGAAGCGCCGTCAGATAGGCGCACCAGTCGCGAATGGTAAGGCCTGCGTGCTACAGCAGGAGCCGGCGGGGTTTCGGCCCCGTTCCCAGCAGCCCGATCCGAACACACCGACCCGGCGGTTTCATGACCAAAGCGACGCTCAAGCCCCTGAACCAACAGTCCATCGTGATCACCGGCGCCACCTCCGGCATCGGACTGGCGACGGCGCGCCGGGCGGCGCGGGCCGGAGCCTGCGTCTTCCTGATCGCGCGGGGCGAAGCCGACCTGAAGGCCCTGTGCGAGGAACTGCAGGCGACAGGCGCGCGGGCAGCCTGGGCCGTCGCCGACGTCGCCGACCACGCGGCCCTGTCCGAAGCAGCCGAAAAATGCGTCCGCCTGTTCGGCGGCTTCGACACCTGGGTCAACAACGCCGGCGTCTCCATCTACGGCGCGATCAGCGCCACAAACCTGGACGACCAGCGGCGGCTGTTCGAGACCAACTACTGGGGCGTGGTCAACGGCTCGCTGGTCGCGGCCGAGCACCTGCGCAAGCGGTACAACGGCGGGGCCATCGTCAATGTCGGCTCGATCCTGTCCGACGCCCCCCTGCCGATCCAGGGCGTCTATTCCGCCTCCAAACATGCGGTGAAGGGCTTCACCAACGCCCTGCGCATGGAGCTGATGCGCGAGGACGCCGCGATTACCGTCAGTCTCGTCAAGCCGGCGGCGGTCGACAGCCCCTACAGCAAACACGCCCGCAACCTAACCGGCTATGCGACCCAGAACCCCCAGCCGGTCTATGCGACCCACGTCGTGGCCGACACCATCCTCTACTGCGCCAGCCATCCGATCCGCGAGATCACCGTCGGCGGCGGCGGCCGGCTGATCGCCAGCTTCTATTCGGTCCTGCCCGGTCTGGCGGAACCACTCTTCGCCCGGTTCGCTCCTTCCCTGATGCGGGACAGGAGTTCCGCCTATGAGCCGTACGACGACGGGCTGTACGACCCGAGCGACGACGGCCTCGCAGAAGAGGTTCACTATCCGATGGTCCGTCAGTTCTCCGCCCTCGCCGAAGTCCGCAAACATCCCGGCGTCGCCAGCGGTGTCCTCGCCGTTCTCGCCGGCGTCGGCATCGCCGCCCTGCTGCTGAACCAGCGCAGTGGCCCGACGCGCTACGAGCGCATCCGCGGCCGCATCGACCCGCGTGGCTGGATCGATACCGACGCCCTGCGCGACCGTTTCGGCGGCCTGGCCGACACCGTGCGACACAGCCTGTCCGAAGCCGGCGAGCGCGCCTCCGATCTGGGCGAGGACGCGCGGCATCGCGGTGAGAAATTCATCCACGGCGCGCGACATTCCTCGCGCAAGGCCTTGAAGAAGCACGGCAAGACCGCTCGTCGCTACGCCCATGACGCCGGCGACTACGCGCGCGACCATGCGAAGGAAGGCGGTGCCCTTCTGGCCGTCGCGACCATCGCCGCCGCCATCGGTGCCGCCGCGCTTGACGTCCGCCGCCCCGACAGCCGCATCCGCAGCCTCGGCAAGTTCTAGGGCCCGGCCACTCTCTTATTGCTGCAAGTGCGAAGGTCGGCCAAGGTCAGCGCATGGCTGAGCCGACCACCTATGTCTTTGACTTCGACTCGACGCTCGTGCGCATCGAGACACTGGAGGTTCTGGCCGACATCGCCCTGGCCGGCGCGCCCGACGCCGCCGCGATCCGCGCCGAGGTCGCCGCCCTGACCGATCAGGCGATGGCGGGGGATCTTCCCTTCGGCGAGGCGCTGCGCCGCCGGCTCGCCCTGCTCCCGCTGACGCGCGCCCATCTTGCGGAGCTGGCGAACCGCATCCTCGACGAGGGCACGCCCTCGGTGCGCCGCAACCTGCGCTTCTTCCGCGAGAACGCCGGCCGGATCGTCATCCTGTCAGGCGGCTTCCGCGAGATCATTGCCCCCCTCGCCGCCCATCTGCACATCCCGGCGGACCAGGTGTTGTGCAACGACCTGCTGTACGACGCTGAAGGCCGGGTCGCGGGCGTGGATCAGGCCAATCCCCTGTCGCAGGCAGGCGGCAAGCCGGCCGTCATCCGCGCCCTCGGCCTGCCCGGCCCTGTAGTCATGATCGGCGACGGCTGGACCGACGCCGAGGTCAAACTGGCCGGAGCCGCCGACCGCTTCCACGCCTTCACCGAAATCGTCCGCCGCGAGCGCGTCGTCGCCGCCGCCGACGCCGAGGCCCCGTCGATAGACGAGTTCCTGCACGCCGAAGGCCTCGCCGGCCGCTGGTCCTATCCGCGCAGCCGCATCCGCATCCTGCTGCTCGAAAACATCCACCCCGCCGCCGTCGAACGGCTCGAGGAGGCCGGCTACACGGTCGAATCGCAGAAGGGCGCGCTGGACGAGGACGCCCTGATCGAGGCGATCCGCGGCGTCCATGTGCTGGGCGTCCGCTCCAAGACCCAGGTCAGCGCCCGCGTGCTGGAGGCCGCCGACCGGCTGATGGCCGTGGCCGCCTTCTGCATCGGCACCAACCAGATCGACCTCGACGCGGCGGCGGCCAGGGGCATCGCCGTGTTCAACGCCCCGTATTCCAACACCCGTTCGGTCGTCGAACTGGCCGTCGGCCTGACCATCGCCCTGCTGCGCGACGTCGCCGACAAGTCCGCCGCCATGCACCGCGGCGTCTGGAACAAGTCCGCGACCGGCTCTCGGGAACTCCGGGGCAAGACCCTTGGGATCGTCGGCTACGGTGCCATCGGCTCGCAGCTGTCCGTGCTGGCCGAGGGTCTGGGCATGCGGGTCATCTTCCACGATCTGACCGAGCGGCTGTCGCTCGGCAATGCCCGCCGCATGGCCTCGCTGGACGCCCTGCTGGCCGAAAGCGACGTCGTCAGCCTGCATGTCGACGGCCGGACGGAAAACACGGCGCTAATCGGCGCAGGCCAACTGTCCCGGATGAAGGACGGTGCCCTGCTGCTGAACCTGTCACGCGGCCATGTCGTCGACGTCGGTGCCCTGGCGCAGGCGTTGGGGTCCGGCCGTATCGGCGGGGCGGCCGTGGACGTCTTCCCCGAGGAGCCCGCCACCAACGCCGACCCGTTCGACAGCCCGCTGCGCGGCCTCGCCAATGTGATCCTGACGCCGCACATCGGCGGATCGACCGAGGAGGCCCAGGAGGCCATCGGCGCCTTCGCCGCCGAGCGGCTGCTGGCCTATCTGAACCGGGGCGACACCACCTTCTGCGTCAACCTGCCCAATGTGCAGCTCGCCGAGGTCGACGGAGCGCACCGTATCCTGCACATCCACCGCAACCAGCCCGGCGTCCTGGCCGAGCTGAACCGCGCCCTCGCCGCCGCCGGCCTGAACATTCTCGGACAGCATCTGAAGACCGACGAACGCACCGGATATGTCATCACCGACGTCGACCGCGACTACGATCCAGAGGCGCTGCAGACCCTGCGCACTGTGGCCGGAACGCTGCGGTTCCGGATGTTGCACTAGAAGCTTCCCCAGCGGCATCTTGCGCAGGCGAAAAACCAGCCCACAGTGGAATCCAACGGTCGCATGATGACGGCCGAGGGAGGATCATCGATGTCACGTTTCCTGCGCAACGCGGCGCTTGCCGCACTGACTGTGGCCGCCGTGGGCGGTGTCGCGTCAGCCGCCAGCGCCCAATCCTACAATCGCCTCGTCGTTTTCGGCGACAGCCTGAGCGACAACGGCAACCTGTTTGCCGCGACAGGCGGCGCCAGCCCGACTGCGCCCAATTTCCAGGGCCGGTTCTCGAACGGCCAGGTGTTCACTGAACTGCTGGGCTTCAACGCCGGACGTTCCGCGGCCGGGGCTTCCGTGACCGGCAGCATCAACTACGCCTACGGTGGCGCGCGGACGGACAGCTCCGCCTTCCCGCCCGGAATGCGCAACCAGCTGCTGGCCTATACGGGCGCCGGCGGCACCTTCCGCTCCACCGACCTGGTCAGCATCCTCGGCGGTGCCAACAACATCTTCCAGGGCCTGCCGGCCGCCGGCGCCTCGCCGAACCCGACCGGTGCCATCGCGCCCGTCATCTCGGCCGCGGCCGCTGACATGACGTTCCTCGTCAACAGCATCGCCGCTGCCGGTGCCGGCACCATCCTCGTCGGCAACATCCCCAGCCTCGGAGGCGCGCCGGCGTTCCGCGGCACCGCTGCCGCTCCGCTCGCGGAGTTCGCCGGCACCTCGTTCAACAGCGCCCTGCTGGCCGGACTGATGACGACGGCCGCGGCCCGTCCGGGCACCAACATCATCCTGTTCGATATCTACAAGATCGGTGCGGCCCTGACTGCGAACCCCGGGGCCTTCGGCCTGACCAACGTCACCGACGCCTGCTTCAACGGCATTACGGTCTGCGCGACGCCCAACACCTATCTGTTCTGGGACGGCGTTCACCCGACCGCCGCCGGCCACCAGCTGATCGCCCGACTGGCCAATGACTATCTCTACTACGGCGACATCGGTGCCCAATCGACCGTCCAGGCCGAAACCGGCTTCCGCCAGCGTGAAGACCTGCTGGATCTCTCCAGCGAAGGCATGTCGGGTCGCGCGGACTGGCAGGCCGGGACCCACCTGACCTTCGGCGCCATCGGCGACAGCGTCGAAACCGACGCCCGGGGATCCGTGGCGGCCTCCGACACCACCGGCTACGGCATCCGGGCCGGGCTGGACCACGTCATGTCCCCGAGCGCGCGCTTCGGCTTCGCCGCAACCTACCGCACCGCCGACGTCGAGGCCGGTGCCATGGCCTTCGACGTCCAGTCGTATGCCTTCGACATGTACGGCGGCTGGCGCTCGGGCGGCACCTTCATCAACGCGACCGCGGGCGGTTCGGTCGAACACTATGACGACATCACCCGCATGACGTCGCTGGCTCCGGTCATCCACACCGGCGACACGACGGGTGGCAGCATCGGCGCCCGCGTCCAGGGTGGTTTCTGGATGGACATGGGCGGCATCGCCCTGTCGCCGCGCGTCGCCGTCAACTGGGTCTCGACGGACGTCAACGGCTATATCGAACAGGGTCCGGCGGCCCAGTACAGCTACCAGGACCGCACGGTCCAGGCCGCCAGCGGCGAGTTCACCCTCCGGGCCGAAGGCGGCGGCGAAGGCATGAGCTTCTTCGTCGAGGGCGGCTATCGCGACAGCTTCGCTGACAGCAGCGACGCCGTTCGCACCGGCATCGCCGGCAACCCGGCGCAGATCCTGGCCCGCGAGATCGAGGACCCGTTCGGCGGTTCCCTGATCGCCTCGGCCGGTGTCGATGCCGATCTGGGCCCGGTGAAGATGACCGTGGGCTACCGCGGCCGCTTCGGCGACACCGCCAACAGCCATGTCGGGGCCATCTCCTTCAGCCTCCCGCTGCAGTAGACCCTCCACAGCCTGAAAACGGGGCGCGCGATCTTCGGGTCGCGCGCCCTTTTTCGTTCCCGGCCTGCGACGTCCTGCCGCCCCCGCCTGCCCCAAAGTCGCCCCACGGAGTCTTAGAACGGCGCTCTTCCGGTCGCTGGCCGCAGTGTGTCGCTCGTTGCGGCCGCCGGCGCCCCCTCCCGCTCGTTGAGCCGAAGACGGAGCCGACGCCGCCATGCGACGCCTGTTGCCGACCGCCCGGTCGTTCCTCATCCACTCCGGCCAGGCCGCCAGCCTCGCCGCCGTCGCCGTGCTGGCCATGGCCGCCGCGCCCCTGACCGACGCCCCTCGTGCGGCACGGGTCGAAGCCCCTTCCGTGCCGGAAGCGCCGCCGATGACCGCCGTCGCAGAGCCGGCCGGGCCCGTCACCCGGCTGATCGCCTTCGAGGCCCCGGTCCGGAACCATGAGATCAACTCGCCCTTCGGCCTGCGCCGCCTGCCCGGTCAGGCCGCCCGCAACCACGAGGGCGTGGATATCGCCGCGCCCTGGGGCACAGGCGTCTATGTCGCCGCCGAGGGATCGGTCCTGCGAACCGGCTATGATCCGGCCGGCTACGGGCGCTTTGTCGAGATCCGCCACCCGAATGGCATGACCACCCTCTACGGCCACCTCAGTCGGCTGGACGTGGCCTCCGGAGACGCCGTCGAAGCCGGCGCACGGATCGGTCTGGTCGGGTCCACGGGCCGCTCGACCGGGCCCCACCTGCATTTCGAGGTCCGCCGCGGCGATCGTCAGGTCAATCCGGTCAAGGTCATGGGCCGCGCCTTCGAAGTCGTCGTCGCCGCCTGACGACAAGCCTGACCGTTGCCCACGGTTTCTTCACCCCTTGGTGCCAGACTGGCGCTCGAAGGGGGCGTTTTGGACCACATCCTGTACTCCATCACGACCGAGCATGACGCCCGCTGGCTGCTGGCCGCGGCGCTGATCTGCATCATCGGGCTGTCGACAGCCATGCAGTTGCTCGGTGTCGGCCGGGAACAGACCGGAACCCGGCGCCGAAACACGACCCTGCTGGCCGCCTTCATCTCGGGCCTGGCTGTATTCACCACCCATTTCGTGGCCCTTCACGGCTATCAGCCCGGACAGGAGATCCGCTACGCCGTCTGGCCGACGGTCGGGTCCTTCGTCCTCGCGCTCGGCAGCTTCGGCCTGGCCGCCGCAATCGTGATGGTTCGCCCGAACCGCCTCTACCGTGGCCTCGCGGCGCTTGTCGCCCTGGCTGGTGTCTCGGGCATGCATTTCGCCGGGATCGCCGGTCTGCAGTTGGCCGGCAGTATCAGCTGGCAGCCCGGCATGGCCGCCCTCGCGATCGGCGGAGCCCTGGCCATTGGCCTGGTGACCGGCGGCCTCGTCTATGGCCCTGGACTGCTGCGCAGGCTGCTGACGGCCTCCGGTGGCGCGGTGGCCGTGGCCTTCCTGCACTTCACGGCGATGAGCGGGATCGTGGTCACGCCCCGGGCCCAGGTCGACACAGCCCTGACCGTCTCTGGCGTCGTCATGGCGGGAGTCATCGTGGCCATGGTCGCGGCCATCATTGGCGTTACCGCCGTTGTCGCCTGGATGAGCTGGGCCTCGCAGTCCGGTGCCCTGAGGCGGCTCCGTGAGGCGATGGACGCCATGCCGGACGGCATGGCCTACTATGACGCCGAGGACCGGCTGGTGCTGTGGAACCAGCGCTATGAGGAGCTGGTTCCGGAACTGTCCCCGTCGCTCAGGGTTGGCGCGACCTTCCGCGAGCTCATCGAGATCGGCCTGGCGCAGGACCTTTATTCCGACGCACGCGGGCGGCAGGCCGAATGGTTCCAGGACCGGCTATCCTCGCGCCAGGCCCTGACCACCACAAAGGAACAGCAGCTGGCTGACGGCCGCTGGATTCGGGCCTCAGACCGCCGCACCGCCGCCGGCGGTATCGTCACCGTCTGCACCGATATCACCGACCTGAAGAACGACGCCCGCGCCCTGGCCGAGGCCCGTGACGTGGCCCAGTCGGCCAGCAGCGCCAAGAGCCAGTTCCTCGCCAATATGAGCCACGAGATTCGCACGCCGCTGAATGGCGTCATCGGCGTGGCCCAGGCCCTGGCGAAAACGCCCCTGTCGTCCCAGCAGGAAGAAATGCTGGAGCTGATCCACTCTTCCGGCCACACGCTTCAGGTCCTGCTCAGTGACATCCTGGACCTCGCCCGCGTCGAATCCGGCCGTCTGGAACTGTCCAGTGACACCTTCCATCTCGGCCGCGCCGTGCGCGAGGCGGCGCAGCTCTATGAGACGTCCGCGGAGGCCAAGGGTCTGCAATTCTTCGTCGAAATCGCGCCCGAGGCGGACGGCTGGATCATCGGCGATGTCGTCCGCATCAAGCAGATCCTGACCAACCTCGTGTCCAATGCGGTCAAGTTCACCGGCACCGGCTTCGTCAGCATGACCGCGGCTCCCGGGCCCGAACGGGCCGGTTCACCGACATTGCGCTTCTCGATCGAGGACACCGGCATCGGCTTCGACAGCGAGACCCGCGACCGTCTGTTCAGCCGTTTCGAACAGGCCGACGGTGCCATCACGCGTCGCTTCGGCGGTTCGGGCCTCGGCCTCGCCATCTCGCGTCAGCTGGCGGAGATGATGGGCGGTTATCTGGACTGCGAGAGCGAGCCCGGTGGTGGTTCGGCCTTCATCCTGACCATCCCGTTCAACGCCGCCGAAGCGCCCGCCGCCAAGGTCGATGAAATCTGCCAGCCGACGGACGGCGAAGCCGCCACCGTCCGCGTGCTCCTGGCCGACGACCATCCGGTGAACCGCAAGGTGGTCGAGATGATCCTGGCCCAGGCAGACGTCGAGCTGACGTCGGTCGAAAACGGCGCCGAGGCGGTCCAGGCCTGCCAGGACGGCGATTTCGACATCATCCTCATGGACATGCAGATGCCGGTGATGGACGGCCTGACCGCGACCCGCGAGATCCGGCTGAACGAGGCGGCGATGGGTCTGTCGCGCACGCCCATCGTCATGCTCACCGCCAACGCCCTCGCCGAACACATCGCGGCCGCCGAGGCCGCCGGCGCGGACCGCCATCTGGCCAAGCCGTTCGACGCCGCCGAACTGCTCCAGCTGGTCGCGACCCTGCCGCTGGCCGCCGCAGCCGCCATCGCCGCCTGATCCCACGCCCTATTCGTAGCCGTGCGCGGCCTCGTTGATGACCTGCGAGGGCATGCGCGAGAAGTCGACGCTGACCGGCTGCGCCGCCCGGGCGCGGAAGGTCTTGATGACGTGCTCGAGGCGGCGACGCACCTCGCGCTCGGCCTCGGTGCCGGTATCGAGATTCAACGGGGCGAGGCAGAAATCGATGATGGCCGTAGGGCTGCTCAGGGGCTGCATGGTCTCTCTCCTTACTCGGCCGCCACGAACTGGGCGGTCTCGGTGGAATCCTTCAGGGCGGTGGTCGACGACTGGCCGTTCGAAATGACGGTGGCGACCTGGTCGAAATAGCCGGTGCCGACCTCGCGCTGGTGGCGGGTGGCGGTGTAGCCGGCGGCCTCGTTGGCGAACTCGCGCTGCTGCAGCTCGGAATAGGCCGCCATGCCGCGGTCGCGGTAGCCGTCGGCGAGTTCGAACATGGCGTTGTTCAGGCTGTGGAAGCCGGCGAGGGTCACGAACTGGAATTTGTAGCCCATGGCCCCCAGCTCGCGCTGGAATTTGGCGATGGTGGCGTCATCCAGCTTGGCCTTCCAGTTGAACGACGGCGAGCAGTTGTAGGCCAGCAGCTTGCCGGGATGCTCCTTGTGCACCGCCTCGGCGAAGCGGCGGGCGTCGTCCAGATCGGGGTGGGAGGTCTCCCACCAAAGGACGTCGGCGTATTTGGCGTAGCTCAGGCCACGGGCGATGCAGTGGTCGAGACCCGTGCCCTCCTTCAGGCGGAAGAAGCCCTCCGGCGTGCGGTTGTCGCGGTCGATGAAGGGCCGGTCGCGCTCGTCCACGTCCGAGGTGATCAACTGGGCGCTCTCGGCGTCGGTGCGGGCCACGATCAGGGTCGGGGCACCCATGACGTCAGCGGCCAGGCGGGCGGCGATCAGGTTCCGCTCATGCGCCTGGGTCGGGATCAGGACCTTGCCGCCGAGGTGGCCGCACTTCTTCTCCGACGCCAGCTGGTCCTCGAAATGGACGCCCGCGGCTCCCGCCTCGATGAAGGCCTTCATGATTTCGAAGCTGTTCAGCGGCCCGCCGAAGCCGGCCTCGGCGTCGGCCACGATGGGGACGAACCAGTCACGCTTGGCTCCGCCCTCGGCGTGTTCGATCTGGTCGGCGCGTTGCAGGGTGCGATTGATGCGGCGGCACAGTTCCGGCGCGGCGTTGGCCGGGTAGAGCGACTGGTCCGGATACATGGCCCCGGCGGTGTTGGCGTCGGCGGCGACCTGCCAGCCCGACAGATAGATGGCCTTCAGCCCGGCCCGCACCATCTGCATGGCCTGGTTGCCGGTCACGGCACCAAGGGCGTTCACGAACGGCTCCTCGTGCAGCAGCTCCCACAGGCGGTTGGCACCGCGCTCCGCCAGGGTGTGGGTGATCGGCACCGACCCGCGCAGGCGACGCACGTCTTCCGGCGTATAGGGCCGTTCAATGCCGTCGAAGCGACCGACGGGCGACGGAACGAGATGGGCGAAGCTGGTCATGACGGTCTCGGCTCGGGAATGCGGTCATCGCCGCGGGTCTCGAGGAGCAGAACACGCCCAAGTCACGAATGACACAGACCCGGTCGAGCCATTCGTGTCATTCAGTCATGATGTGACATAGACCGTTAAGTCATTTTGTGACTAACATGCGATCATGGACGCCGCCGCCGATCGCAAGCTGTTCCTCGGAGGCCGCCTCAAGCGGCTCCGGCGTGATCTGGCCCTGACCCAGACCGCCATGGCGGGCGATCTCGGCGTCTCGCCCTCCTACCTCAATCACATCGAGCGCAACCAGCGGCCCGTCTCGGCCCAGTTGCTGCTGCGGCTGGCCGACACCTATGACGTCGACCTGCGCACTCTCGGCCAGTCCGCCGGTCCCGCCTCCGAGGCCGAACTGGCCGAGGCCTTCGCCGATCCGGTCTTCCAGGGCCTGGCGGTGCCGCGGCACGAGATCGTCCAGCTGGCCGAAGACCAGCCCGCCGCAGCCGACGCCCTGCTGCGGCTGTACCGCGCCTTCTCCGACCGCCGCGCCCGCGAGGGTGCCAAGGCGGGCGGAGGCGACGACAGCCCCTCCGACTGGGTGCGCGAATACATCCAGTCGCGCCGCAACCATTTCCCCGAACTCGACACGCTCGGCGAAGGCCTCGCCGAGGCCCTCCTCGCCGAGACCCCGGGTGAGCCGTTCGAGACCCGGGTTCGCGCCCGCCTCCAGACCCGCCACGGCCTCAGCGTCCGCACCCTGCCGGCCGAGGTCATGGTCGAATGGACCCGTCGCTATGACCCGCACCGCAAACGGCTGCTGCTGTCCGAGACCCTCGGCCCCGCCTCCCGCGCCTTCGCCGTCGCCTTCCAGCTGGCCCTGTCAGAGCATGACGTCGCGCTGACCGCCCTCGCAGACGCCGCCTCCGCCCCCGACGAGCCCACGCGCCGCCTGCTCAAGGTGTCCCTGACCAACACCCTCGCCGCCGCCATCCTGATGCCCTACGGCCCCTTCCAGCGCACGGCGGAGGAGACCGGCTACGACCTCGGCCGACTGCAGGCCCGCTTCGGCGTCAGCTACGAACAGGCCGCCCACCGCCTGACCACCCTGTCGCGCCCGACGGCGCGCGGCGTGCCCTTCTTCCTCATGCGAGTCGATCAGGCCGGCAACATCTCCAAGCGGTTCGCCTCGGGAGCCTTCCCCTTCTCCCGCTTCGGCGGGGCCTGCCCCCGCTGGCGGCTGCACTCCGCCTTCCGCACGCCCGGTCGTGTCATCACCCAGATCATCGAGACCCCGGACGGCGGCCGCTGGTTCACCCTCGCCCGCACCGTCGACCGCCAGGGCGCCGGATCGTCTTTTGGCGCCTTCACCGAGGGCCAGGACCTCGCCATCGGCCTCGGCTGCGAGCTGAAGCACGCCCACCGCCTGACTTATGCCCGCGGCCTCGACTTGACCGCGCCCGAGGTCACCCCCATCGGCCCGGCCTGCCGCCTGTGCCACCGCCACCCCTGCGCCGAACGCGCCGCAGCGCCGATCGACCGCCCTCTGGTGGTCGACGACTGGGCCAAGTCGGTCAGTCCGTATCCGTTCGCGGGGGGATGAGGCGGACGTCCGCTTTGGGTGGTTAGCGGACATTTTTTACCGCTGGCCCGCGTCCATCTCTGAGCCGCCCATGTGCCGGACGAACGCCTCGCGCACACTGGAACGGAAAGTTTGGGCCTCTGAGCCATCCGGGTCCCAGCCCTCCGCCTTGAATAGGGCGTCGGCGAACTCCTCATTGGTCAAGACGCCGGACTGAGGGAGGAACTGGTCAACGTGCAGGGGTTGGCCATCGACAACGGAACCGCAGAACCCGAGGCGGACGCAGACTTCTTCCAAAAGCTTGTCGTAGGCGGCTCTCATCTCTCAACCGTAGCGGAGCCGGGAAGGTCCGCAATGGGTCGTTAGCGGACGGTCGGCTCTGGGGGAAAGCGGACTTTCGGACGAGCGTTTGATTTCTGCTCTCGGCACACTTCAGCGGTCTACCAACGCCCGCCTGGACGCCGCCCCGGGTGATTGAGAGGTAAAGCGGCCCGATCGTCTGGCACATGAATGTTGGCGAACCATCGCATCAGAACGCGATCCCCGGCGACTGGCCGAACACTGGCGTTCGTAAAGGCAGCCTGTCCAAACTCAGGCGGGATCCCGATATCAACCGCGACCAATGCGACATCGTCGCCGACAGCCCCATCGCAATCGGGGCGGTCGCTGGTTCGTTCATAGACCTCGATACGACCACGGTGCGTAAGGGCTGGTTCGTCGAACTGGACGGGGGGACCCTGTAGGCGGCGCACTGTGATTGTTCCGCACTCGCTCTCGAACATCACAATTTCGCCCATCACATTCATCCGACCATCTCGCCCGCCCTCGACACGCTGATCGACCAAAAAAGGGTCGACAGCCGGCGGTGCCTGCCAGTCGCGATAATCATAAGGGCGCGCGGCGCACGAGGCGACGAGGCCGCCTGCGACTAAGACTTGTATCCAACGAAACGCATGACGGTGAGACATTCGGCTAGCTATGCACCGTGGTCGCCAAACCGCAACGGCTCGCGCCAACGTCCGCTATGGGTCGATAGCCGCCCGTCGCCTGAGGATAGGAAGCGGACATTGAAAAGTCGCTGCTCAAGATGCACCGTGAGCTGCCTCAAGGGGTGGAGAAGTCTGTCATCGCTACCAAAATCACGCCCTCAAAAGCCGTCAGCCGTGGCAACCTGACCGTCAACGGCGCGGTCATGTCGATGATGTTTGGCGTCCCGGCATTCGCTTTTGCGGTGCCCCTGCTCCTTGGACTTGATGTGCAAACAGCCGGTGCGGCGGCAGGGCTCGCCTTCTTTGCAAGCTGGCCCTTGGCTTGGCTCACATGGTCCGTTCTCGTCGTCCGGTGGAGGGTTTGGGCTTACGAGCGAGTTGACGATCTGGATGAGCTAAAGATGCACGCGGTGGCCGCCGGTCTGATCTGGCGCGACGGGCACTTCTTCGAGCGAACGGAAATCCGCTCGCAGCTTCAACGCAAACGTATTCGCGAACTTGAGCAGGCTTGGGTAGCTAAGCGTGGAGACCGGGGCTAGCCTGCCCTCTCTCTGGAGAGGTCCGCTTTGGGTCGGAAGCGGACAGTTGTCTCAAGCTGGTTACCCGACCTCGATCCTCCATGCTAAAGTGAGGAGTACGGCGGAGGGCAGAGGAGACCCGAAAGGGTACCAGAGGCTAACGCTGACCGCGCCCAGGGACTTGGGCACCGCCCGCGTTAAGCCTATGCGCGGGCCTTAGCTCCGCCGTACACCGGACGTCCGCTTTGGGTCGAAAGCCGACCTCTCCCGCCCTACTCCAGCACCACCCGGCCCGCCTCGCGCCGCATCGCCACGCCCGACCGCCCCAGCAGTCCCGCGACCAGCTCCGCCGCCAGCGGCGATCCCTCGTCCAGCAGCGTCTCCATATCCTGCCGCAGCAACCGGTCGCCCGACACGGCGTCCAGCGCGTCCAGCCACTCATCCCGCGTCAGCACCCCGTCCGCACGGCTGGCGTCGATCAACGGCTTGAGGAAGTCGAACCAGTCCCCACCGGTCGCCCGTCGCTGGGCACTCTCGGCGACCATGGCGAACACCGCCCCGCAGGCGTAGTTCGCCCGATGCTCGCCGCGTTCGGCGGCCTCGACCACCGGCTGATCGGCCAGTCGGATGCAGTCGTCGACCTCCTTCTGCAGTTCCGCCCGGGCGTCCCAGGCGGGGTCGATCACCTTGACCGCCCGGATCGCCATCAGATCCGCCCCGCCTTCGGTGATCCAGGCGTCGCGGGCGCGCTCATAGGTAACCACCCCTCCGAGCCAGAAATGCGCGCTCTCGTGCCCGATGAACCAGCGCGCCATCGACAGCACCCGGGCGCTCGGCTCAACCACGCCGGCACCGTCGAATTTCATCACGACCAGACCGGGCAGGACGCTGCCCCCCATCGAGGTACGACCGGGGGTCGGGCCGTTCCAGCTGATCATGACCGTCGGACGATCGCTTTGTCCCGGCCCCAGGCGGCGGGCATAGACCTCGGCGATGCTCGGCGCGAAATCCTTGACGGCCGCGCCGATCCACGGCGGCAGCTGCGGGTCGATCACGGTGACCAGGCCATCGCTTTCGGCCAGTTCGACCTGACCAAACAGGACATAGGTCTCCGCCGCCACGGCCGTCGCGGCGGCCACGCGCTGGCCCCGGAACAGGACCGGCCCGGCCCGGTCACGCCAGGTCACCGAGGACGGCCCGGTCTCAAGCGGATAGTCGGTCAGATCGTGCGGGACCTCGGCCACCGCGGCGACCGACGCGAGCGGAAACACGTCGAAAAGGCCGCTGGGCATGGCCACCGAGCCGTCGGTGAAGACCAGTACCTCATATTCGGCCTCAAGGTTCTCGGGCTTCGAGGTAAAGGCGATCTGCACCCGGCGCGGAACGGGCCCGCCGTCGGTCATGCGCAGGATATCGCGGGCGGCGGAGCGCTCCAGAACCACCCCCGGCGTGACGACCCGCCACTGGTCCGGCCGCCACGGAAGGTGGGTTTCCTCGAGCAGCGCCGAGTTGAAGAAGGCCCAGACCGGGGCGTCGCGGTCCAGCTCATACTCGGCTGTCCAGGCGTCGCCGTCGCGGGTGACGGTCACGGCGGGCCTTGAGCCCCCGGCGTCCTGCGATGCCGCCGGCGGGCGCGCCTCCGCCGACGATACGGCGGTCGCGAATGCCAGACCGGCCAAGGCTGCAATCAACAAAGGACGCATGAAATCCCCCCGCTTCAAATCCGGAACTACGCAGTACGGCGGCCAGCGTCAGCTTAAGCTTTGGTCACGCTTGGGACCGATCGGTGCCCGCGACGGGTTAGGCCCGGCCCCCCGGATCTGGTCCGGCCCGGGACGCGGTTCGTCGTGAACCTGCCTGTTGGTCTCATCAGGCGCGCCCTTCGCCGCCCGGTTCGCCGCGAGGTGGGCCGCTGCGGCTCAGCCCCGTTCGAGCGCCGCCTGCGCCGCTGCCAGCTCGGCGGCCATCACCGATTTCAGTCGCGCCGGCGCGACGATCTGCACCTGGTCGCCCCAGCTGAACAGATGCCAGGCCAGCTCACGCATGCCCGAGGCCCGGAACCGCACCTCGACCCCGCCGTCCGGCAGATCCTCGACCGTCTGGGTCGGGTGCCAGCGCCAGGCCCGCGCCTCGGCCGCGCCGCCCGGCGTGACCCGCAGCACCACATCCTCGATCTCGTCCTGATAGATGCCGAACGACTGGCTGGCGAAGGCCTGCAGGTCGAACTCCGCAGGCGGAGTGGCCACCCCGTCCTCGGCCCGCACGGCGCTCATCCGGTCGAGGCGGAAGGTCTGGATCCGCCCGCTCTCCCGGTCGGCGGCGACCAGATAGTTGGCACGGCCGAACATCACCCCGCACGGGGCCACGCTGCGCCGCCGCGCCTCCGCCCCCGGACGGCTGTAGATGAAGCCCAGCGGCTGCCCCGCCAGGATCGCCTGCCGGATCTCGGCCAGCACCGCCTCATCGGCCGACGGTCGCGGCCCCGCCTGCACGGCGATGGTCTCGGCCCTTACGAGTGCCTCCAGATCGGGGGCCAGCCGGTTCAGGGTGGTCGAGCGCATGGCCGACTTCAGCTTGCGCTCCAGCCCCTCCAGCGCCGCGGCCCGGCCCGGCTCGCCCGCCGCCCGCAGCCCTTGCGCCGCCTTGCTCAGCTCGACCAGTTCGGTCGTCGTCGGGGCCTGTTCGAACGCCGACAGGCCGCCCCGGATGCGCCAGCGCTTGGTCGGCGGGTCCGACACCTCCTCGGCGGCAGGATAGAGGGCCAGGACCGCGTCCCGCATCCGCTCGGCGGTGCGCCGGCCCACGCCGCTCTCGCGCGCCATCTCGTCCAGCGTCAGGCCCTCGGCGCTGGCCGCCATCCGCCGCGCCAGCTCGATCACCACGGCCGCCTTGTCCTGTCTCATGCGCCGACGATGGCATACGACCGTTTTTGACGCAACGCTGCTCCAAGGTGAGTTTCAACAGAGACCCACTCCCCGGAGACATCCCATGGCCCGCTCGTTCGCTCCCCACGCCGCCGTCGCCGCCAGCCGCTATCTGATCGTGCCGTGCGAGGCCGACGGCTGCGGTGATCTGGCCGTGATCTGGGACCGGCTGGAGGAACAGGTGATCGACGTCATCGACGCCCGCCTGTCCGCCCGCTACGCCGACGAGGACGCCCTGTGGGACGAGGCCCGCCCGGCCTTTGATCCGGCCGAAGATTTCCGCATGGCGGCGTGATCGGTCACCCGGGGTATTTCGCCCACATATGCGCCAGCGACGCGGCCGCCAGGTCGCGCAGCACCCCCTCGTCGACGGCGTCCATCCGGTTGATGTAGATGCAGCCGCCTTTGGTGCTGACCTTGCCCAGCCGTGAGACAAGATCACCCCGGGCTTCGAAATCGCCCATCACATACAGAACCAGCTGGGCCTTGCGCGGCGAGAAGGCGATCATCGGCCAGTCGCCCGTCGGCCCCCGATAGCTGCAGTAGCCGACGATTGATGGTCCCCACATGACCGGGGCAGCGCCGGACACCTCGGTCAGCAAGGCCTGCATGACCTCGGCATCCGCACGGCGACGGGGATTGTCGACGGCGGCGATGAAATCGGCGACCGGCACATCCGTCGGTTTTGTCTTCGGCTCGGCCATGGTCGCCCTCCCCTCAGGCTGCGCCCCTCAGCTCCGTCGCATGGGGCGGATAGGGGGCCGACGGTACAGTGCTGACGGGCAGTCTGGCCAGAGTGCTGGCGAAGCCGTGATTGACGTCGCGGTGATGCGCTTCATCGGCCCGCACCTTCAGCACCACATCGCGCAGCGTCGCGTTGGCCGGCAGCTTCCAGTAGTGGATGGCGATGGCCGGGGCCGCGACGTTGGGCGAACGGCCCTCGTCGATTTCCTTCAGATACAGGGTGTAGCTGATCACGGCCTCTTCCTCGAAATAGCCGACCACGCGGTGGGCCGTGCGCGACGAGATCAGGTAGAGCAGGAAGAAGCCGATATAGAAGACCGCCTGGGCCAGCTGGACCACCAGCCGCTCAAAATACGTCGGCTTCGCCACCTCGATGAAGGTCATCAGGTGCATCCTCTCGTTCTCCGCCTCCTCCATCAGGGTACGGATCCAGCCCTCGTCGTCCCGCATTTCGCGCAGGCAGCGGAGATGCTGAAGCGTCGCCCCGACCATGCCCGGCACGGCGGCGACCGTTTCCAGCACGATGGCGCGGTGGCCATATTTCTTGGCAAAGAAGGTGTCGGCGCAGACCCTCAGCAGTTTGGTGAAGCCGAGGGCGAAACGGTCGGAGAAGTCCTTCGGCTCATAATGGATGACGGGTTCGGCGTCCTTTTCCTCTTCGAGAGCGCGTTCGTCGGGAGCGAGGATCTTGTTGACCATAGGAAAGGGCTTTCAGGCATCACAGCCGCGATGGGCTGGCGCTCTGAACCCTAACGCGCGAGAGACCCCCCGCGGGGCCGGACGCAATATTGCAAAGGGCGGGCAGGGTGACGCAGTCGGGCGCGTCGGCGGCTCAGAATTTCCGTCCCCGCGGCTCGGCCACGATCTGGAACTGGTCCTGCCAGACGATCAGGCCGGGATCGCGGGTGGTCAAAACCTCGACGTGGATGCCGCATTCCTCGAGCGCGATCTTCAGCCGATGCATGCGGCTGATGTGCCCGGTGGCGGCGGGCTTGAACCATGACAGCCCCGGCTGGCCGAACCCCTTGTGGCCCCCGGTCGAAAAGGCCTTCGGGATGGCGAGATTGGCGTTGAACCAGGCGCTCAGGCTTCTCGCCTCTGCGATGGCCCAGCCCGGCGCGTGCTCACTCTCGACCGCTTCATCGATGGCCTTGAACAGACCGAGCCGACTGCGCTGGCGGCCGATCGACTGGAAGCAGACGAAGCGGATGTAGGTCTTGTCGGACAAAGCCATGACCGGATCAGCTCTCCGGGATCACGACATATTCGCCGGGCCTCAGCTCGGATTGATCGACAACAAGGAGTGCTGAAATTCGCTCAACAGGCACCCCCAGGCGATCAGCGAGGCGTGCGGGGCAACCGCTGTCGAACGCCGTACGACCATCACTGCGGCGCTGTGGAGCCCGAACCGCGCCCGCCTGTCCAGCGGCGGCAAAGATTCGCTCGACAACGGGAAGCCGCGGCTCCCGTTCGCGGTCCATCCAGCCACCGCCGCGATCCCATATCTCAAACCGCCTGCCGTCGCCGAAGTTCAGTGTAAGGCCGCCTCTCGGCTTTCCTGCCCGGCTCCCCCGTTGCCGCACGATAACGCACGAACTCTCTGTGCGGCGGATGTCCATGAAGCTCCGGGTCTCAAGCGGCTGCCCAAGTCCGGCATCCCGGTACATGAGCTTGTCCGGATAGAGCGCGACTCCGCTACTCGCATCCCACAGGATTCCAGCGGCGAAGGCGATAACTCCCAGGGCAACCAGGCCAACCCCCGTCCGGCGGGACCTTGTCCAGGGAGGGACCACACAGGCCAAGCCTCCCAGCATCAGCGGGGTGAAAGTCAGCGCGAAGCCGACAAACGACATCTCCGGCCACCATGCGAGCGGCTCGGACGGGAGCCCTTGCCGAAAAGCAGAGATAAGACGACTTCCGCCGAGGAGCATCGGGACGGAGAGTCCGCTCCAACCAAATACCAGAACCGCCGCGGGCCAGTTGAATGGCTTGTGCCCGAGGTAGCGGATCACAGCCCCTTCACGATCCCCTCGACCATCTTCTTGGCGTCGGCGAACAGCATCATGGTGTTGTCGCGGAAGAACAGCTCGTTCTCGACGCCGGCATAGCCCGCCGCCATGCCGCGCTTGATGAACAGCACCGTGCCGGCCTTCTCCACATCGAGCACCGGCATGCCGTAGATCGGGCTCTGCGGGTCGGTCTTGGCGGCCGGGTTGGTGACGTCATTGGCACCGATGACGAAGGCCACGTCGCAGGAGCTGAACTCGCTGTTGATGTCCTCCAGCTCGAACACCTCGTCATAGGGGACATTGGCCTCGGCCAGCAGGACGTTCATATGGCCGGGCATGCGGCCGGCGACGGGGTGGATGGCGTATTTCACCTCGACCCCTTCCTCCTTCAGCTTGTCGGCCATCTCGCGCAGCGCGTGCTGGGCCTGGGCGACGGCCATGCCGTAGCCGGGGACGATGATGACCTTGGAGGCGTTCTTCATGATGAAGGCGGCGTCGTCGGCGCTGCCCTGTTTGACCGGCCGGGTCTCGACCCGCGCCTCGCCGCCGGCGGCGTCCGTACCGCCGAAGCCGCCCAGGATCACCGAGATGAAGCTGCGGTTCATGCCCTTGCACATGATGTAGCTCAGGATCGCGCCCGAGCTGCCGACCAGCGCCCCGGTGATGATCAGGGCGATATTCTCGAGCGTGAAGCCCAGCGCGGCCGCGGCCCAGCCGGAGTAGGAGTTGAGCATCGACACCACCACCGGCATGTCCGCCCCGCCGATGGGGATGATCAGGGTCGCGCCGAGGATCAGGGCGATCAGGAACACGCCCCAGAACGCCCAGACCGCCGTCCCGCCGGAGGTGATCATCACCCCGATCAGGACCACGAGGCCGAGCAGCAGGCCGATGTTCAGCAGGTGTCGCGCCGGCAGGATGATCGGCGCGCCACTCATATTGCCGTTCAGCTTGGCGAAGGCGATCACCGAGCCGGTGAAGGTGATGGCACCGATGGCAACGCCGAGGCTCAGTTCGATGATCGACAGGGTCTTGATGCCGCCGGCAGCGGTGGCAATGCCGAAGCTCTCGGGGGCATAGACCGCGCCGATGGCCACCAGACAGGCCGCCATGCCGACCAGCGAGTGGAAGGCCGCGACCAGCTGCGGCATCTGGGTCATCTGCACCCGCCCGGCGATCAGGGCTCCCGCCCCGCCGCCGACCACCACCCCGCCCGCGATCAGGCCGAGGGTCAGGGTGTCCAGCGTCCCCGTCGACCACAGGGTGGCGAGGGTCACGCCGACCGCCAGCGCCATGCCGACCATGCCGAAGGTATTGCCCTGCCGGCTCGTCTCCGGGCTCGACAGGCCGCGCAGGCTGAGGATGAACAGGACGCCGGAGACCAGATAGGCCAGGGCCGCGAAGGATGCGTTCATGCGATCAGTCTTCCCTCAGTCTCAACGTCCGGGCGGGAGGTGGGCCGTGCGCGCCAGCCGCCAGAGGGCGGCGGCGATGAACAGCGGCCCGATGAAGATCATCGCCCAGTCCCAGGTGCTCATGGTCTTTTCCTGGGCCACGATGCGCAGCAGGATGGAGGCGAACAGCAACACCACGCCGCAGTCCAGAAACCGCAGCTTGCGGATGGCGTCCTTCTCGCGAAGCCAGCTCCACAGCCACAGCCCCGCCCCGATCGCCGTGGCGACCCAGGACGCGCCGACCGCGAGCTGGAGGACGTCTACGGTCACGCCCTCTGGCTCCGAAATCTCGGAAAGAGCGTCCCTGATCGAACCGACTGGACGAGTTGGAGTGCGAAGATGAGAGCCGCGGCAAGGAATAGGCTGAACTCAAGCCAGTCAGCGCGCTGCTGGCGTTCCCAGGCCTGCCATCCGAAGTGGAGGATCATGACAGGATAGACCGTCAGCATCAGTGCCCACTGAATACGAACCCGCGCTCGCTCGCTCAGATGGCCGCTGATCAATACGAATAGCAGCACCAGCAGGAGCGCCAGCGGCAAGATCGCCATGAAAAGCACGGCCTGCGTCATGCCTTGGCCGCCTCCGCCGCCTTGGGCTTTTCCTTCTTGCGGTACATGGCCAGCATGCGCCGGGTGACCATGAAGCCGCCGAAGATGTTGACGCTGGCCAGGGTCACGGCCGCGACGCCGGCTCCCTTGGCGATCCAGCCGTTCGGCCCCGCGTCGCCGCTGAAGGCCGCCGCCGCGATCAGCCCGCCGACCACGATCACCGAGGAGATGGCGTTGGTCACCGCCATCAGCGGCGTGTGCAGGGCCGGCGTCACCGACCAGACGACATAATAGCCGACGAAGATCGCCAGCACGAAGATGGCCAGCCGGAAGACAGTGGGGTCAACGTGTTCCATCAGGCAGCTCCCTTAACGCCGCGCGACTGCAGCAGCACCCTCAACACCCATCCGATCAGGACCAGCGCCCCGGCGCTCTGCAGCAGTTGCATCGGCATCCGCCAGTCCGGTCCGCCCGCGGCTTCCAGCCCCCACAGCGCCAGCCAGACGACGGCGAGCAGCAAGCCCAGGCCCATCGCCGCCGTGGCGAACCCCTGGATGAAGCCCGTCGCACCCTTTGAAGCGGTCATCCCCGCACCCCCTCGTGCACCACGGCGCCGCCGTGGGTCACCGCAGAGGCCTTGAGGATCTCGTCCTCCAGATCCAGCGCCAGCGCCCCGTCCTTGATCATCAGACCGACGAAGGCGACCAGGTTCTTGGCGTAGAGCGACGAGGCGTCGGACGCGATCCGGCCCGGCAGATTGGTATGGCCGACGATCTGGACACCGTTGGCCGTGGTCACCACCTCGCCGGCCTTGGCGCCCTCGACATTGCCGCCCGCCTCGACCGCCAGGTCGATCAGCACCGAGCCCGGCTTCATCGTCGCCACCTGGGCCGCGCTGACCAGCACCGGCGCGGCGCGTCCGGGGATCAGGGCGGTGGTGATGACGATGTCCTGCTTCTTGATGTGCTCGCCGGTCAGGGCCGCCTGTTTGGCCTGATACTCGGGCGACATCGGCTTGGCGTAGCCGCCGGCCGTCTGGGCGTTCCTGAACTCCTCGTCCTCAACGGCGAGGAATTTGGCGCCCAGCGATTCCACCTGCTCCTTGGTCGCGGGCCGCACGTCGGTGGCCGTGACCACCGCCCCGAGCCGCCGCGCCGTGGCGATGGCCTGCAGCCCGGCCACGCCCACGCCCATGATGAAGACCTTGGCCGGAGCGACCGTGCCCGCCGCCGTCATCATCATCGGGAAGCCCTTGCCATAGGCGTAGGCCGCCTCGATCACGGCGCGATAGCCGGCGAGGTTGGCCTGCGACGACAGGGCGTCCATCACCTGCGCCCGCGAAATCCGCGGCACGAACTCCATGGCGAAGGCGGAGGCGTTGGCACCGGCCAGGGCCGTCACCGTCTCCTTGTCGCGATACGCGTCCAGCAGGGCCACGACGATCGCGCCCGGCTTGAGCGCGCTGGTCTCCTGAGCCGTCGGCCCGCGCACCTTCAGCACGATATCGGCGCCCGACAGCACCGCCTTGGTGTCCTTGGCCACGGTCGCGCCGGCGGCGGCATAGTCGTCGTCGGGAATGGATGAGCCGGTCCCCGTCCCGGCCTCGACCGTCACGGTCGCGCCCATGGCGACGAATTTCTTCACCGTTTCCGGGGTGACGGCGCAGCGCGTTTCGCCATCTCGGCGTTCGCGGGTCACAGCGATGGCGACAGCCAAGCGAATCCCTCCGTCATCTCTCGACAGAGCGACGTTAGGCTTATCCGGGAGGGCGCGTCAAAGCAGCTTGTTTGCCGGGCCGCGGTCAGAAGGCTCCGCCTTCTCGACCAGTTTACCCTTGGGCCGACCAGAGGTCGGACCAGAGGGTGGCCTGGCGCTTCGCGCCGCGCTCAAGCAGCGAGCGACCGGGTCGCGGGCGTTAGCGCACCTGACGCTTAATGCTTTTTGGGCGACTTCAGGACGAAGAAGCCGAGCACCAGCACCACCACGGCCGAGATGAAGGCGGGGATGAAGGCACCGCCCGGCTGGAACCAGATCACCAGGAACAGCAGGGACGCCGCGATGATCAGAGAGCCCCATTTGGACAGGCCGACGAAAGCGTCGAACGTCGACTCCTGCTCGCTGATTTCCTGCGAACCGCGGACATAGGCGTCGTTGGAGTCGTGGGAGTTGGCCATGATCGGGTCCGGGAATCTGTAACGGCGGGTGGCGTCCTTATAGCGAGCCTTGCGTCCCGCTCAAGACGTCCGGTTCAAATCGCGATCAGTCGAGCGCGGCCAGGACGTCGCGGGTGAAGGCGATGAAGTCGAACCGCCGGCCGGCCGGGTCCTCGCCCCGGCGCACGATGACGATGTTCCGGCTCGGCACAATGATCACATACTGGCCGCGATTGCCGTTGGCCGAGATCGTATCCGTCGGCACGCCCTCCGAATTGTTCATCAACCAGAAGGTCGCGCCATAGCCCTGCTCGCCGTTCGGCTGGGGGCCTGACGGACGGGAGACGTAGTCGCGCCAGCCCTCGGGCAGGATGCGCTCACCGTCGACCACCCCGTCGTGCAGGTACAGCTGCCCGAACCGGGCAAGATCGCGCGCCGTGGTCCAGACCTGGCTGGAAAGCATGTAGTTGCCGCGCCAGTCGGTCTCGGCCCAGGTGTCGTACATGCCCAGCCGCCGGAACAGGTCGGCCGGCGAGTGGTCCGCAAACGTCGGCGCGATCGACAGCACCGCCAGCAGGGTGTCGTTGTTGGCGTAGCGATAGCGGGTTCCCGGCGGCGCGATCAGCGGCCAGGTCGTGGCCTGCTCATCGATCCCGACCCCGCCGAAATACAGGGCGTCCGTCCGGTTGCCCGCCGTGTCGCTGGTCAGGCCCGAGGCCATCCGCATCAGCTGGTCGAGGGTGATGGCTGCGCGCGGGTCCCCGGGACGGCTCCAGTCGGCGATGGCGGCGGGCGCGTTCACATCGGCCTCGCCGCGATGGACGGCGGCGCCGATGATCGTCCCGGCCAGGCTCTTGCCCACCGACCATGTCCGCTGCGGCGTGTCGACGCCGAAGCCGTCGGCATAGGCCTCGGCAACCACGCGGTCGGCCTGCAGCACCAGCACGGCGGTGGTGTTCGAGCCCTCGCCGTAGCGGCCCTCGAACGCGCTTTCGACGGCTTCGTTCAGACGGGCGGCGTCGCCGACGGGGGCCGCCGGGACGTAAGTTTCGTTCACCCGCACGCCGGGCAGGAACATGTCCGGGCTCTCGCCCGTCCAGCCGACCGGCTGAATGGCGCAGCCACGTCCCGGCGAGAACTCCGCCACCCGAGGCGGCATGGCCTCATCCCAGGCGACCGAGACCTGCCGATCGCCGATCTCGACCAGCATCGCGCGGACCAGCCCGTCCAGTTCCGGATAGACGCCGACCAGTTCATTGGCCTCCACGCTCTCCAGCGTCCGGCTCCCGCCCGCCGCTTCGGCCATCTTCAGGGCGCTGCAGACCGTCAGGGCCTTGTACCCGGCCGCCATGGCGCGCACGGCCGGTGACGGCGGGGCCGGGGTCGTCTGGGCGTGGGCGACCAGAGGGAGGGCGGCCAGGGCCGCGGCGAGGATCAGGGTGCGCATGGCGGGACGCTCGCGCGTCCAACCCGGCCCGTCAACGCCGGCCGTCAGACCAGGGCTTCGAACCGGTCGATCAACCCTTCCAGCCGCTTCGTCCCGATGGTCCAGAAGGCCGGATCGCGCGGGTTCAGGCCGAACGGCGCGAGCGCCTCGACATAGCCACGCGATCCCCCGCCCGCGAGCAGCTCCCGATACAGCGGCGTGAACCCCGCCGGGTCCTTGGCTCGCGTCTCCATCAGCGCCGCCACCAGCAGGTCGCCGAACGCATAGGCGTACACATAGAAGGGCGAGTGGACGAAATGGCTGACATAGCTCCACCAATTCTCGTAGCCGGGGTTGAGCGTGATCGCGGGGCCGAGCGACGCCACCATCTCCTCCATCCAGATCTCGCCGATCCGTTCGACCGGCAGCTCGCCCGCCGCCCGCTCGTCATGGAACCGCGTCTCAAACCGGTGGAAGGCGATCTGGCGCACCACGGTGTTCAGCCCGTCCTCGATCCGCCCGGCCAGCAGACCGCGCTGCTCGGCCTTCGGCGCCGTCTTCAACAGCCGGTCGAAGGTCAGGCCCTCGGCGAAGATCGAGGCGGTTTCGGCGAGCGTCAGTGGCGTATCGGCCAGCAAACTCCCCTGCCCCGCCGCCAGTGTCTGGTGCACCCCATGCCCCAGTTCGTGCGCCAGCGTCAGCACGTCGCGACGCTCGCCCATCCAGTTCAGGAAGACATAGGGGTGGCGGTCCGAGGTGACCGGGTGGGCATAGGCCCCTGACTGTTTCCCCGGCCGCGCCTTGCCGTCGATCCACGGCTTGTCGAAGAAGCCGCCGGCCCGATCCGCGAACTCCGGCCCGAGATCGGCGAAACTCTCCAGCACCAGCTGTTTGCCCGCGGCCCAGTCATAACCGCGCGGGGCGCTCGTCTCGATCGGGGCGTTGCGGTCCCACTGGTCCAGCTTCGCCTTGCCCATGGCCCGCGCCTTGAGCGCGTAATAGCGGTGCGACAGCTTCGGATAGGCGGCGGCCACGGCCTCGGCCATGGCGTCCACCGACTCGCCGTCGACCTCATTGGACAGGTGCCGCGCATCCGCCGGGCGTTTGAAGCCCCGCCATTTGTCTTCCAGCGCCTTGTCGGCGGCGACGGTGTTCATCACCAGCGCCATGGTCTGGGTCCGCGCCGCCAGCGCCTCGTTCAGCCCCTCGGCTGCCGCCTTGCGCCGTGCGCCCTTGGGATCGGACAGCTGGTTCAGCGCCTGGGACAGGGTGAGTTCGTCCTTGCCCGCCTTCACCTTCATCGCCGCCAGCGTCTCGTCGAACAGGCGCGGCCACTGGGCGCTGATCGGGCCACGCTCGGCCAGGAAAGTCTCCAGTTCCTGCGACAGCTCATGCGGCTTCATTGCCCGCACGCGCCGCAGCCACGGCCGCCAGCGCGCCGCCGCCGGATGCGCCGCCAGCGCCGCCTCGATCTCGGCCTCCTCCAGCTGGTTGACCTCCAGCGTGACCCAGACCGTTGGCGTGGCGATGGCCGTCAGCTTCTCGCGCACGGTGGCCTCGAACCCCTGGGCCGCCGCGTCATTGCGATCCGTCGAGGCCGCCAGGAAGGAATAGGCCCCCAACGCCCCGAGGATGTCGGACGCCTGCTCATACAGGCTCACCGCCCGGTCCAGCCGCTCGCCCAGCGCCGCCGGCTCGCCGCGCGCCGCAATCAGCTTGCCCTGCAGCGCGTTGAGCGCATCGACCATGCCGCGCGTACGGGCCAGGTCGGCCTCGATACGGGCGTCCTCGCGCGAGGCGTACAGGTCGGACAGGTCCCAGACGGGAGCGTCGAGCGGATCGGTAGGGGTCTTGAAGGGTGCGTTCATACCCCCGTTGTGGGGATGCCGGCGGCCCGGCGCAACGTCCGAAACCCGCGAGACGGCCCCAACCCTTCGTCGCACCCTGGCGATCGAAGGAGACCCTCATGACCTACCGCATCGAAGCCCTGCCGCTCGCCCCGTTCACCCGGTTCTTTTCCATGTCAGACAGCGAGCTCGCCGCTGTCGGCGCCCGGCGCTGGGTCGCTGATGCGCCAGGCCGCGCCCCCTGCCGGGTCAGCCTGCGTGACGCCGACGCCGGCGAGCGGCTGGTGCTGGTCAACCACGCCCACCTGACCGACGCCACATCCCCCTATCGCGCCTCGGGCCCGATCTTCGTGCGTGAAGCGGCCGTGGAGGCCGGCGCGATCGAGGGCCCGGCGCCGGAGATGCTGGCCAGACGCCCGCTCTCGCTGCGCGTCTACGACCGGCGCAACATGATGATCGAGGGCGAGGTCATCGACGGCCGAACCCTCGACGACCGGCTGGCGGCCTGGTTCGACCATCCGGCCACCGATCAGGTCCACATCCATTTCGCCCCGCGCGGCTGCTATCTGGCGCGGGCGGTGAGGGCCTAGCCCTCGAAGGCGGCGATCAGGGCCTTCAACTCCGGCTCATCGACCCGGCGGACGGCCTCGTCCCGGCTGACCCAGACCCGTTCGCGCTCCGCCTGTTCGTGCCAGGTCTCGTGCTCGACCCGGACCTCCAGCGCATGGACCGCGACCACGCACCAGCGCGGTGCCCGACGCTTGAGGATTTTCAGATAGCGGAAGGTCCCGAGCGGCGCGTCCCCGACCACGCCTTCAATCCCCGCCTCCTCCAACGCCTCCTGCGCCGCGGACTCTGCGTCGCTGAGCCCGGTCATCCGGCCGCCCTTGGGCGTGACCCAGCGCCGCGTCTCACGTGAGGTGACGAGCATGATCTCGATGCCGTCCGGCCCGTGCCGCCACGGCAGGGCCGCGACCTGACGGCGCTCGACCGGCCGGGCATGGATCAACGGCGTTGTCATCGGTCGGGCGGAGATCCGGAAGCGGCGAGCGCCGCCAGCCGGCGCCCGTCAATCCGTCCGTTGCCTGAAGATTCTTTGCAATAGAAATCAACCCGAAGGTCGAAGCTAGAGCCCGAATTTGGACGCCGACTCCTCACCGGCCTCGCATTCGAACTGCGCGCAGAATTTCTCACCCAGCTGGGTGAAGGCCTCGGTCAGATGGGGCGTCATCACCGTCTCCAGCCGGACGCCGAACTCGAAGCTCTTCTCGGTGATCGACCGCCCGAGGGGCGTGTCATAGAAGGCGATCATCGCCTCCAGCTCCGGTTCGCTGAACAGCTCGGCGACGTCATCGGTCAGATCGGTGAAGGTCGCCTGCATCGCCTTGTCGAAGGCGGCGGTCATGTTCAGGGTGAGCCAGTCACGCTGGTCAGCCGGCATTTCCGACTTGGCGAAGGTTTCCTCGAAATAGGCGCTGATCGATTTTCTCAGGTTCTCGCCCTGGGTGACCTCGAGATACCGCTCCGCCAGTTCAAGGCGGCGGGCCTCTCCCGCGGACTCCTGCGCCGCGGCCGGCGCGGCGAAGCCCAGCCAGACGGCGGCCAGCAACACAAAGAAGATACGCATGACGCCCCCGGGCCCAAGATCCGTCTGAACCTTCGGTTGCTTGCGCGCCTGATACAAGCGTCCGCAAAGCACAGGCGGCCTGAAAATGAAAAAAGGGCGGCGACCCTGCGGTCGCCGCCCTCTTCATTCAGTCAGCCAGGCCGATCAGGCGTTCAGCGACGCCGGGTCGATCTTGAAGCCCGGTCCCATGGTCGAGGACAGGGTGATGCGCTTGACGTAGGTGCCCTTGGCGCCGGCCGGACGGGCCTTCTGCAGGGCGTCCACATAGGCCTTCACGTTGGCTTCGAGGGCTTCCTGGGTGAAGGAGGCCTTGCCGATGCCGCCGTGGGCGATACCAGCCTTCTCGACGCGGAACTCGACCGCACCGCCCTTGGCGTCCTTGACGGCCTGGGCGACGTTCGGGGTCACGGTGCCGACCTTGGGGTTCGGCATCAGGCCGCGCGGGCCCAGCACCTTACCCAGACGGCCGACCAGGGCCATCATGTCCGGGGACGCGATGACGCGGTCGAAGTCCATGAAGCCGCCGTTGATCTTCTCGTACAGATCCTCGGCACCCACGATGTCGGCGCCGGCAGCCAGGGCTTCAGCCGCCTTGGCGTCCTTGGCGAAGACGGCGACGCGAACGTCACGGCCCGTGCCCGACGGCAGGTTCACGACGCCGCGGACCTGCTGGTCAGCGTGACGCGGATCGACGCCCAGGTTGACGGCGATCTCGATCGACTCGTCGAACTTGGCGGTGGCGTTGGATTTGACCGCGGCGATGGCGTCGTTGAACGCCATCAGGGCGACGGTGTCGCCGGTACGGGCCTTGGTGCGCTTGGTTTGCTTGGCCATGTGCTTAGCCCTCCACGACGTTGAGGCCCATGGCGCGAGCCGAGCCTTCGATGATCTTGGTCGCGGCGTCCAGGTCGTTCGCGTTCAGATCCTTCATCTTCTTCTCGGCGATCTCACGCAGCTGGCTGCGCTTGATCTTGCCGGCCACTTCGCGGCCGGTCATCTTCGAGCCCGAGGTGATCCCGGCGGCCTGCTTGATGTAGTGGGTCGCGGGCGGGGTCTTGGTGACGAAGGTGAAGCTCTTGTCCTGGTAGACCGTGATCACGGTCGGCAGGGGCGTGCCTTTGACTTCCTTCTCGGTACGGGCGTTGAACTCCTTGACGAAGCCCATGATGTTGACGCCGCGTTGACCGAGGGCGGGCCCGATCGGGGGGGACGGCGTGGCGTTGCCGGCCGGCACCTGCAGTTTGATATAGCCCAGAATCTTCTTGGCCATTGGTCTCTCCTTACAATGGCCCCGAACTCAATCGGGACCGGTGAGCCGTGGTCTGGCATGGCTGCCTCCCACGGATTTATGCGGGCGAACCCGCACCGCCCTTAAGAGCGAGGCGCGCGTGTAGCAAAAGGCCGCCGCAAAAGCAAACGGCGGCCCGAAGGCCGCCGCTGCAAAACGTCAGAACCGGCCTGGGATCAGCCCGCGTTCTTCTCGACCTGATTGTATTCCAGATCGACCGGGGTCGGGCGGCCGAAGATGGACACGGCCACGCGCAGGCGGGCGTTGTCCTCGTCGACGCTCTCGACCTGGCCCTCGAAGCTGGCGAAGGGACCGTCGATGACCTTGACGGTCTCGCCGATGTCGAAGCGGATGGTGGGTTTCGGACGTTCGACGCCCTCCTCCACCTGGCCGATGATGTTCTGGACCTCGCGCTCCGAGACCGGCAGCGGCTTGGTGCCGCCCGCGGCGCCCAGGAAGCCGGTGACCTTCGGGGTGTTCTTGACGAGGTGATAGGCGTCGTCGGTCATCTCCATCTTCACCAGCACATAGCCGGGGAAGAATTTGCGCTCGGAGTTGACCTTCCGGCCGCGGCGGATCTCGACCACGTCCTCGGTCGGCACCAGGATTTCAGAGAAACAGTCCTCGAGGCCCTGCTGGCGCGCCTGGTCCGTCAGGTGCTGGGCGACCTTCTTCTCGAAATTCGAATAGGCGTGGACGATGTACCACTTGTGGCGGGGATTGGCGGCGGGCTTGGGGGCGGCGTCGGTCATGGGGGGTGTTTCCTACTGGCCGATCGCGAGGATGAAGCGCGAGGCCACAGACAGACCGGCGTCGACCACGAAGAAGAAGATGGAGGCGATCACGACCATGATCAGCACCATCACCGAGGTGATCCAGGTTTCCTTGCGGCTCGGCCACACGATCTTGCGCCCTTCGGCGCGGACCTGGCTGGCGAACTGGGGAATCGAGGTGCGCGGCTTCTTCGGCGCATTCGCTTCGGCCGCCACAGCGTTCCCGGCGATCGCCGGCTGGACGGGCTGGGTGCGGCGCCCCGAGGGGCTCTTGGCCTTGGCCATGGTCTTCTGGTCTCGTTTCAACGGGCTGACGACGCAGATAGGAAGCCGCGTCGTCAGTGAAAAGTGGCAGGAGTGGAGGGACTCGAACCCACGACCCTCGGTTTTGGAGACCGATGCTCTACCAGCTGAGCTACACTCCTAGGTTCCGGACAAAACTATAACGCGCCGGAGGGTCTCCCCCCAGGCGCGCTCGGCTTCGCCAGACCGCGGCGTATGCCCGACCCCGCGGGGGTTTTCAAGCGGCTTGGCCCCTAATCCTCGTACTGTTCGGCCACGGCCCGGGCTTCGTCCTCAGGCTTGACCACCTGTTTGAACAGAAGTTTGTCGATCCGGCGGTCGTCCATGTCGATGACCTCGACCTCGAACCGTCCCAGCTGCAGGATTTCGCCCTCATTGGGGACGCGCGACAGCTGGTGCAGCACCAGGCCGGCGATGGTGTGGAAGCCATCGGCCTCGCCGAAATCCTCGCCCAGCGTATCCGCCAGCTCGTCGATGTCGGTCTGGCCGTCGACCAGCCAGCTGCCGTCCTCGCGCTGGCGCACATTGACCTCGGCGTCGTCGTGGCCCTCGTCGAAGTCCCCGGCGATCATTTCCAGCAGGTCGGTCGCGGTCACCACGCCCTCGAAGGCACCGAACTCGTCGACCAGGAAGGCCATATGGACCTTGGAGGCCTTCATGATCTCCAGCGCCTTCAGCACCGAGGTCGACTGCGGAATGAAGGCCGGTGTCTGCACATGGCGTTCGACGTTGAACTCGCCATTGTCCAGCAGGCTGTCCAGCAGGTCCTTCTTGTGGACCACGCCCAGCGGGTTATCGACGTCGTTCTCGCGCGCGACCACGATCCGGGAATAGGGACAGGTCCGCACCTCGGTGCGCAGGACCTCCTCGGTGTCGTCCAGGGCGATCCAGAACACCTCGTGCCGCGGCGTCATGGCGACGCGAATCGGCCGGTCACCCAGACGCAGGATCTCCTCGATCATGGTCTGTTCTTCGGGTTCGATCAGGCCGGAGGCCGTGCCCTCGGCGATCATCGTCTCGACCTCTTCCTGGGTCACGTCCGAGCCGTCGCGGTCCTTGACGCCCATGACCTTGAGGATGGCCGAGGTCGAGGCCGTCAGGATCAACACGAAGGGCTTCAGCACGATGGCGACGGTCGAGATCGGCGCCGCCATCTTGGAGGCGATCGATTCCGGGAAGATCAGCGCCAGCCGCTTGGGCACCAGTTCGCCGACAATCACCGACACATAGGTGATGAAGATGATGACGAGCGTGGTCGAGATGACCTGCGCCCAGTGGCCGAGCGCCGGAAAGGCCTCGGACAGGATGCGGTTAAGCTCACCGGCGATGGAGGCCTGGCCGTAGGCACCCGCGGCAATGCCGATCAGGGTGATGCCGACCTGGACGGCCGACAGGAAATGCGTCGGATCCTCGGCCAGCCTCAGGGCCGCCCGCGCGCCCTTGTCGCCGCGTTCGGCGCGGCTGTGGAGTTTGGACTTGCGGGAGGAGACGACCGCCAGCTCGGTCATGGCGAACAGGCCGTTTAGCACCACGAGGAGCAGAACGACGACGATGGCGAAGGCTAACATCTAGGGGGGTCGAAACCGGCGCGGCGCGACAGTCGGCGTCCGCGAGCGGGATGATAGGCGGAATTCGTCTCCGCCGCCACGGTTTCCTTGGCGTCAGTTCGTGCGGCCGACCTCGACGCTTCCATAGCCGCCGCGCGAACCGCTGTCGGGCATCGCGGCGCAGGCCGACATGCCGATGAAGGTGCCGATGAACAGGCCGATCCGAAGCGCGCGCCGCATGGTTACTGAATTCCTAACGTCCGTGACGCGAACGTAGGCCCCGGATCGATGGTTCCCGCAAGCACTCTCGCCCGCCTCGGGAATCCCGGGTTCAGGCCGCGGCGGGTCCCTCCATCGCCTCGACGGGGAAGACCAGACGGCTGCAGACGCCGCGGTCTCGAGCGATCATCTCGAACTGTCCGCCGAGCTGGCGCGCCATACTGTGCACGATCCGCAGGCCCAGCGAGCCGGCCTGGGCGGCCTCGAACCCCGGCGGCAGGCCGTCGCCGTCATCGGTGACCGTCAGCGCCTGTTGTGCGCCGTCCATCGAAAGATCGACCCCTATGACGCCGCTCCGGCCCGCGAAACCGTGCTCGAGGGCGTTGTTGACGCATTCCAGCATGATCAGACTGACCGGGGTCGACTGGTCCGCTGACAGGGGCTGCTCGCCGCCTGTCACGGTCAGCTGGACATCGTTGCGCCCGGCGGCATCGAGGGCATCCGCCAGCAGATCACGGGCGAACGCCGCAAATGGCAGGGCGTGGCCGTTCAGGTCATGCAGACCGCGCTGCACCTTGGCGATCAGGGCGGTCCGGCCCCTCGCCTCCTGCAGGCCGCGCCGGGCGTCCGGATCGGTCGTATGCTGGGCCTGCAGTGCCAGCATGGCCGAAACCACCTGCAGGTTGTTGCTCACCCGGTGCTGGATCTCGCGGGACAGGAGGTCCCGGCTCTCGGCCAGTTCCCGGCTCCGCTCCACCTCGACTTCCGCCCGGCGACGCTCGCGCTGCATGCCGTGGATGAAGAAGATGTCGACCGCGACCACGAAGGCATAGAAGGCCAGGGCCAGGCTGGTCGCACTGTTGAGCTCGAACCCCGGCGGCCCGATGAAGAACCACCAGGCGGTCAGGCCCGACAGGACGGCGGTCAAAAGGCCGGCGCGCAGGCCCGCCAGATAGGTGACCACCACGACCGCCGGAAAGAAGGTCAGATAGGGAAAGCCGGGCGGGAACTGGTCATCCAGGCCCATGCGGACGAGGAAGGCGACCAGCCAGGCCGCCACGGCAAGGCCATAGGCCGCGACCGGATGGGTGATCCTTCGCTCTGGTCCCAATTCCATCTTCCGTAACAGGGCGCGCAATGGCCTGAAGAACCCTCCGCGCCGCGCGGGGCAGGGTCAAGCGACGAAAACGGCCCCCGGATTGCTCCGGGGGCCGTTCTCTTTGTCTTCACGACCGCGCTCAAGCAGTGAGCGACCGCGTCGCGAGCGTTAGTGCACCGAAAGGCTTACTCGGTGATCTTGGAGACGACGCCGGCGCCGACGGTGCGGCCGCCTTCACGGATGGCGAAGCGGAGCTTCTCTTCCATGGCGATCGGGGTGATCAGCTCGACGTTCAGCTCGGCGTTGTCGCCGGGCATGATCATCTCGACACCTTCCTTGAGGTGCACGATGCCGGTCACGTCCGTGGTGCGGAAGTAGAACTGCGGGCGGTAGTTGGTGAAGAACGGGGTGTGACGGCCGCCCTCTTCCTTGGTCAGGATGTAGGCTTCAGCCAGGAATTTGGTGTGCGGGGTGATCGAACCCGGCTTGCACAGAACCTGACCGCGCTCGACGTCTTCACGCTTGGTGCCGCGCAGCAGCACGCCGACGTTGTCGCCCGCCTGGCCCTGGTCCAGCAGCTTGCGGAACATTTCCACGCCCGTGCAGGTCGTCTTCTGGACCGGACGGATGCCGACGATCTCGACTTCCTCGCCGACCTTGACGATGCCGCGCTCGACGCGACCCGTGACCACGGTGCCGCGGCCCGAGATCGAGAAGACGTCTTCCACCGGCATCAGGAACGGCAGGTCCAGCGGACGCGCCGGCTGCGGGATGTAGTCATCAACCGTCTGCATCAGCTTGATCACCGACTGCTCGCCGATTTCCGGGTTCACGCCGTCGGTCGCGGCCTTGGCCGAACCCGCCGTGATCGGAATGTCGTCGCCCGGGAACTGGTACGACGAAAGCAGCTCGCGCACTTCCATCTCGACCAGCTCGAGCAGCTCGGCGTCGTCCACCAGGTCGACCTTGTTCAGGTAGACCACCAGCGCCGGCACGCCGACCTGACGGGCCAGCAGGATGTGCTCGCGCGTCTGCGGCATCGGGCCGTCAGCGGCCGAAACCACCAGGATCGCGCCGTCCATCTGCGCGGCGCCCGTGATCATGTTCTTCACATAGTCGGCGTGGCCGGGGCAGTCGACGTGGGCGTAGTGACGGTTGGCCGTCTCATACTCGACGTGCGCCGTGTTGATCGTGATGCCGCGGGCCTTTTCTTCCGGGGCCGCGTCGATGTCGGCGTAGTTCATCGCCTTGCCGCCGCTGGCCTTGGCCAGAACCATCGTGATCGCCGCCGTCAGCGTCGTCTTGCCGTGGTCAACGTGACCAATCGTGCCGATGTTGCAGTGCGGCTTGTTACGTTCGAACTTTTCCTTGGCCATTCTCTTCTCTCCGTCCCCTGAACAGGGGGCTTGTCCAAAATTTCAGGGTGTTGGGTTTAGGCGGAATACTTCTTGATCACTTCGTCGGCGACGTGTTGCGGCACCGGCTCGTAGTGGTCGTACTGCATGGTGAAGGCGGCGCGGCCCTGCGACATCCCGCGAAGGGTGTTCACATAGCCGAACATGTTGGCCAGCGGCACGAAGGCGTTCACGACGGTGGCGTTGCCGCGCATGTCCTGACCCTGGATCATGCCGCGACGGCCGTTCAGGTCGCCGATGACCGAACCGAGGTAGTCCTCGGGGGTCACAACCTCGACCGCCATGATCGGCTCGAGCAGCTTCGGCGCGCCCTTTTCCTTCAGTTCGCGGAAGGCGGCGCGGGCCGCGATTTCGAACGCCAGCACGCTGGAGTCGACGTCGTGGTATTTGCCGTCCGTCAGCGTCGCCTTGAAGTCGATCAGCGGGAAGCCGGCCAGCAGGCCGCCGTCCTTGATGGACTCGAGGCCCTTCTGGACGCCCGGGATGTATTCCTTGGGCACGGCACCGCCGACGATCGAGTTCTCGAACACGAAGCCCGAGCCCGGCTCGCCGGGTTCGAAGGTCAGCATGACGCGGGCGAACTGGCCCGTACCGCCGGTCTGCTTCTTGTGCGTGTAGTCGATGTCGACCTTGCGGCCGAGCGATTCACGGTAGGCGACCTGCGGCTGGCCGATCGTGGCGTCGACCTTGTAGGTGCGGCGCAGGATGTCGATCTTGATGTCCAGGTGCAGTTCACCCATCCCCTTGAGGATGGTCTGGCCCGACTCGTGGTCGGTCGAGACGGTGAACGAGGGATCTTCCGAGGCCAGCTTGGCCAGGGCGACGCCCAGCTTCTCCTGGTCGGCCTTGGTCTTGGGCTCGACCGAGATCTCGATCACCGGCGCCGGGAATTCCATCTTCTCGAGGATGACGGGCGACTTCAGGGGATCGCACAGGGTGTCGCCGGTGCGGGTGTCCTTCAGGCCGGCCAGGGCGACGATGTCGCCGGCGTAGGCTTCCTTGATGTCCTGACGGTCGTTGGAGTGCATCAGCAGCATGCGGCCGACGCGCTCTTTACGATCGCGGCTGGAGTTCAGCAGGCCCATGCCGGTTTCCATCTTGCCGGAATAGATGCGGCAGAAGGTCAGCGAACCGACGAAGGGGTCGTCCATGATCTTGAACGCGAGAACCGACAGGGGCTCGTCGTCCGAGGCGCGACGAACGATCGGCTCTTCCGTCTTGAAGTCGATGCCCGGGGTCGGCGGGATGTCGATCGGCGCCGGCAGATAGTCGACGACGGCGTCCAGCAGCGTCTGCACACCCTTGTTCTTGAAGGCCGAGCCGCACAGGATCGGATAGAAGGCGCCGGTCAGCACGGCCTTGCGGATGCACTTCTTCAGCACTTCCAGCGAGGGCTCGGTGCCGTCCAGATAGGCCTCCATCGCCTCGTCATCGAGTTCGACGGCGTTGTCGATCAGGTACTGACGAGCGGCGACGGCCTTCTCCATCAGGTCGTCCGGGATCGGGCCGACGGTGAAGTTGGCGCCCAGGGCGTCGTTGTCCCAGACCACCGAGTTCATGGCGACGATGTCGACCAGGCCCGACAGCGAGGATTCCGAACCGATCGGGAACTGGATCGGCACGGCCTTGGCGCCCAGACGGTCGCGGATCGACTGCACCGAGGCGTCGAAGTCGGCACCGATCTTGTCCATCTTGTTGACGAACACGATCCGCGGCACGCGGTATTTGTCGGCCTGGCGCCAGACGGTTTCGGTCTGCGGCTCAACGCCGGCGTTGCCGTCCAGCACCGTCACGGCACCGTCGAGCACGCGCAGCGAACGCTCGACTTCAATGGTGAAGTCCACGTGGCCGGGGGTGTCGATGATGTTGAGGCGCTTGCCTTTCCAGTAGGCGGTCGTCGCGGCGGACGTGATGGTGATGCCGCGCTCCTGCTCCTGGTCCATCCAGTCCATGGTCGCGGCGCCGTCGTGGACTTCGCCGATTTTGTGGTTCTTGCCGGTGTAATACAGGATCCGCTCGGTCGTCGTCGTCTTGCCCGCATCGATGTGGGCCATGATGCCGAAGTTGCGGTAGTCCTCGATCTTGTTTTCGCGGGCCATGAGAAGCGTGCCTTGAAGTGAGTTCAGGACGCGTTTCGCGCCCTCGGGGAAGATGTCGATCTGTGCGGATAAGCGGGCGCGGGCGATTTAGCTCAAACCGCCCGCGCCGGATAGTCTCTAGATAGGTGCCGAACAGGGCACCTTGAAGGCGTTACCAGCGGTAGTGGCTGAAGGCGCGGTTGGCCTCGGCCATCTTGTGGGTGTCTTCGCGCTTCTTGACCGCGGTGCCGCGGTTGTTCGAGGCGTCCAGCAGCTCGGCCGCCAGCTTTTCGGTCATGGTGTTCTCACCACGCTTGCGCGCGGCGTTGACCAGCCAGCGGATGGCCAGGGCCCGACGGCGATCGGGGCGAACCTCGACCGGCACCTGGTAGGTGGCACCGCCGACGCGACGCGACCGGACTTCCACGGCCGGAGCCACGTTATCGAGCGCAGCGTGGAACGTCGCGACGGGCTCCTGTTCCTTCTTCTTGTCGGCCAGGATCTCGAACGCGCCATACACGATGTTCTCGGCGACGGCCTTTTTGCCCTCGTACATGACGTAGTTCATGAACTTGGTGACGATCAGATCCTTGTATTTGGGATCCGGCAGAACTTCGCGCTTCTGGGCGCGGTGACGACGGGACATGGGCTTGGCCTTCTAAATCGGTGTCGGACGGCTGGTGTGAACCAGCGAATGGAATAGGACGGTCGCTTACTTCGGACGCTTGGCGCCGTAGTGCGAACGGCGCTGCTTGCGGTCCTTGACGCCTTGCGTGTCGAGCACGCCGCGCAGGATGTGGTAGCGAACGCCGGGAAGGTCTTTCACGCGGCCGCCACGGATCAGGACCACCGAGTGCTCCTGCAGATTGTGGCCCTCGCCGGGGATGTAGCACACGGCTTCGATGCCGGTGGTCAGACGCACCTTGGCAACCTTACGAAGCGCCGAGTTCGGCTTCTTCGGGGTCGTCGTATAGACGCGGGTGCAGACGCCGCGGCGCTGCGGGCAGCCCTTCAGGGCCGGGACCTTGTTACGGACCGGCTTGGGTTGGCGCGGCTTGCGGATCAGCTGGTTGATAGTCGGCATTCGAAACTCGTCTCTTTCAATCGATGGAGGCGTGTGCCTTTCGGCCGGAGCGCCTCATGAGCCTTCTTTTCGGACGACGCCGATGCGCCGCCCCGGGTTTGATCTCGAGCCGGCAACGCGACGTCCAAACGAAAAAACCGGAACGCGCGCTTCGGGCGTTCCGGCGGGCACAGCCCGTCCGCTCAATTGTCACGATCCCGGAACCCGGCGGACCGGGAACCTCGAAAGTGGGCGGCTTCTACGCGCGGGGGGGCTGAAGGTCAAGGGCGGCGGGTTCGTCGAGCCGGGCATGGCTGCATTCCGCGCCTGTTCAGGCCCCAATACCGCCACGCTCGCCCCATCCTGTGCGCCTATGGCGGGTGGACAGCGATTCAAGGGGCCGGCGTGGGTTTGGCCCCGACGCGCAGAGCGGTGGCGAAAGCCCGCGATCATCGCCGTATCCGTGCTCGGCCATGCGGCGCTCTTCTCCTACCTTGGCCTGCGCTCCATGGGGCTGAGCATCCCGGACCTGCTCCAGGACGACGCGGTCATCTATGTCCAGATGGAGCCCCGCCCGCTGCTGCCGGGCGAGGTCGCGCGTGTCCGGCCGCCGCCGGAAAGGACCCGGGACGTCGCCGCCCCCGCCCTGCCCGGCACCACCACCGCCGACCGCGACCTGCCCTTCCGCGACCCGACCGAAGATGAGGATCAGCCTGCCCCGCCCGCGCCCCGCCTGGGCGTTCCGGCACCCGGTGCGCCCGCGGCCCCGCCCGGGGTCGAGGGCTGGTCCGTGCGCCCCGAGACCCTCGGCGACCGTGTCGGCCGCGGCCTGCGCACCCGCGGCCCGGGCTGCAGCGCCCCTGCCCTGCTCAGCGCCGCCGAGCGCGCGGTCTGCGACGAGCGCTTCGGCCAGCGCGCCGGTGCCGCGGCTCCCATAGACGACACCGCCGGCAGCCCGTTCGCCGCCGAGGGTGCCCGCCGTCTTGCCGACTACGAGCGACGTCGCCGTCCTCTCGCCGGCGGCAGCGGCAATGTCGGCCCCCAGGACGGTCCCGGCTCCAATTTCGGCACGGGGGTCGCGGGAGGCCTCCTGGACCCGTCACTCCGCCCGGACTCGACACAGAACATCAGAACGGACCGCCGGGACGGACCGCGCTGACCTCAGGCCGCGGGCTCCTCGTTGTCCACGCGCCGCCGCTGCGAGGACTGGAACAGCGCCTCTACGGAGCCGCCGTTCGCCTCCAACTCCCGCGTCACCCGCTTACGGCTCTCATAGTAAAACAGCCCCCGCGTCCGGCGGCCCTCGGCGATCATCCGTGCCGCCGCTTCATCGGACACCGAACCCGTGCCCGACACATGGTCGCTGTAACCTTCCACGACCCAGGTCGGGTAAACTTGGGAACTGAGCAGCCCGAAGCGTTGGCGGATCAGGACGTGGGTCCGCTCATGAGCGATCACGCTGGTCAGGTCACGCGCCGGAACAGGATTTCCGCTGTACCAGACCCGATCCGTGGCCACATCAGACCGATTGACCACGATGATCTCAACCGATGGCCGCGACAGGGCCAATGAGTTTGACACATTGAGGCTCAACAGCCGCCAGCGCAGCCCCCCGTCGGTCAGATAGACGGGGCGGGTGAGCACCTCGGGCGTGAATAGCGGACTGGCCCGCACAAGGGCGTCGGCCCGGCCGATGACACCCTCAATCTCGTCGGGGATCGGGCTTGCTGAATAGACCGGTGTGACACCGACCATTCGCTTGTGAGGAAACAACAGCAGCGGCGGGTAGAACACGCTGGCGAGCCAGTACATCCCGGTGCCTGCGACCCCCAAAAGGACGACAATCACCCAACGCGTGCGCTTCGCCTTCATCAAGCTCCCCCGAACTGCTGACCCGAAACAAGCTTAGCCTGTAAACGCGGCACCCCCCAAGCCACCTCTGCGCGCATCCATGACGGTATGAAAAAGGGCGGCCCCGTTTCCGGAGCCGCCCTCTTCATTGCAATCCTGAACCTGTCGATCAGCCTTCGCTGTTCTCCAGTTCCAGCGCCAGGTCCGCGGGAAGCGGCTCGATGGCGGCTTCACGGGTCGACGTCAGTTCAGCGTCACGCTCGTTGGCGATCTTCTGCAGGGCGCGGAGATAGGCGCCCGTGCCGGCCGGGATGAGGCGGCCGACGATGACGTTCTCCTTCAGGCCTTCCAGCGTATCGACCTTGCCGTTGACCGAGGCGTCGGTGAGGACGCGGGTGGTCTCCTGGAAGGACGCCGCCGAGATGAAGCTGCGGGTCTGCAGCGACGCCTTGGTGATGCCCAGCAGGACCGGCTGGGTGGTGGCGATCCGGCCGCCACGCTTCTCGACCTTGGCGTTCTCGAGCACGGCTTCAGCCACTTCGACCGTGTCGCCACGGATCAGGGTGGTTTCGCCCGAGTCGAGGATCTCGACCTTCTGCAGCATCTGGCGAACGATCACCTCGATGTGCTTGTCGTTGATCGGCACGCCCTGCAGTCGATAGACCTCCTGCACTTCGTTCACGAGATACTCGGCGAGGGCCTCGACGCCCTGGATGCGCAGCAGGTCGTGCGGATCCGGGTTGCCGTCGATGATGTAGTCGCCCTTGTTGATCAGATCGCCGTCGTGGACAGAGATGTGCTTGCCCTTGGGGATCAGGAATTCGACCGCATCAGCCTGGTTGCCATCGGCGTCCAGTTCCGGCGTGATCTTGATGCGACGCTTGTTCTTGTAGTCGCGTCCGAATTCCACACGGCCGTCCATCTCGGCGATGACCGCGCAGTCCTTGGGTCGACGGGCTTCGAACAGCTCGGCCACCCGCGGCAGACCGCCGGTGATGTCGCGCGTCTTGGCACCCTCGGTCGGGACGCGGGCGATGATCTCGCCCGGCTTGACCACATCGCCGTTGTTCACGGACAGAACCGCGCCCACCGGCAGCAGGTAACGGGCGTCAGAGCCCGAGGCCAGCTTGGCATAGGCGTCGCCCGAGGTGACACCCATGGCCGGACGCAGGTCGGCCCCGCGCGGGCTGGCGCGCCAGTCGCTGACGACGCGCTGGGCGATACCCGTCGCTTCGTCGGTTTCCTCGCGGACCGACAGACCCTCGACCAGGTCCTCGAACCGGATCGCGCCGCCGACTTCGGTCAGGATCGGAGAGGTATAGGGGTCCCACTCCGCCAGACGCTGGCTGCGCTTGACGTCCGAACCCTCGACCACCCGCAGACGGGCGCCGTAGGGGATTTTGTGGCTCTCGCGGTCCTTGCCGTCGACCACGATGGTCACGACGACGTTGCGGCTCATGGCCACCAGATCGCCGTGCGCCGCCTTGACGGTGGGGCCGGTGATGCGGGCGATGCCGGGGTTGGTCGCCTCGTAGAACGAGGTTTCCGCCACCTGCGCCGTACCGCCGATGTGGAAGGTCCGCATCGTCAGCTGGGTGCCGGGTTCGCCGATCGACTGGGCGGCGATAACACCCACCGCTTCGCCGATGTTGACGTTGGTGCCGCGCGCCAGGTCACGCCCGTAGCAATAGGCGCAGATGCCGGCTTCGGCCTCGCAGGTCAGGGCCGAGCGGACCTTGACCGACTGGACGCCGGCGTTGTCGATGACCTCGACTTCTTCTTCCTGCAGGTAGGTGTCGGCCTTGAACAGGACGGTCTCGCCGCCCGGCTCCTTGATGTCCTCGGCCGCATAGCGACCCAGGACGCGTTGGCCCAGCGAGACCAGCACGTCGCCGCCTTCGACCACGGCGCGCAGGGTGATGCCCCGCGTCGAGCCGCAATCGTCCTCGGTGACGATCGAGTCCTGCGCCACGTCGACCAGACGACGCGTCAGATAGCCGGAGTTGGCGGTCTTCAGCGCGGTGTCGGCCAGACCCTTGCGGGCGCCGTGGGTGGAGTTGAAGTACTCAAGGACGGTCAGGCCTTCCTTGAAGTTCGAGATGATCGGCGTCTCGATGATCTCGCCCGACGGCTTGGCCATAAGGCCCCGCATGCCGCCCAGCTGCTTCATCTGCGCCTGCGAACCACGGGCACCGGAGTTGGCCATCATGAACACCGAGTTGATGTCCGGTGCCTGACCCTTGGCGAGGACGCGCGGCTGGGCGATCTCGCCCATCATCGCATCGGCGATCTTGTCCGTGGCCTTGGCCCAGGCGTCGACGACCTTGTTGTACTTCTCGCCCTTGGTGATCAGGCCGTCGGCGTACTGTTGCTCGTACTCCTCGACCTGGGTCCGGGTGTCGGCGACCAGGGTGGCCTTGGCGGCCGGGATGACGATGTCGTCCTTGCCGAAGGAGATGCCGGCCTTGGCGGCTTCACGGAAGCCCAGCTGCATCATCTGGTCGGCGAAGATGACCGTCGCCTTCTGACCGCAGTGGCGATAGACCTGATCGATCAGGTTACCGATTTCCTTCTTGGTCAGGTTCTTCTCAAGCAGGCGGTAGCCGATGTTCGCATTGTGCGGCAGCAGCGCGCCCAGCTTCATCCGGCCCGGGGTCGTGTCGATGACCTTGGTGATGACTTCGCCGGCGGCGTTCATCTCGGTCCAGCGCGCCTTGATCTTGGTGTGCAGGGACACCACGCCGGCGTCGAGCGCCGCGTCGATCTCGCCCATGTTGGCGAACAGCTTGCCCTCGCCCTTCTCGCCTTCCTTGATCAGCGACAGGTAGTACAGGCCCAGGACGATGTCCTGCGACGGCACGATGATCGGCTTGCCGTTGGCGGGCGACAGGATGTTGTTCGTCGACATCATCAGGACGCGCGCTTCCAGCTGGGCCTCGAGGCTCAGCGGGACGTGAACGGCCATCTGGTCGCCGTCGAAGTCGGCGTTGAACGCCGTACAGACCAGCGGGTGCAGGCGGATGGCCTTGCCCTCGATCAGCTTCGGCTCGAACGCCTGGATGCCCAGACGGTGCAGCGTCGGCGCGCGGTTCAGCAGGACCGGGTGCTCGCGTATGACCTCGTCGAGGATATCCCACACCTGCGGCTGCTCGCGCTCGACCATACGCTTGGACTGTTTGACGGTGCCCGACAGGCCCTTGGCGTCAAGGCGCGCGTAGATGAACGGCTTGAACAGCTCGAGCGCCATCTTCTTGGGCAGGCCGCACTCGTGCAGCTTCAGCTCGGGACCCACGGTGATGACCGAACGGCCCGAATAGTCGACGCGCTTGCCCAGAAGGTTCTGGCGGAAGCGGCCCTGCTTGCCCTTCAGCATGTCGGCGAGCGACTTCAGCGGACGCTTGTTGGCACCCGTGATGACGCGGCCGCGACGGCCGTTGTCGAACAGGGCGTCGACCGATTCCTGCAGCATCCGCTTTTCGTTGCGGATGATGATGTCGGGCGCGCGCAGCTCGATCAGGCGCTTCAGGCGGTTGTTCCGGTTGATGACCCGGCGATAGAGGTCGTTCAGGTCGGAGGTGGCGAAACGGCCGCCGTCCAGCGGCACCAGCGGGCGCAGTTCCGGCGGGATGACCGGCACGACCGTCAGAATCATCCACTCGGGCTTGTTGCCGGACTCGAGGAAGGCCTCGATCAGCTTCAGGCGCTTGGAGGCCTTCTTGGCCTTCATTTCCGAGGGGCTGTCGGCCAGTTCGCCGCGGTGCTTTTCAGCCTCGGCGTGCAGGTCGATGCCGATCAGCAGGTTGCGCACGGCCTCGGCGCCGATTTCGGCGGTGAAGCCGTCATCGCCGAACTCGTCCTGGTAGCGGTAGAACTCGTCTTCCGTCAGCAGCTGGTTCTGCTTCAGCGGGGTCAGGCCCGGCTCGGTGACGATGTAGTTTTCGAAGTAGAGCACGCGCTCCACGTCCTTCAGCGCCATGTCCAGCATCAGCGAGATGCGCGACGGCAGCGACTTCAGGAACCAGATGTGGGCGACCGGGGACGCCAGTTCGATGTGGCCCATCCGCTCGCGGCGAACGCGGGCCAGGGTGACCTCAACGCCGCATTTCTCGCAGATAATGCCCTTGTACTTCATGCGCTTGTACTTGCCGCACAGGCATTCGTAGTCCTTGGTCGGGCCAAAGATACGGGCGCAGAACAGGCCGTCACGCTCGGGCTTGAACGTCCGGTAGTTGATGGTCTCGGGCTTCTTGATCTCGCCGAACGACCACGACCGGATTTTCTCCGGGCTGGCGAGGGCGATCTTGATCTGGTCGAAGGTCGGAGTGACCGGGACCGCGTTGAAGATGTTCAGGACTTCCTGGTTCATCTTGATTCCTTCTGCGGGCTGACCCGCCAAATTTCATTGAGGGAGAAAGTGGACGATCGTCCCTCCCCGCTTGCGCGGAGAGGGATCATTCGATCGGTCAGCTGTTCTCCAGCTCCACGTTCAGGCCCAGCGAGCGCATTTCCTTGACGAGCACGTTGAAGCTCTCGGGAATGCCCGCCTCGAAGCTGTCGTCGCCGCGGACGATGGCCTCGTAGACCTTGGTCCGGCCGGCCACGTCGTCGGACTTCACCGTCAGCATTTCCTGCAGGGTGTAGGCCGCGCCGTAGGCTTCCAGCGCCCACACCTCCATCTCGCCGAAGCGCTGTCCGCCGAACTGCGCCTTGCCGCCCAGCGGCTGCTGGGTGACGAGCGAGTACGGTCCGATCGAACGGGCGTGGATCTTGTCGTCGACCAGGTGGTGCAGCTTCAGCATGTAGATGTAGCCGACCGTGACCGGACGCTTGAACTGCTCGCCGGTCTGGCCGTCATAGACGATCGACTGGCCGGTGCGGTCGAGACCCGCCTTCTCCAGCAGTTCCTCGATGTCGTCGATGTGGGCACCGTCGAACACCGGGGTGGCGAACGGAACGCCCTTGGACAGGTTCTTGGCCAGCTCGATCAGGTCCTCTTCCGACTCGGGAAGCGGGGTGTCCGGGCCGTAGATGCTGGTCAGGTGATCGACCAGCGCCTTCTTCTGTCCGCCCTGTTGCCAGGCTTCCAGAAGACCCTGGATCTGCTTGCCGAGACCGGCGGCGGCCCAGCCCAGGTGGGTTTCAAAGATCTGGCCGATGTTCATGCGCGAAGGCACGCCCAGCGGGTTCAGAACGACGTCCACCGAGGTGCCGTCTTCCAGGTGCGGCATGTCCTCGATCGGCAGGATCTTGGAGATGACGCCCTTGTTGCCGTGACGGCCGGCCATCTTGTCGCCGGGCTGAAGCTTGCGCTTCACGGCCACGAAGACCTTGACCATCTTCATCACGCCGGGGGGCAGTTCGTCGCCGCGTTGCAGCTTCTCGACCTTGTCCTCGAAGCGGCGGTCGAGCGCCTTGCGGGCGTCCTCGAACTGCTTCTTCATGGCCTCGAGCTCGCCCATCGCCTTCTCGTCGTCGAGGGCGATCTGCCACCACAGGCCGCGCGACAGCTCATTGAGCTTGTCTTCCGACACGACGCCGCGGCCCAGGCCCTTCGGACCCGAGGTGGCGTTCTTGCCGAGGATCAGCGGCTTCAGGCGGCCATAGACGTTGCGCTCGAGGATCTTGAGCTCGTCGTCGCGGTCCTTGCCGAGGCGCTCGATTTCCGAACGCTCGATGGCGATGGCCCGCTCGTCCTTGTCGACGCCGTGGCGGTTGAAGACGCGCACGTCGACGATCGTGCCGGCGACGCCGGGCGGCAGGCGCAGGCTGGTGTCGCGGACGTCCGAAGCCTTCTCGCCGAAGATGGCGCGCAGCAGCTTCTCTTCCGGCGTCATCGGGCTTTCGCCCTTCGGCGTGACCTTGCCGCACAGGATGTCGCCCGGCTGGACCTCGGCGCCGATCGCCACGATGCCGGCTTCGTCGAGGTTGCGCAGGGCTTCCTCACCGACGTTCGGGATGTCGCGGGTGATCTCTTCCGGCCCCAGCTTGGTGTCGCGGGCCATAACCTCGAACTCCTCGATGTGGATCGAGGTGAAGACGTCGTCGCGCACGATACGCTCGGAGATCAGGATCGAGTCTTCGAAGTTGTAGCCGTTCCACGGCATGAAGGCGACGAGCGCGTTCCGGCCCAGGGCCAGTTCGCCCAGGTCCGTCGACGGGCCGTCGGCGATCACGTCGCCGACCTTCACTTCATCGCCCACGCGCACGATCGGGCGCTGGTTGATGCAGGTCGACTGGTTGGAACGCTGGAACTTGGACAGGCGGTAGATGTCGACGCCCGAACGGCCGGCGTCGGCTTCGTTGGTAGCGCGCACCACGATGCGGGTGCCGTCGATCTGTTCGACGACGCCGTCACGCTTGGCGACCACGACGGCGCCGGAGTCCACGGCCACGACCGCTTCCATGCCGGTGCCGACCAGCGGCGCGTCCGACTGCACCAGCGGCACGGCCTGACGCTGCATGTTCGCGCCCATCAGGGCCCGGTTGGCGTCGTCGTTTTCCAGGAACGGGATCAGGGCGGCGGCGACCGAAACGACCTGTTTCGGCGACACGTCCATCATGTCCACGTCGGCGCGGATCAGCAGCTGGGAGTCGCCGTTGATCCGGCCCGGGACCAGCTCCTCGACGATCATGCCGTCCTTGAGCTCGATGTTGGCCTGGGCGATCGTGTATTTCGCCTCTTCCATGGCCGAGATGTAGACCACTTCGTCCGTGGCCTTGCCGTCCTTCACGCGACGGTACGGGCTCTCGATGAAGCCGTACTTGTTCACCCGGGCGTGGGTGGCCAGCGAGTTGATCAGGCCGATGTTCGGACCTTCCGGCGTTTCGATCGGGCAGATGCGGCCGTAGTGGGTCGGGTGCACGTCGCGGACTTCGAAGCCGGCGCGCTCACGCGTCAGACCGCCCGGGCCAAGCGCCGAAAGGCGACGCTTGTGAGTGATCTCGGACAGCGGGTTCGTTTGGTCCATGAACTGCGACAGCTGCGACGAACCGAAGAACTCGCGCACGGCCGCTGCGGCCGGCTTGGCGTTGATCAGGTCGTGCGGCATCACGGTGTCGATATCGACCGAGGACATGCGCTCCTTGATGGCGCGCTCCATCCGCAGCAGGCCGACGCGGTACTGGTTTTCCAGCAGCTCGCCGACCGAACGGACCCGGCGGTTGCCGAGGTTGTCGATGTCGTCGATCTCGCCCTGGCCGTCCTTCAGGCCGACGAGGATCTGCAGCACGCGCAGGACGTCGTCCTTGCGCAGCACGCGGATCTCATCCGACACGTCCGGGGTTTCCAGACGCATGTTCATCTTCACGCGGCCGACGGCCGAGAGGTCGTAGCGCTCGCTGTCGAAGAACAGCGAGTTGAACATGGCTTCGGCGGCCTCCGGGGTCGGCGGCTCGCCCGGGCGCATCACGCGATAGACGTCAAACAGCGCGTCCTCGCGGCCGGTGTTCTTGTCGATGCGCAAGGTGTTGCGCATGTAGGCACCGACCGTGACGTGGTCGATGTCCAGCACGTCGATGGTGGTGAAGCCGAAGCTTTCCAGCAGTTCGATGGTCGGACCGTCCAGCTCGTCGCCGGCCTCGGCGTAGATTTCGCCGGTCTCGTAGTTCACGGCGTCGGCGGCCAGGTATTTGGTCAGCAGGGCGTCGGCGGCCAGCGACAGCGACGTGGTCGTGTCGCCCAGCTTCTTGGCCTGACGTGCGCTGATCTTGGTGCCGGCGGCGGCGATGATCTCACCGGTGTCGGCGTCGACCAGGTCGAACTCGGGCTTCACGCCCTTCCAGCGCTCCGCCTTGTACGGGGTGACCCAGCCTTCGCCGCGCTTCTCGTAGGGCACGGTCTCGTAGAAGGTCTTGAGGATCTCCTCGCCGTCCATGCCCAGACCCATGAGGAAGGTCGAGGCCGGCAGTTTCCGGCGGCGGTCGATGCGGACGTAGACGATGTCCTTGGCGTCGAACTCGAAGTCGAGCCACGAACCGCGGTACGGGATCACGCGGGCGGCGAACAGCAGCTTGCCCGAGCTGTGCGTCTTGCCCTTGTCGTGGTCGAAGAAGACGCCCGGCGAACGGTGCATCTGCGAGACGATAACCCGCTCGGTGCCGTTGACGACGAAGGTGCCCTTGTCGGTCATGAGCGGGATGTCGCCCATGTAGACGTCCTGCTCCTTGATGTCCTTGACCGAGCGCGCGCCGGTCTCTTCATCCGCCTCGAACACGATCAGGCGCAGCTTGACCTTCAGCGGCGCGGCATAGGTCATGTCGCGCTGGATGCATTCCTCGACGTCGTATTTCGGGTCCTCGAACTCGTAGGACACGTATTCCAGGATGGCGCGTTCGTTGAAGTCCTTGATCGGGAAGACCGACTTGAAGACCGCCTCGATGCCCTGATCCTTGCGCGGACCGCTGCGCACTTCGCGCTGCAGGAACTGCTCATAGGAGGCGCGCTGCACCTCGATCAGGTTCGGCATCTGCACCGCTTCCGGGATCCGGCCGAACGAGTGACGGATGCGCTTCTTGCCGGTGAAGGTCGTGGCGTGTGCGAACTGGCCGTTGGCGACGGCGACTTCGGCTTTGGACTTGGCCATTCTGTATTCCCAATACGCCGCCCGGGCAGGCGGCGATCAATGCAGCAGCCACGGCTCCGCCTCTCGGGCGACCCGTGACCATCGGTTTCGACGTCCACCCTCGGGCCTTGCGGCGCCAGGACGTCTGAAATTGCAGGGCTCCCTGGGAAGGAGCGCGCCTTCGCACCGGTCGGAGGGCGACAAACCGGGCCTCGGCGCTTTCGCGCGTGTCTCATACTGAGTTAGCGGAGCCGGGTCATATACTCGCTTTTCCGACGAAATAAAGGCCCGTTCGGCAGTTTTCGGGATTGACCTCGCAGGGGCCGAAGGAGGTACCTTCAGATTGTTCACGGCTGACGGAAAAACCGGATGTTGAAAGAGGGCCATTTGAGGCATCGGCAGGACAACGGGCTATGAGGCACTTGGCATTAGCGCTGGGCGTTGCTCTAAGCCTCGTGGCCACGGCAGCCTCGGCTCAGCGGTCGCTGGAGGAGACGTCGACCACCCGCGGTCGGGTCAGGGACACATCGACCCTTTTGGCCGCGCAGGACGCCGCCGCCCGGGCCGGCGCCGACTGCGTCGTCATCAGCGCTTCGCTTCGCGGCATGGACAGCTTCGGCGACCGTCAATACGAGGCCGTCTGCCGCGACGGGCCGGGTTATTTGATCGTCGATGGGACCAGCCCCACCGCGCATAGCTGCCTCCTTCTGGCCAGCCAGAGTGACCGGTTCCAGCGCGGAGAGCCGTCGAGCCGCCCGGCTCCGGCCTGTGTTCTCCGCGGCAACCGGAATCCGGTCCGGCATTTTGCCTCCATGGCGACTCACGCGGGGATGGACTGTCGGGTCGACGAAGGCCGGGTCGTCGGCCTTTCTCCGACAGGAACCACGATCTATGAGATTGGCTGTCGCCGTGCCCCCGGGGCTTGGATCGAACAGGCGTCCGGCGTATGGACCGTCACCGATTGCCTTGATGTCCGGTCGCGGGGCGACCTTTGCCAGTTCACCACCGAGTCCGAAGAAGTCGCGGGCTTCCGCCCAAGGCTTTCCGGAAGCGCCGCCGAAGCCTGCGCGCCGACGCGGGTACGCGACATGGGGCGCAATGCGGCGGGGCTCACCTGGTACGAACTGACCTGCGCCGGCGGCGACCCGATTGTCGTCAGTCTGGATGCCGGACGCAGGGTGACGAATGTCTTGTCCTGTACGGAAGCGGCCCACATCGGCGACGGCTGCAGGGCCGAGGTTCGCGCGCCCCAACGGTGAAATGTTCGCTGTCCCCGGAAGGCTCGATCGCAGCCGTATTCCTCAGCGGTCCTGCCCCTGCTAGCGTCGCCCCATGACCCGCACCCTCCTGATCGCCGCCGCCGCCCTGTCCCTCGCCGCTTGCGCCACCGCCCAGGCCCCGGCACCCGCCGCCACGCCCGGCGTCGGCACGCTGGAAGGCTGGACCGCCGGCAATGCGCAATATCTGGTCGTCAACGGGGCCCGGCGCGGCTGGACCACCACCGAATCGGGCCTGCAGTACCGCCGCGTCGGCCGCGCCCAGCCGAACGGCCGCCAGCCGGTCGCGACGGACACGGTCAAGGTCCACTACCGTGGGACCTTCGTCGACGGCCGCGAGTTCGACAGTTCCTACAGCCGTAATGAACCGGCCGAGTTCCCGCTCAACCGCGTCATCCGCGGCTGGACCGAGGGCGTGGCCCTGATGCGCGAGGGCGAAAAGTTCGAATTCGTCATCCCCGCCGCCCTCGGCTACGGCGAGCGCTGGGTCGGCGGTGGCGAACTGCCGCCCAACTCCACCCTGCTGTTCACGGTGGAACTGCTGGAAGTGAAACCGGCGTCCTGACCTCTCTGCTTTCGTCATCCTCCGGCGAGCGAAGCGAGACCGGGGGACCCAGTGGCGCCGCGACGGCGGCGAAACACAGGTGGTCGCGAGGGACCCTCATCCGCAAACACCGCGCTCCCGACAGGTTCGCGCTCACGCGCGCCGCTGGGTCCCCCGGTCTGCGCCGCTGCGCGGCTTGCCGGAGGATGACGATAGCAGGAGGGCTATCCCATGTGCTGGAGCCATCGGTAACCCGATCATGACAGCGTTTTAATGCTGCGCGTTCCTGTCCAGCTTGACCCGTGCCTGCGCGCGGCGTGATCTGCGACCGCCCCCCGACCGAGAGTCTCCCGACATGATGCGCCCCGCCGTCCGCCTGTTCGTCACGTCCTGCGCCGCCGCCCTCCTGTTCGGTGCCGCGCCCTCTCTCGCACAGGTCGGGACGCCTGCCCTCGACCGGGCCCTCGCCCCGATCCCGGCCCCGCGCGATGTAGCCTACGCCGGCGTCATCACTCTGGATATGGATGCAACCGACATCGACCGACGGATCGTCTCGGTGCGCCAGACCATCCCTGTCGCCGGCCCTGGCCCGCTGGTGCTGCTCTATCCGCAGTGGATCCCGGGCAACCACGGCCCCGTCGGCCCGGTCGACGACATCGCCGACCTGCAGATCACCGCCAATGGCCAGCCGCTGCGCTGGGTCCGCAATACCGCCAACACCAGCGCCTTCCAGGTCGAGGTCCCGGCCGGCGCGACCTCGGTCGAGGTCGCCTTCAAATGGCTGACCCCCATCGACGGCGCCCAGGGGCGGGTCGTCATCACCGACGAGATGCTCAACATCCAGTGGGAAAAGGCCATCCTCTATCCGGCCGGCTACTACTCCCGCCAGATCACGGTCCAGCCGACCCTGCGCCTGCCCGCCGGCTGGCAGTACGGCGCGGCGCTCGACACGACCTCGTTCCAGAACGGTGTCGCGGTCTTCGCCCCGATCACCCTCGAGCATCTGGCCGACAGCCCGGTCTTCGCCGGGGCCCACTATCGCCAGATCGACCTCGATCCGGGCGGTCGGTCGCCCGTGCGACTGAACATCGTCGCCGACGACGCCGACATGCTGGCGGCCACCGACGACCACATCGAACGCCACCGCGAACTGGTCCGCCAGGCCGACCGCCTGTACGGCGCGCGGCATTTCAACCACTACGACTTCCTCGTCGCCGTCAGCGACCGCCTCGGCGGCATCGGGCTGGAGCATCACCGCTCGTCCGAGAACAGCGTCGACACCGACTATTTCACCGCCCCCGCCTCGACCCTCGCCGACCGCGACCTGCTGGGCCACGAATACAATCACTCCTGGAACGGCAAATGGCGGCGTCCGGCCGACCAGCTGACGCCGACCCTGAACGAGCCGCTGCAGAACTCCCTGCTCTGGGTCTATGAGGGCCAGACCCAGTACTATGGCCTCATCCTGACCGCCCGCGCGGGCCTGATGAGCAAGCAGCAGGCGCTGGACGTCCTCGCCAACACCGCCGCCAGCTATGCCGAAGACAATCCCGGCCGCGCCTGGCGCGCCATGCAGGACACCACCAACGACCCGATCATCGCCCGGCGTCAGCCCCAGCCCTGGAGCAGCTTCCAGCGCAGTGAGGACTACTATCGCGAAGGGGCCATGATCTGGCTCGACGCCGACACCCTGATCCGCGAACAGTCCAACGGTCGCCGCTCGCTGGACGACTTCGCCAAGGCCTTCTTCGGCGTCCAGGACGGGAACTGGGACCCGGCCCCCTATACGTTCGACGATGTGACCTCGACCCTGAACGGGGTGCAGGCCAACGACTGGGCCGCCTTCCTGCGCGCGCGTCTCGACGCCGTCGGTCCGGACGCGCAGACGCCGCTCGCCGGCATCGAGCGCGGCGGCTATCGCCTCGTCTGGAGCACCACGCCCAATGCCTACAGCCGCGCGCTCAACGCCGAGCTCGAACGGGTCGATTTCGCCTATTCGCTCGGCCTCAGCCTGAACAACGCCAACCGCGTCACCGCCGTCCGCTGGGGATCACCCGCCTTCGAGGCCGGTCTGACCTCGGGCTGGGAAGTCGTTGCCGTCAACGGCCGCGCCGCAAGCGCCACGGCCATCGCAGAAGCCATCACCGCCTCCGCCGGCAACACCACGCCGATCGAGATGATGCTGAAGCGGGGCGAACGCTTCCGCACCATCCGCTTCGACTACCACGGTGGCCTGCGCTACCCACGCCTCGAACGCATCGAGGGCACCCCTGACCATCTCGGCGACATTCTCGCCCCCCGTCGCCGTTGATCGTGAGGGACACGAAGATGATCCGCACCGCCGCCCTCGCCCTGCTCCTGACCTCAGCCGCCCTGCCGGCCATGGCCCAGGTTCCGGCCTCCCAAGCCGCGACGCCCCTGCCCGCCCCGACCAGCCTGCCGCACGCCCTGCCGCCGATCCCGGCGCCCCAGGACCGCGACTATCCCGGCGTCATCGGCATTCGCGTCGACCTGACAGACCTCGATCACAAGGTCATCCGCACCCGCCAGACCATCCCGGTCAGCGCCGGGCATCTGGTCCTGCAGTATCCGAAGTTCATTCCCGGCAACCACGCCGACACCGGCCCGATCCAGCTGGTCTCTGGCGTCACGGTCACGGGCAACGGCCAGCGCATCGAATGGGTGCGCGACACCGTCGATCCCCACGCCTTCCACCTCGACATCCCCGCGGGCGTGACCTCGATCGAGGTCGGCTTCGAATGGCTGACCCAGCCCGACAACGCCGTCTGGCGCGTGGTCATGACGCCCGAGATGGTCAACCTCCAGTGGGAGAAGGCCCTGCTCTATCCGGCAGGCTACAACCACAGCCGCATCACCTTCGCCCCCTCCGTCGTCCTGCCGACCGGCTGGAACTACGGCGTGGCGCTGGACACCGTCTCCCGCGAGGGCGACGTCGCGACCTTCGCCCCCATCTCGCTCGAGCATCTGGCCGACAGCCCGATGTTCGCGGGCAAACACTATCGCCGTGTCGACATCGATCCGGGCGGCCGCTCGCCCGTGCACCTGAACCTGGTCGGCGACACCGCGGCCTCGGTGAACATCACCCCGGAGTGGGTCGCCCGCTATGAATCCCTCGTCGACCAGGCCGACCGCCTGTTCGGTGCCCGCCACTACGACCGCTATGAGTTCCTGCTCGGCCTGACCTCGAAGATGGGCGGTATCGGCCTCGAGCATCACCGCTCATCCGAGAACACGGCGGCCCCCAACTACTTCTCCACCGCCAATCCCGCCTATGGCGCCCGGGGCCTGCTGCCGCACGAATACGTCCACAGCTGGAACGGAAAATTCCGTCGCCCGTCAGACGAATACGTCCCGAATTTCAACGTCCCCACGCAGAACACCCTGATGTGGGTCTATGAGGGCCAGACCGAATACTGGGGCGATGTCCTGACCCCCCGCTCGGGTCTCGGGACGGTCGAGGAGGCCATCGTCAACCTCGCCGAGGTGGCCGGCTTCTATGACCAGCAGCCCGGTCGCCAGTGGCGCGCCCTGCAGGACACCACCAACCACAACCTGCTCGGCTACCGCACCACCAATCCGTGGTCGTCATGGATGCGCGGCACCGGCGACTACTACCGCGAGGCCCTGCTGATCTGGCTCGACGCCGACACCCTGATCCGCGAGGCCACAAACGAGCGCAAGTCGCTCGATGACTTCGCCAAAGCCTTCTACGGCGTCGAGGACGGCGTCTGGGAGGCCCGGCCCTATACGTTCGAGGATGTGGCCTCGCACCTGAATGCGGTCCACCCCCACGACTGGGAGACCTTCCTGCGCACCCGCCTCGACGCCGTCGGCCCCGACGCCGAGGCCCCGCTGGCCGGGATCGAACGCGCCGGCTGGCGGCTGACCTATGTCGATGAACTGACCCCGCTCGAAAAGCGGATGAACGGCGGCTGGGCGACCGACTTCCAGTATTCGCTCGGCTTCAGCCTCGGTGCTGGCAACCGCATCGGCGGCGTTGTCTGGGGCGGTCCGGCCTTCGAACAGGGACTGGGTGCCGGCTGGGAGCTGATCGCCGTCGGCGACCGGGTCGCCTCCGCCGAAGTCCTGCGCGACGCCGTCACCGCGGCCAGGGGCGGCACGGACCCCATCGTGCTGGTGGTCAAGCGCGGCGACGAGTTCCGCACCCTGTCGTTCGCCTACCACGACGGCCTGCGCTACCCGCGTCTGGTCCGCATCGAGGGCACCCGCGACCGCCTCGCCGACATCTTCGCCCCGCGGCGGCGCTGACGATAGAGGGCCGGGCCCCAGGCCCGGCCCCGGTCGGCTAGAGCAGTTTCAGCAGCGCTTCCGCCGCCTCGCGCGACGAGGCCGGGTTCTGGCCGGTGACCAGCTTGCCGTCGGTCACGACCCAGGAGCCCCAGTCCGCGCCCTTCGAATAGTCGCCGCCGTTCGCCTTCAGCATGTCCTCGACGAGGAAGGGCACGATTTCGGTCAGGCCGACGGCCTCTTCCTCGCTGTTGGTAAAGCCGGCGACCTTGCGGCCCTTCACCAGCGGCGCGCCGTCGGTGCCCTTGACCGACTTCAGCACCCCCGGTGCGTGACAGACCGCGGCCACGGGCTTGTCGGCCCGGGCAAAGGCCTCGATCAGGCGGATGGACGTCGGGTCTTCCGCGAGATCCCACAACGGCCCGTGACCGCCCGGATAGAAGACCGCGTCGAAATCGGCCGCGCTGACGCCGTCCAGTTTCACCGTATTGGCCAGGACCTTCTGTGCGGCCTCGTCCGCCTTGAAGCGTGCGGTGTCCTCGCTCTGCGCGTCGGCTTCGTCGCTCTTGGGATCCAGCGGCGGCTGACCGCCTTTCGGCGAGGCCACGACGATGTCAGCCCCTGCGTCCTTCAGCGCGTAGTACGGCGCGGCGAACTCCTCCAGCCAGAAGCCGGTCTTCTGGCCGGTGTCGCCAAGCTGGTCGTGGGAGGTCAGCACCATCAGGATGTTCATGCGGGAGGTCCTTCGTTCGGGGAGACGTCGGCGCGGGTCGGTCCCGCGCATCCCAGACCAAACGAAAACGGGCCCGATGGTTTCCCATCGGGCCCGCGATATCGGGACGCAGGTAGCGTCCTCAAGCCATGAGGCTCGGTCTTACTTGACCTGCACCTTGGCGCCGGCTTCCGTCAGCTTCTTGGCGACTTCGTCGGCGGCTTGCTTGGAGACGTTCTCGACGACGTTCTGCGGAGCGCCTTCGACGAGGTCCTTGGCTTCCTTCAGGCCCAGGTCCGAACGGACGCCGCGGACTTCCTTGATGACGTTGATCTTCTTGTCGCCACCGTCCAGCAGGACGACGGTGAACTCGGTCTGCTCTTCAGCAGCTTCGGCCGGAGCGGCACCGCCGCCGGCGGGCATGGCCATGGCGACCGGAGCAGCGGCGCTGACGCCCCACTTTTCTTCCAGCAGCTTGGACAGTTCGGCGGCTTCCAGAACGGTCAGTTTCGACAGGTCTTCAACGATTTTGGCGAGATCGGCCATGGTGTGTTTCCTTCGGAGGATTGGGTTTCAGTAGAGAGTTTGCAGAGATGAAAGAGGCGGGTCCGCTTACGCGGCGTCCTTGGCGGCATAGGCGCTGAAAACGCGGGCCAGTTGGGACGCCGGGGCTTGCACGACGCCGGCGACCTTGGTCGCGGGAGCGTTGAGCAGGCCGAGCAGCGAGGCGCGGATCTGGTCCAGCGAAGGCAGTTTGGACAGAACGCCCACGCCCGCTGCATCCAGAATCTTCTCACCCATGAAGCCGCCCAGAACGACGAACTTGTCGTTGGCCTTGGCGTATTCAGCGGTGATCTTGGCGGCCGTCACCGCGTCGTCGGCGTATGCGATGCCCACGGGACCCTTGAACAGGCCGTGGTATTCGCTGCCTTCAGCGGCGTCGAGCGCCTTGAGCGCCAGGCGGTTCTTGACCACCTTGAACGTGCCGCCGGCAGTACGCAGGCGTCCACGCAGGTCTTCCATATCCGCAACGGTCAGACCCAGGTTGTGGGTCACGACCACGGCGCCCGCGTCGGCGAAAACGCCCTTCAGCGTTTCGATCGACTCGGCTTTTTGTGCGCGGTCCATTGCGGTCTCCAGTCTGTATTCGCCGCCGGGCTTATTCCCGACGACGGATTGGCCAGTGCGCCGCGCATCGCTGCGAGGCGTTCAGGCCGGTCGTAATGTCCGAAGGAAGCTCGAACCCCGACGCCCGGATACCGGAACGTCTGGCGTCGTCTGCATCCCCATCTCCCCACGGCACCAGAGGGCTCTCTGGCATTTACGGTCTGGGTGACCCCCGGACCCCGAAGTTCTCGGACAGGACCGCCGCGGCCGAAGCTGCGACGGAAGAGGCGCGCTCTATACACGCAACCGCGCAGAACTCAAGCGGGCACTATGCAGGCGGGTCGAAACGGGGTCACATTCCTTCATCAAGGGAGTGCGATTATGAGTAACACGACCGAAGCGACCGGCCGCGACAGTCTCGGCGGCGCAACCGCCCCCCTGCTGGGTCCGATCCGGATCGGGATCGGTCTGCTGCAGGGCCTCGGCCTCTTCTGGCTTCACCGCAGCGCCGACAGTGACCTGAGGGTCTGGCCCGCGACCGAGCCCCTGGCCTTCGGCCCCCTGCTGATGGTCATCGCCTTCCTGCCCCTGGTGCTGCTGACCGGACTCGGCCGCCTGCGCCCCGTCACCATGGCCATCTGGACCGCCGTCGCGGCCCTCAGCCTCGCCCTTCTGGGCCTGCACGACATCGCCCGTCAGAGCGCCGACACCCTGCGCGGCTCGCCCTTCCTGTCCGGGCCGGTGGCGATCTTCTCGGCCGCCGCCCTGTTCATCAGCCACCATCTCGTGGCCGCCGCCGATCTCGAGAAGCTTCGCATTCCGAACTTCCCGGCCTTCTTCGACACCGCTTCCAAGGCCCTGGTCCAGTTGGTGCTGTCTCTCGGCTTCACCGTCGCCTTCTGGGCCCTGATCCAGCTCGGCGCGTCCCTGTTCAGGGTCATCGGCCTGGACTTCCTCGAGGATCTGCTGCGTGAGGAATGGTTCGCCATCCCCGTCACCTTCCTGGTTCTCGCGACGGCGGTGCACCTGACGGATGTGCGCGACGGCCTGATCCGCGGCGTGCGTACGGTCGGCCTGATGCTGATGTCGTGGCTTTTGCTGGTCATGACCATCCTCGCCGCCAGCTTCCTCGCCGCCCTGCCCTTCACCGGCCTCGACGGCCTTTGGGAGACCGGCAGCGCCACCTCCCGCGTGCTGGCCGCTGCCGCCGCCCTGATCATCCTCATCAACACCGCCTATCAGGACGGGCGCGCCGACAACCGGCCGCCCGCGGTGCTGCGGATCGCCGTGCGCGTCGCCGCCGTACTGATTACGCCCCTGATCGTCATCGCCGTCTGGGGACTAGCCCAACGCATCGGCCAGTACGGGCTGACGCCCGACCGGATCATCGCCGCCGCCTGCGCCCTCGTCGGTGCCGCATTCGCCGCCGGCTATGGCTGGGCCGCCCTCAGCCCCTTCTGGCGCAAGGGCGACTGGATGCGCCCGCTGGAGCCAACCACAATCTGGACGGCCGTCCTCGCCGTGGCTCTCATCCTGTTGCTGTTCAGCCCCGTGCTCGACCCCGCCCGGCTTTCCGTCATGGATCAGGTCGCCCGGCTGGAGCGCGGCGCGGTGGCACCTGACAAGTTCGACTACCGCTTCCTCCGCTTCGAGAGCGGCAAGGCCGGACAGGCGGCGCTGGATCGGCTGACGCGGTCACCCGACGCAGCGGTCGCGACCCGGGCCAGGGCCGCCGCTGTAGCTGCCGGGATCCAACCGGGTCGCCCGTCGCCAGCTGAATCGCGTCCATCACCCGCGGACATCCGCATTCGCGCCTACCCGTCCGGCGCGACACTCCCCGCCTCGTTCATCCAGCAATATCCCAGGCTGATCGAGACACTGAAATACTGCAATGACGATCAGGCCTGCGCCGCCCGGCTGATCGACCTCGACCGCGATGGTGTGGAGGACGTTCTGATCGCCCGACAGACGACAATCGGTGTGTTCAAACGCGAGTCTGGCGGCCTCTGGTTCGAATGGGCGATTTATCACCGGAACACCTGCGCCGATCGGTCGAAGGACATCCTGCAAGCATTCGCCGCCGGTCGGTTTGAGACCGTACCGCCAACCTTTCCGGATTTGATCGTTGATGGGGTCCGCCTGCGACATGAAGAGGGCGAGCCGGAGTGTCCGGGCGATCCTGAATCGGCGGAGCCGGCCATGCCGACCGAAGTCGACGGAAGGGATCGTCGGCCGCTGGTCTTCTGAAGTGAGGTCACGCGCTTCCAGCCAAGCAACCGCGCCGCCTGAGCGCTAATTCCGGCGCAAACGGCTCCGCTTGTCGCATCAGGCCGTCCCGCCTCTTGACCCGGCCCGCCGACGTAACATTACACTGAGTTCACAAACCGGGATCGGGGGACCCCACGTGAACCAGTCGGGCGGAAGCGCTCAGGATGATCTGTTGCGCCGGGCCGCCGAGGCCCTCGCGCGCCGCGATCCGCAATCCGCCCTCGGCCTGATCGATCAGGCCGACGCCATGGGCGCGACGCACGATGGAACACTCAACCGGGCGCTCGCCCTGCGGCTGCTCGGCGATTTCCACGGCGCGCTGACGGTGCTCGACGACGCCCTGGCGATGCAGCCCTATGATTTCGCCGCCCTGCTGGGCAAGGCGTCCATGCTCGAGCAGATCGGCCAGGGTCGGTCCGCCGCCGACGTCTATCGCAACGCGCTGAAGATCTCCCCGCCGCGCGATCGCTGCCCGCCGGTCATCCAGTCCCAGATTGATCATGCCGCCGGCGTCGTCCGCCGCCACGCCGAGGCCCTCCGCGACCATATGCGCAGCAAAGTCGCCGCCCTCCGCGGCCAGGTCGACGCCGCCACGCTCGACCGCTTCGACGAGGGGCTGGAGATCTACGCCGGCCTGAAGACCGCGCCGAAGCAGGAGCCACTCCTGCTCGACTACCCCCGCCTGCCCGCCATCCCCTTCTACGACCGCGCCCTCTTCCCCTGGCTGGAGACGCTGGAGGCCGCCACCCCCATCATCACGGCCGAGCTCGAGGCCCTGCTGGCCGGCGGCATGGACGATTTCGCCCCCTATATCGCCTACCCGAAGGGCGCGCCGGTCAATCAGTGGGGCGAGCTGAACCACTCCCGCAAATGGAGCTCGCTCTGGCTGTGGAAGGACGGCGCGCGACAGGACGCCGTGTGCGAGCGCTGCCCGCAGACCGCCGCCCTGCTCGAATCCCTGCCCATGTGCCGCCAGGACGGCTTCGCCCCCACCGCCGTCTTCTCGGCGCTCCAGCCCCACACCCACATCCCGGCCCACACGGGCTCGTCCAACGTCCGTCTGCTGACCCACCTGCCCCTGATCCTGCCGGGGCCGGCCCGCTTCCGCGTCGGCAACACCGTGCGCGACTGGAAGATGGGAGAGGCCTGGGTCTTCGACGACACCATCGACCACGAGGCCTGGAACGACGCCGACGCGATGCGGGTCATCCTGATCTTCGACGTCTGGAACCCTTATCTGTCGGAAGCCGAGCAGTCCCTGATCACCGCCATGATGCAGGCCCGGCAGAGTTTCGCGGGCGGGTAGCCGCGAGGGCTTGGGGCTTGGGGCTCTCGACCAGGCACCGGGATGGCCCGGGCACCATTGCCGAAACCCCATCCGTAACTCCTGAGCCCTAAGCCCTCAGCCCTAAGCCCTACTCCTCCTCTCTGTTAACCCCCCACTCACCCTGCCCCCCAACCCGATCTTCACCTTGTGACGGCTAAAACGTCCCGGAATGAGCCAGTCCCGCCTCAACGAGGACCGGCCAAAACCGTGATGTTGAAGGGGCCGAACCCATGGCAAAGACCGTTCTCGTGGTCGACGACGATCCCACCCAGCGCCGCCTTGCGCAGGCCGTGCTGGAGCGTGAGGGCTATGCCGTCGTCCACGCCGAGTCCGGCGGCGAGGCCATCGACCGCCTGACCAAGGGCGGCGGGGCTGACGTGGTCCTGCTCGACATGGTCATGCCGGGCATGAGCGGCATGGAGGCCCTCGCCGAGATCCGTACCGCCGGTGTGACGACCCCGGTCATCGTCCTGACCGCCTCGGGCGGCGTCGATGCGGTGGTCAAGGCCATGCAGGCCGGGGCCCAGGACTTCTTCGTCAAACCCGTCTCCGCCGAACGCCTGCTGGTCGGGGTCTCCAACGCCCTGCAGTTGACCCGCCTGACGGCCGAGGTGGGCCGGCTCAAGAAGCACGTCTCCGGCCGCACCTCCTTCGACGATCTGGTCGGCCAGAGCCCGCCCATGCGGATGGTCAAGTCGCTGGGTGCCCGTGCCGCCAAATCCTCCATCCCGGTCCTGATCACCGGCGAGAGCGGCGTCGGCAAGGAAGTCATCGCCCGCGCCCTGCACGGTGCGTCGGATCGCGCCGGCAAACCCTTCGTGGCCGTCAACTGCGGTGCCCTGCCCGCCAACCTGATCGAGTCGATCCTGTTCGGCCATGAGAAGGGTGCCTTCACAGGTGCCCATGACAAACACCTCGGCAAATTCCAGGAGGCCAACGGCGGCACCCTGTTCCTCGACGAGATCGGCGAACTGCCGCTGGACATGCAGGTCAAGTTGCTGCGCGCCCTCCAGGAGGGCGAGGTCGACCCCGTCGGCGCCAAACGCTCGGTCAAGGTCGACGTCCGCATCGTCTCGGCCACCAACCGCGACCCGGCCCAACAGGTCCGCGCCGGTGCCTTCCGCGAAGACCTGTTCTATCGCCTCAACGTCTTCCCGATCGAGGCCCCGTCCCTGCGCGAGCGCCGCGAGGACATCCCTGCCCTGATCGATCACTTCATCGCCCGCTTCAATGTCGAGGAGGGCAAGCGCGTCGCGGGCTGCGCCGGCGAGACCCTCGCCCTGCTCAGCGCCTTCGACTGGCCCGGCAACGTTCGCCAGCTCGAGAACGCCGTCTATCGCGCCATCGTCCTGGCCGATGCGCCCTTCCTGCAGCCGCATGACTTCCCGGCCATCTCGGGCCTCTCCTCCCCCCCCGTGGGGGAGGTGGATCGCGGCGACAGCCGCGAGACGGAGAGGGCCAATGCCGGCGCCAGTTCCATCGAGCTCCCGCCCCTGCCCGAAACCCCGATCCGCATCCTCGACGAGCGCGGTCATCTCCGCACCCTCGAGGAGATCGAACGCGACCTGATCCAGCACGCCATCGAGGTCTATGCCGGCCATATGTCCGAGATCGCCCGCCGCCTCGGCATCGGCCGCTCGACCCTGTACCGCAAGGTCCGCGAACAGGGACTGGAAGGCATTCTCAAGGAAGTCGGGTGAGGATTTCGGGCAACGCCCGGCAGAACACCGCGATCTGACCAAAAAGTCATTGGCCAGCGGTCGATCCAACCCCGATGAGGGGAGAATAATCGCCGCGATCTCAACCTTCGGTTTCCTCGCTGAAATGCGACGGAAAAGTCGGGCGGGCACGTTGCAGGGCTAGTTTCTCCCCGGGACCTTTCGCATGCTGCTCGTCACCACCGCCCTGTCCGGCCTCCTGGCCGGCCTGATCCAGACTGCGCCGACGCCCCCGCCGCAACTGCCGCCGCAACAGCCGGCGACCCCGGTGCCGGCCGCCGCCCCGGCTGCGGACGCCTTTGAGCTGGACAACGTGGTCACCACCGGCGTGCGCCCGCGGGGCAGCGTCAACTCCGACATCCCGCCTGACGTCACCCTGAGCGCGGAACAGATCGCCGCCTACGGTGCCTCCAACATCGCCGAACTCCTGACCTATCTGGAGCCCCTGACCCGCAGCTCGCGCGGTCGCGCCGACGGCATGCCGGTCTTCCTGGTCAACGGCCGACGCATCTCCGGCTTCCGCGAGATCCAGGGCCTGCCGCCCGAAGCCATCGAGCGGATGGACATCCTCCCCGAGGAGGTCGCGCTGGAATACGGCTACGCCGCTGACCAGCGGGTCGTGAACTTCGTGCTCAAGGCCAATTTCCGCTCCCTCACCGGCGAGGTCGCCGGCCGCATGCCCACCCAGGGCGGTCGCACCACCACCGAGATCGAAGGCAATGCACTCAACATCTCGGGCCCGATCCGCTGGTCGGTGGACGCCGAATACGAACGCACCAGCCCGCTGTACGAATCCGAGCGCGACATCCAGCGCGACGCGGGCACGACGCAGTTCGACGACGTCGACGCCTTCCGCACCCTGCTGGGCCAGAGCGAGCGGTCCACCCTGCGCGGCACCTACAAGCGCGACCTGAACAACACCACCCAGGCCACCGTCAGCGCCAGCCTCGAGGATCGCTCCAGCCTGAGCTTCAACGGCCTGCCGGGCGTGATCCTGACGGTGCCCGTCGGAAGCCCGTTCTCGACCTCGCTCTCGCCCACCCCGGTCAGCCGCGTCCTGAACGCCCTCCCCCTGAACCGCGAGACCGACAGCCTGACCGGCGGCATCGGTGTGGTCGTCGACGGCTTCCTCGGCGATGACTGGCGCTGGACCCTCAACGGCAACTACGACCGCGTCGAAACCGACACCCTCAGCGGCCGGGGCTTCGCCACCACCGGTCCGTTCCAGACGCGGCTGGACGCCGATGACCCGACGGCCAACCCGTACGGCATGCTGTCGGCCAACGACTTCGTCCGCCTGTCCAGTGACACCGCCAACTCGGTCTCCGAGGTGCTGTCGACCGAACTGGTGCTGAACGGAGACGTGTTCGATCTGCCGGCCGGCGGCATCTCCTCCACCTTCCGCATCGGCGCCGACACCCGGTCCCTGGACTCCACCAGCGTCCGCTCCGGCCTGACCACCGAACGCTCCCAGTCGCGCGACCGCCTCAACAGCCAGGCCAGCTTCAGCATCCCCATCGCCAGCCGCCGCCGCGAGGTTCTGCCCGCGATCGGCGACCTGTCGGCCAATTTCAACGTCGGCTATGAGGACCTGTCGGACTTCGGCGGCCTGACCACCCTCGGCTTCGGCGTGAACTGGTCGCCGATCGAGCCCCTGTCGTTCCAGCTCAGCTACACCGACGAGCACGGTGCCCCGTCGATCTCGCAACTGAACGACCCGACCATCTCCACCCCCAACGTCCCGGTGTTCGACTTCGCCACCAACCAGACGGTGCTGGTCACCCGCATCGATGGCGGCAACGCCGGTCTGAACTCGGACAACCGCCAGGTCTGGAAGGCCGGCTTCAACCTCAAGCCCTGGTCCGAGACCGACTTCCGCGTCAGCTCGACCTGGACGTACAGCCTCACCGAAGACGCTATCGCCGCCTTCCCGACCCTAACGCCGGACCTCGAGGCCGCCCTGCCAGGGCGCTTCACCCGCGCGCCCGTCGACCCTACCGACCCGCCCGGCACGGTCGGAGATCTGCTCTCCTTCGACGCCCGTCCGCTGAATTTCGAACGGTTCGAGCGCCAGGACATCCGCAGCGGCTTCAACTATTCGCGGGCCTTCGGTGCGGCCACGCCTGCGGCCGCCCCCCTGCCCGGCGCACCCGGCAGCGCCCGCCCGCCGATGAGCTTCGGTGGCCCACCGCCCGGCGTCGTCGCTGCCGCAGGCGGCGGTGGCGGCGGCGGTCAGTTCCGCATGGGCGGCGGTGGCGGCGGACGCGGCGGCATGGGCGGCATGCAGCCCGGCCAGGGCCGCTTCAACCTGTCGATCTACCACACCTACCGGATCCAGGATGAGATCGTCATCGCCACCGGCCTGCCGATCCTCGACCTGCTGGACGGCGCCGCCACCGGTTCGCGCGGCGGCAGTTCCCGCAACGAGATCCAGGCCCAGGGCGGCGTCTTCCGCAACGGCATGGGTGCCTTCGTCAACGCCAACTGGCGCGAGGGCACCCGCGTCGACGGCGGAACCGGCCCGGACCTCGATTTCTCGGATCAGGCGACGGTCAATCTGAACGTTTTCATCGACCTCAACTCCCAGGCCTCATGGGTGGCGAAATTCCCCTGGCTCAAGGGCTCGCGGGTCAATTTCGGGGTCCAGAACCTGTTCGACACCCGCCCCGAGGTGACCGCCAGCGCCGGCACCACCCCGCTGAACTATCAGTCCGACTACCTCGACCCCCAGGGCCGGGTGGTCAGCCTGACGTTCCGGAAGATCCTCTTCTAGGGATGAGGGAAGAGGAATGAGGGATGAGTCGGCAGGGACGATCCCTCATCCCTCATCCCTCTTCTTCCCCCACCGCCGCTTCGGCTCCTCGCCTTTCGCCTTGGCGGCGATCTCCTTCAGCTTTCGGCCCTGCATGGCCGACAGCGCCTGACCCGGCGCGCCCAGTTCGGGGTCGCCGAAGGCGCGGCCGTGGGTCTTCACCCGCTCGGACACCGAGTCGAGGAACTCCCCCTCCCATTCGGACAGCGAAACGCCCGCCTTCTCTGCCGAGCGGCGGGCGCGTCTGAGGGCGTTCAGGGCCGCCCGCTGGGCCGCCTTGCGTTCGGCTTCAAACGGGCCTGCGGGCGGCTTCTTCGCGCCCCCCTTGCCCCCGCCGAAGCCGGTTCTCTTCAGTGTCAGATCTCGCCGAGCGCCGAGAGGTACAGGTCGAGGATCGCATCCTCCTCCTGCCGCTTGGCCTTGTCCTGCTTGCGGATGCGGATGACCTTGCGGAGGATTTTCACGTCATAGCCCTCGCCCTTGGCCTCAAGGAAGACCTCCTTCATGTCGGCCATGACGGCGGCCTTGTCCTCTTCGAGCCGCTCCAGCCGCTCAATCACGGTGCGCAGCCGGCCCTGGGCGGCCGAGGTCAGGACGTCGGGCGAGGAATCGAAGGAAGCGTCGTCGGCCAAGGGAGAACTCCGGAACACGGCTCTCCGGGTCGGCGGGAGGCCGTCGGAGAACGAGGGGGATTTGAGAGGGACGCTAACCACGTCGCCCCGCGCGACTCAACGACCGTCGGAGCCAGACGCGAAAAAGGCTGCGGACAAGTCCGCAGCCCTGAAACTTTCGAGCCGCGCTGTGGCGCGGACGACCGTGTTTAGCCCTGCTTCGCCTTGAAGCGCGGGTCGGTCTTGTTGATCACGTACACAATACCCTTGCGGCGCACGACCTTGCAGTCGCGGTGGCGGGTCTTGAGCGACTTGAGCGAGCTACGGACCTTCATGGTCGTCGTCCTGGGGCAAAGCAAAACAGAAAAGCCGCGGGACGAACCTGCGGCGGAGCGGTGCGTATAGAGAGGCTTCCGGGAATCGTCAACCGGGGACTGGCGGTGCCTGCAAGGCGGGCGTGGCCAGAGGTCCGCCAGGGGTGGGGAAGCGACACCGCCCCGGGCCGAAGCGCGCCGCCCCGTCCCCGAGGCACAGTGCGGCCCTGCATCAGATCCTCGGGTCAAGCCCGAGGATGACGGTGGGCAAGGAGGAGGCGAAATACGGAAAGCCGACCCGGAGACTGTCCGTTACGGGTCGAACGACGTCCTTCGGAATGTCCGCAGGTCACCCGCGCTCAAGCAGCGAGCGACCGCGTCGCGAGCGTTAGCGCGCCCAACACCGATGGAGGCCTGGCCTCCGAGTTGAACGGAGGGTCTACGGCGTTGCACCGCCGTCGCGTCGCCCCTCCGCCACCAGGCCGCAGGTATCGGGTCTCAGAGCTGACCCCCTATTGCGCCCCGACCTCTCAAATATTCCATGATATTGAGGGTTAACGACGCAAAACAGGGAAGTCGCCTGCCCGCGGCCCTACAGCCAGGCCGTCGCCGGTGCCCGGGTCATGCCCAGCAGAATGCCCGTCACCTGCACGCCGCTGCCGTCCTGGGTGACGATGCGGAAGGCCTGATTGCTCAACGGCTCCGGATCGGGCCGCGCCATCGCCCAGCCCTCGAACAGCCGGGCGGTGACCGACCAGTCCCCCAGAACCGCGACATTGAAATGTCGATCATCGGCGCGGATGCGCACCATCAACGCCTCGACGTCCCGCCTGGTGCCCTCGACGACCTGAACGAATTTGCCGTCCGGCAGTGCAAGGGCACCGGTGATCCGGTCCCGAAGGTTGTTCTTCACCGATGTTCTGAAAATTCTGTCGAGCCCTGCATCGTCGTTGTGATCGATCCGGGACTCGCTCCGATACACCAGCCTGCACAGGTCTTTCGCCATTGCTGCCCCCGTGGGGCGCAACGCCCCGACCGGCGGAACCGTTCGCAGACCCGTAGGTTGCGAATAAACTTTACGGGCCCTCACGTTGCTCTATCAGGACGGCCCGCCTTGGCCCCGGTATTGCAGCAACACCTGTCGCCCTCGCGTACTTGTCATGACGCGAACGCCGTCGGGGACCTATGATCAGAGCCATGCGTATCAGCCTTCGCCTCATCCTAATCGCCTCCGTCGCCGCCTGCGCGCCGATGTTGCCGGAGGCGCCGCCGGTGACTCCGACCTCTGACTCCGCCGCGCCGGTGCCCGGCCCCGCCGCACCCGCTGCGCCCCCGTCGTCCCCGGCGACGCCCGCGCCCGTGGTTGTGGACCAGGCCGGCTTCGACGGCTGGAAACAGGGCTTCCTCGCCCGCCACGGCGGCGCCCGTCGCGCGGAGTATGAGCGCGAGCTCGCCGGCCTCACGCCTGACCCCTCGGTCATTCGCCTCGACCGCAACCAGCCCGAGTTCAGCCGCCCTGCCGGGGCCTATGTCCAGTCCGCCGCCTCGGCCACCCGCATCGCCCAGGGCCGGGCCCGCACCGATCGCGTGCCGTGGGAAGTGACCCAGCGATTCGGCGTGCCGACCGAAATCCTTGTCTCGGTCTGGGGCAATGAGAGCGCCTTCGGGGCCATCCAGGGCGACTATGACGTCATTCGCTCGCTGGCCACCCTCGCTTACGACGGCCGCCGGCGCGACTGGGCCGAGGGCGAACTCAAGAACGCGCTCGACATCGTCGTCGACGGCCGCCGCGACCGCGCGGGCCTGAAAGGCAGCTGGGCCGGGGCCATGGGCCAGACCCAGTTCATGCCCGACGCCTATCTGCGCCTCGGCGTCGACCAGACCGGCGACGGCAAGGTCGACATCTGGGGCTCCGACGCCGATGCCCTCGCCTCGGCCGCCAATCTGCTGGCCCGCGCCGGCTGGAAGCCCGGCCAGACCTGGGGCTATGAGGTCACCCTGCCCGACGGCTTCGACTACGCCGAGGCCGAGGGCCCGCGCCACACTTGGCGCGAATGGGCCCGGCGCGGCGTCAGCCTCGCCCGCGGTGGTACGCCCAACGCCGCCGAAGCCCTTGAGGAGGGCGTCATCCTCCTGCCCCAGGGGGCCCGCGGCCCGGCCTTCCTGGCCCTGCCCAACCACTATGTGATCCGCCGCTACAACAACTCGGTCAGCTATGCCCTCGCCATCGGCCTGACCGCCGACGGCATCGCGGGTCGGCCCGGTCTCGTCGCCACCTGGCCGGACGACGCCCCCTTGTCCCGCGACCAGCGCATCGGTGCCCAGCGCGCCTTGACGGCCCTGGGCTTCGACACCCAGGGCATCGACGGCGTCGTCGGCGCCAACACCCGCGCCGCCCTGCGCCGCTGGCAAGTCGCCAACGGAAGGCTGGCCGACGGCTATCTGACGGCAGACCTGGCCGACGAGCTGATCCGGCGGGCGGGGTAGTCGCTCGGGTCTCCTCCCCATTCGCTTCGCGAACAGGGAGGAGACAGGAACGCCCCACATGATCGTTGTTAACCCGGCCCGGCTTCGCTAACCCGGAACCGATCACAATCCGGAACCGCCATGCCCCGCACGACCGACCGCTTCGAAGGCACGTCCAACTACATCGCCACCGACGACCTCAGGATCGCGGTCAATGCGGCGGTCGCCCTCGAGCGCCCCCTGCTGATCAAGGGCGAGCCCGGCACCGGCAAGACCGTCCTCGCCTATGAGATCGCGAAGGCGATGAACGCCCCGCTGATCACCTGGCACGTCAAGTCAACGACCAAGGCCCACAACGGCCTGTACGAATACGACGCCGTCTCGCGCCTGCGTGACAGCCAGCTGGGTGAGGAACGCGTCCACGACGTGCGCAACTACCTCAAGCCCGGCAAGCTGTGGGAGGCCTTCACCGCCCCCAACCGCCCCGTCCTGCTGATCGACGAGATCGACAAGGCCGATATCGAATTCCCCAACGACCTGCTGCAGGAACTCGATCGTATGGAGTTCTACGTCCAGGAGACGGACGAGACGATCCGCGCCGAGGTCCGCCCCATCGTCATCATCACCTCGAACAATGAGAAGGAACTGCCCGACGCCTTCCTGCGCCGCTGCTTCTTCCACTACATCCGCTTCCCGGACGACCAGACGATGAAGGCCATCGTCGAGGTCCACTTCCCGGGCATCAAGCCGCGGCTGGTCTCCGAGGCGCTCAAGACCTTCTACGAAATCCGCGAAACGCCCGGCCTGAAGAAGAAGCCCTCGACCTCGGAACTGCTGGACTGGCTCAAGTTGCTGCTGGTCGACGATGTGGATCCCGAGACGCTGCGCGAGAAATCGCCCAACAAACTGATCCCGCCGCTGCACGGTGCCCTGTTGAAGAACGAACAGGACGTCCACCTGTTCGAACGCCTCGCCTTCCTTCACCGTCGTGAAGGCTCGCGCCCCGGCTCGTAACGGGTCGAACACACGAACGAACAGGTTTCGTCACCCGCCTTACCGCGATTTCACTGGCAAATGAATCAGGTGCGCGCAGGATGAATGTGTACCAGGACACTACGTCGATGCCCCTCCGTCCCTTTCTGATCCCCACCCTCTGCGCCGCGACGGCGCTCGCCGCCTGCGGCGACGGCGTCCGCATCTCTTCGACGCGCAGCGAGAACAATGACGAAAAGGGCGTGCTCAAGGTCGTCGAGACGCTGCAATGCCCGCAGACGATGGGCTCCCTGACCCGCAAGGGGTCCGCTTCCGCGGGCGGCACGGTCTGCACCTACGTCGGCCCCAAGGGCGCCGAGGTCACCCTTCAGCTCGTGGCGCTGGACGGCAAGACGCCCGCCGATGTGCTGAAAACCTTCGAACAGCGCCTCTCCGCCGACCTGCCCCGCGCCATGGCCGCGATCAGCGCCGCCGAGTCCCGCGCCCAGGCCGACGCCGCCGCTGTCGAGGCTGACGCCGCCGGGGCCGCCGCGGATACGGCGCAACGCGCCGCCGACACCGCCCAGGCGGCCGCGGACCAGACCACTGCCTCAGGCGACCGCGCCTCGGTCCGCGCCCCGGGCGTGAATATCGAGGCGAACGGCGACGACGCCACCGTCCGCCTGCCGGGCATGCGTATCGAGACCCGGGGCGACAAGGCCAGCGTCCGGATCGGCGGCTTCCAGATCAACGCCGACGACAGCGACGGCTCTGCCCGTGTCACAGGCTCCAGCCCCGATGGCGACAATGTCAGCATCAATGCCCAGGACGACGCCGCCGAAATCCGCGCCGCGGCGGCCGGCGAGGCCACCCGCGCCAGCTGGATGCTGACCGACAATCGCGGCTCTGAAGCGGGCTGGCGGCTGGTCGGCTACGAGGCCCGCGGCCCTGTCGGCGGGCCGCTGGTGATCGCGACGGTCCGCTCACGCGACCGCAATCGCGAACGCGCCTTCGAGGACGCCAGGGACCTCGTCGCGCTCAACGCCGGGGAATAACCGCCGCGCGAAACCCGCTCCGGCCTTGATCACGCCGCCCTGATGCGTCACCAACCCTGCCCAGCAAGCAGGACAGATCCTTGGCCGTTACGCCCCGCCCTTCCGTGAAAGAGCCCCGCGCCTGGCAGCGCATGCTGTCCGGCCGCCGCCTCGACCTGCTCGACCCCTCGCCCTTCGACATCGAGATCGAGGACATCGCCCACGGCCTGGCCCGCGTCGCCCGCTGGAACGGCCAGACCATCGGCGAACACGCCTTCTCGGTCGCCCAGCATTCCTGCGTCGTCGAGGAGATCGCCGCCCACATCAGGCCGGGCCTGGAACCGAAATGGCGGCTCGCCGCCCTGCTCCACGACGCCTCGGAATACGTCATCGGTGACATGATCTCACCGTTCAAGGCGGCGCTGGGCGTCAACTACAAGGCCTTCGAGGCCCGGCTGGAAGGTGCCATCCACCTCCGCTTCGGCCTCCCGCCGAAGAACCCGGTCGAGATCAAGACCCTGATCAAGAAGGCCGACGTCGCCTGTGCCTATTTCGAGGCCACGCAGCTGGCGGGCTTCAGCAAGAAGGAAGGTCTGAGCCTGTTCGGCTCGCCGCCCCCCGGCTACGACCTGATCATCGACCCCCTGCCCGCGCCCGTCGCCCAGCAGCGCTACCTCGAACGCTACCGCGTCTTGGCCGAGGCCGTCGGCCTGATGCCAGCCGCCGACGCATGGCATACGGAATAGGCGATGGGCTCGCCGGCTGAACAGGGTGTTCGCATCGGCCTCTCGGCGGTTGTCATCGCCCTGCGCGACCGCAAGGCCTGCGTCCTGACCACACCGGCCGAGGACGGCGACGCCGCCCTGCCCTTCGGCCCCTTCGACCCGGCCCGCGACCGCACCTTTGAACGGGCGCTGCGTGACTTCGTCACCGCCCAGACCGGCTTCCGCCTCGGCTTCGTCGAACAGCTCTACACCTTCGGCGACCTCGGCCGGGCCAGTCCCCGTGCCACGCCAGGGCCCGAGCGCCGCCGCGAGGTCTCCGTCGGCTACCTCGCCCTGACCGCTGACGACGCCCAGGCCGAGGCCCTCTGGACGCCCGTGCTGGACATCTTCCCGTGGGAAGACCGCCGCGACGGCCCGCCCGCCTGCCTCGCCCCGCTGATTGACGACCTGACCGCCTGGGCCGCCGGTGATCCGCGCCGCCTGGCCCGCATCGAGACCCTGTTCGCAACCACGCCCGCCCACCGCTGGAACGAAGGCCGGGTGCTGGATCGCTATGAGCTGCTCTACGAGGCCGGACTGGTCGCCGAGGCCGCCCGCGACCAGGACCGGTCACCGCTCCGGACCGCCCCCGGCCGCGCCATGGCCTCCGACCACCGCCGCATCCTCGCCACCGGCCTCGGCCGCCTGCGCAGCAAGCTGAAATACCGGCCGGTCCTGTTTGACCTCATGCCCGCGACCTTCACCCTGTCCGAGCTCCAGATCGCGGCCGAGGCCGTCACCGGCCTGTCCCTGCACAAGCAGAATTTCCGCCGCGGCGTCGAACGCACCGGCCTGGTGGAGCCCACAGGCCGCCTCTCCGCCGCCACCGGCGGCCGTCCGGCGGAGCTGTTCCGCGTCATCGACGGCGACCTGACCACCGGTGAGGCCCTCGGCCTGCCCCTGCCCGCACAGCGCTGACGCGATTTCTCGTCACGCCGCTTGCGGCGCAGGCCGTCGCCCATTAGAGAAGCCGCTCGCTCGACCAAGCGTCCTACGGCCCCGCGGAGAGGTGGCAGAGTGGTCGAATGTACCGCACTCGAAATGCGGCGTGCCTTTGCGGGCACCGTGGGTTCGAATCCCACCCTCTCCGCCACCGGCCTGGTTGCCTTGGGCACCCGGACGGGCCTGCCCCCCGGCTGCCCGTCACGCTGGAAACCCCGTCAGTCGTCGTTCACCAGGCTGCGGTAGGCACGCCAGCTGGCGAGACCGAGCCACGGGAAGACGACGATCAGCGCGAGGAATCCGGTGGCGGCGGACAACAACAGCAGGACGGTGATGATCACCGCCCACAGCAGGAGCGGAAAGAAGTTGGCGTTCACCGCCCGCACGCTCGTCGCCACCGCCGCGAAAACATTGGCGTTCGGATTGAGCAGCATGGGGGCTGAGACAACCACCAGGGCGTAGGTCACGAAGGCCAGGATGCCGCCCGTCACGGTTCCCGCCAACAGCATGGCGTGACCCTCTCTTGACCCCACGGCGAACGCGACAAGGGAGTCGAAGTCCCGATGGATCTGATAGGTCGAGAGGCCGTAGACGATCTGCGCGACCCGGCCCCACAGGAAGTAGATCAGCACCAGAAGCAGGCTGAGATAGGCGACGTCCTGGCGAAAGGCGGAGCGAACAAACAGAATCCGACCCAGTCCGGGCCGCTCTCCCAGACCGATCCGGCGACCGGCTTCGTAAGGCCCCATGGCAAGCACCGGCGCGATGATGACGAATCCCGCCGTCAGGACCATGACCGGAAAGGCGCCGTTGGTGGCGTAGAGCCCGTAGCAAAGCGCAAAGCTGGCGACCGCGAGGCCGAGGCCGTACAGCAGCAGGGGCACCGGCGCCTTGGTCAGATCCCGAAAGCCGTCGGCAAGCCATCCAAATGGTGCCAGCAGACCGACCGTCCTTACCGGTGGCAGACCTGAAGTCCCGTCCATTTGCTCCCCCGGGGCCACATCAAGACATGATCCTGCCGACGAGGATGTCCCTGATGCCAGCCACTGGCAAGCGCCGGACGGTCTGTCCTCAACCCGCCGAATAGCTGGTCTTGGTCTGGGTGAAGAACTCCACCGCCGCGAAGCCCTGCTCACGGGCACCGTAGCTGGAGGATTTCGAGCCGCCGAACGGGACGTGATAGTCGACGCCGGCGGTCGGCAGATTGACCATGGTCATGCCCGCCTTCGCCCGCCGCTGGAAATCGCGGGCATGTTTCAGCGAGCTGGTCACGATGCCGGCCGAGAGGCCGAATTCGACGCCGTTGGCGATCTCCAGCGCCTGCTCATAGTCCTTGACGCGGATGGTCGAGGCGACCGGGCCGAAGACCTCTTCGTTGTTGATCCGCATGCCGGCCTCGGTGTCGGCGATCAGGGTCGGCTGGACGTACCAGCCCGGCTTTTCCATCTGCAGCCGCTCGCCGCCGGTGACCACCCGGCCACCCTCACCGCGGGCCACCTGGATGTAGCGATAGGAGGTCTCCATCTGGTCCTCGGACACGGCCGGCCCCATCTGGGTCTGGGGGTCGAGCGCATCGCCGACCCGCAGCGCCGCGACCCGCTCGGCCAGGGCGGCGACGAAGCGGTCATGAATGCCGTCCTGCACGATCAGCCGGCTGGAGGCCGTGCAGCGCTGGCCCGTGGCGAAGAAGGAGCCGTCGAGGGCGATCTGGACCGCCCGGTCGAGGTCGGCGTCGTCCAGCACGATCAGGGGGTTCTTGCCGCCCATCTCCAGCTGGACCCGCGCCTGACGCTTCACCGCTCCAGCGGCTACGCCGGCACCGACGCCCTGCGATCCGGTGAAACTGAGACCCGCCACGTCCGGATGATCCACGATCGCCTGCCCGACCCGGCCGCGCCCGATAACCAGATTGAGCACGCCCTTCGGCAGACCCGCCTCATGCAGGATAGCAACCAGTGCCTCGGCCGTCGCAGGCGTCGGCCCCGCGGGCTTCATCACCACCGTATTGCCGAAGGCCAGCGCCGGGGCCGCCTTCCACGCCGGGATGGCGATGGGGAAATTCCATGGCGTGATCAGGCCGTAGACACCGACCGCCTGACGATAGGTCTGGATCTCCACGCCGGGCCGGACCGAGGCGAGGTTCTGCCCGTGAACGCGCAGGGCCTCGCCGGCGAAATATTTCAGCACCCGGCCGGCGCGGACGGTTTCGCCGATCCCCTCGGCGAGGGTCTTGCCCTCCTCACGCGACAGCAGCCGGCCCAGAGCCTCGCGCCGCTCCATGACCAGCGTCCCTGCGCGGTCGAGCACATCAGACCGGACTTCCGGAGACGCTTCGGACCAGCCCGTGAAGGCCTCCTTGGCCGCGGCCACCGCGGCATTGACCTCTGCCTCACCGCCATCGGGCGTACGGGCAACCACCTCTCGCGTGTCCGACGGATTGAGGCTCTCGCCGGGCCGGTCCGCGGAGACCCGCTCGCCGTTGATCCAGTGGGACAGTTCGATCGTATCGGTCATGGCGCGTCCTTGGCGTGGTCCGGTCGATCTAGCAACCGGCGGGGTCTTGCGACAGACCTCTAGCCGAACAGACGCCGCGAAGTCTGCGATAAGCTGATCCCGTGGAACGAGTCGGAGCCCCTTCATGAGCGCAGCGCAGACCGGGATGCCGACGGGCTGGCGCTTCTGGATCGACCGGGGCGGCACCTTCACGGACATCGTTGCCCGCGCGCCGGACGGGTCGCTGCAGACCCGCAAACTGCTGTCGGACAATCCCGAGCAGTACGCCGATGCCGCGGTCGAGGGCGTGCGGCGGATTCTCGGGATCGCGACCGGCCCCCTCCCCGCCGGCCTCGTCGCCGAAGTCCGCATGGGCACCACCGTGGCTACCAACGCCCTGCTGGAGCGCAAGGGCGAGCCCGTCGTCCTGGCGATCACCCGAGGGTTCGGCGATGCCCTGCGCATCGGCTGGCAGAGCCGTCCGGACCTGTTCGCCCGGCACATCGTGCTCAACGACCAGCTCTGTGACCGGATCGTCGAGATCGACGAGCGCGTCCGCGCGGACGGAGTGGTCGACCGCGCGCTGGACGAGGCGCAGGCGCGAGCGGACCTGATGGCGGCGCGCGCCGCCGGTTTCCGGGCCGTCGCGATCGTCCTGGTCCACGGCTGGCGCTTCACCGACCACGAACGGCGACTGGCGACCATCGCCCGCGAGGTGGGCTTCGGGCAAATTTCGGTCAGTCATGAGATCGGAGCCCTGATCAAGCTGATCGGCCGCGGCGACACCACGGTGGCGGACGCCTATCTGTCACCGATCCTGAGGGCCTATGTGGACCGGGTCGGCGCCGACCTGGGTGCCTCGACCCCGCTGCTGTTCATGCAGTCGAGCGGCGGGCTGACCGCGGCGGAAGCCTTCCGCGGCAAGGACGCGATCCTGTCCGGACCGGCCGGCGGCGTGGTCGGAATGGCCGGGACCGCCCGCGCGGCGGGGTTCGACCGCGTCATCGGCTTCGACATGGGCGGCACATCGACCGACGTCTCGCATTTCGCCGGTGACTATGAGCGGACCTCCGATGCCGTGGTGGCGGGCGTGCGGCTGCGGGCACCGATGCTCGGCATCCATACGGTGGCGGCCGGCGGCGGATCGATCTGCCGCTTCGACGGCTCGCGGCTGAGGGTCGGGCCCGAGTCGGCCGGCGCTGTACCTGGGCCGGCCGCATATCGCCGGGGCGGGCCGCTGACGGTCACAGACTGCAACGTCATGCTCGGCAAGCTCCGACCCGACCAGTTTCCGTCAGTCTTCGGCCCGAACGGCGACCAGCCGCTCGACGCCACCGCGGTGACGACCGGTTTCGAGGCACTGGCCGCCGAGGTCCGGCGCGCCACGGGCCGCGACGCGACGCCGGAAGCGCTGGCCGAAGGCTTCATCACCATCGCCGTCCAAAGCATGGCCGAGGCGATCAAATCGGTCTCGATCCAGCGCGGCTACGACGTCACCCGCTATGTGCTGAACTGTTTCGGCGGCGCGGGCGGTCAGCATGCCTGCCTGGTCGCCGACGCCCTCGGCATGACCCGGGTCATGCTCCACCCGTTCGCGGGCGTGCTCTCGGCCTACGGCATGGGCCTGGCCGAAGTCCGCGCCATCCGTCAGGCCACGGTGGCGGTGCCGCTCGATCCCGCCGGCGACGCCGCCCTTTCCGATCAGGCGAAAACGCTCGAACGTCAGGCGCGCGGCGACCTGATCGCCCAGGCATTCACCGAGGCCGCGCTGACCACCCTGGTCCGGGCCGAGATCAAATTCGCCGGGTCCGACACGCCGTTGGTGGTCCCCTTCGGACCGGCCAGCGAGATGCGCGCCGCCTTCGAGGCCCTGCACCGGCTAAGGTTCGGCTTCTTCGCAGAGGACAAGGCCCTGCTGGTCGAGGCCCTCGAGGCCGAGGCGGTCGCCGCTTTCGGCCAGACCCCGTCGGCCCTCGCCGCCAGCGCCCCCGACCTGGCCCTGACCGTCATCACCCGCGTTCCGGTGCGCATGGCGGGCACCGCGCATGAGGTGCCGGTCTATCGCCGCAGCGATTTCGGGCCCGGCACCGCCGTGGACGGGCCGGCCCTCATTCTCGAGGACACCGGCACCACCGTCGTGGAACCCGGCTGGTGCGCCGCGGCCGACCCGGCCCTCAACCTGATTCTCGAGCGCACCGTGCCCCTGCCCGCCCGCACGGCCATGGGCACGGACGTCGATCCGATCATGCTGGAGGTGTTCAACAGCCGCTTTATGGCCTGTGCCGAGCAGATGGGAGAGGCGCTGCGAGCGACGGCCTATTCGGTCAACATCAAGGAGCGGCTCGACTTCTCCTGTGCCATCTTCGACACCACGGGTGCCCTGATCGCCAACGCCCCGCACATCCCGGTGCATCTGGGCTCGATGGGCGAGAGCATCCGCACCGTCATCGCCTCGCGCGGCGGTGGCGCGGACGGTCGGGGCATGAGGCGCGGCGACGTCTATATGCTCAACGCCCCCTACAACGGCGGCACCCACCTGCCCGACATCACCGTCATCATGCCGGTCTTCCTCGAGGCGGATGACGCACCGGCCTTCTTCGTCGCCTCGCGCGGTCACCACGCCGATGTCGGTGGCATCACGCCGGGTTCGATGCCGCCCGCCTCGCGGACGGTCGAGGAGGAAGGGGTTCTGATCGACGACTTCCTGCTGATCGACGCCGGGAGTTTGAGGGACTCCGAAACCCGCGCCCTGTTCGCCTCCGGCCGCTATCCGTCGCGCAATGTCGATCAGAACATGGCCGACCTGAAGGCCCAGGTGGCCTCCTGCGCCCGCGGCGGCGACGAGCTGACGCGTATGGTCGCCGAGTTCGGCCGGCCGGTGGTCGCCGCCTATATGGGCCACGTCCAGGACAATGCTGAAGAGGCCGTGCGCCGCGCCATCGCGGCGCTCAAGCCCGGCGCGTTCGCCCTGGAGATGGACGACGGGGCCGTCATCCGGGTCAGGATCGATGTTGACCCCGAGGCCCGCAGCGCCGTCGTCGACTTCACCGGCACAAGCGATCAGCTGCCCAACAACTTCAACGCCCCGCTGTCGATCGCGCGGGCGGCGACCCTGTACGTCTTCCGCACGCTCGTGGACGACGCCATCCCGCTGAACGAAGGCTGTCTGAAGCCGATCCGGCTGATCGTGCCCGAGGGCTCGATGCTGAACCCGCGCTATCCGGCGGCCGTCGTGGCCGGAAACGTCGAGACCAGCCAGGCGGTGGTCGATTGCCTCTACGGCGCGCTCGGCGTGCTTGCGGCCAGCCAGGGGACGATGAACAATTTCACCTTCGGGGACGAAACGCGCCAGTACTACGAAACCATCGCCGGCGGCTCGGGCGCCGGGCCGGGCTTCGATGGAACCGCGGCGGTCCAGACCCATATGACCAATAGCCGCCTGACCGATCCCGAGGTGCTGGAGACGCGCTTGCCCGTGCTGCTGGAGGAATTCTCCATCCGGCGCGGCTCGGGCGGCGACGGCGCCAACCGGGGCGGCGAGGGCGCGGTCCGGCGCGTGCGTTTCCTAGAGCCCCTGACGGCAGGCATCCTGTCCAATCACCGGCGTACGGCCCCGTTCGGTCTGGCCGGCGGATGTGCCGGGGCGGTCGGCGTGAACCGCGTCGAGCGGGCGGACGGCTCGATCGAGCCACTGGGGGCGACGGCAGAGGTGGAGATGGGCGAAGGCGATGTCTTCGTCATCGAAACGCCGGGCGGCGGCGGCTTCGGCGCGAATAGGGCTTCCTGAACCGGACGTTCGGCGCAACCATCGCCCAAGGGGGAGAATCCGATGCTGGTGCTTCTGGGAATAGCGGTCGTGGTCGTGGGCTTTGTCGCCCGCATCAATCCGCTGCTGGTCATACTGATCGCCGCCATCGTCACAGGGGTGACGGCGGCGGTGGCACCGGGCGTCGACATACGGGCGCTGGCGCAGGCGGGCGTGGACACGCTCGCGGCCTTCGGCGACGCCTTCAACGACAACCGCTATTTCCACATCACCTGGCTGATCCTGCCGGTCATCGGCCTGCTCGAGCGGGCCGGCCTGCAGGAGCGGGCCCGCATGTTGATCGCCCAGGTCAAGGCGGCCACGGCTGGCCGGCTGCTGCTGAGCTACCTTGTTGTGCGTCAGGCCACGTCGGCGCTCGGCCTGACCTCACTCGGCGGACATCCGCAGATGGTCCGGCCGCTGGTCGCACCGATGGCCGAGGGGGCCGCCGAGGTCCAGGCCGGTGGCGACCTGCCTGACAGGATCCGCTTCCGCATCCGCGGCATGTCCGCCGCCACCGACAACATCGGCCTGTTCTTCGGCGAGGACATCTTCATCGCCATAGGCTCGATCGTCCTGATGGTCGGCTTCCTCGAACAGGCGGGGATCATCGTCGAGCCCCTGCAGCTGTCGGTCTGGGCCATCCCGACGGCCATCGCCGCCTTCGCCGTCCACGGCGTACGACTGCTGATGTTCGACCGGGAGATCCGCCGCGATCTTGCCGCGCGTGACGCGGAGGCGGGCCAATGATCACGCTCGAGCACGCCTACATCCTCGTCGGCCTGATGTTCCTGGGCTTCGCCATCCTGACCCTGCGCGACAGCGCGCACCCGACACGGATCCGAAGCGCCCTCTTCTGGGGCCTGATCGCGGCCTCGATGCTGTTCGGCTCCTGGCTCGGCGGACTGGGCAACGGCATCCTCGTGCTGGCGCTCGTCGCCCTTGGGGGCCTGAAGAAGCTCGGCGTCGGCCAGCCCTCCACGACCACGCTGGAAGAGCGGCGCGAGAGTGCGACCCGGCGCCGCAACACCCTGTTCATTCCGGCCCTGATCGTCCCCCTGATCGCCGTCGGCGGCACGCTCGCCGCCAAACACACCAGCGTCGGGGCGTGGTTGATCTCGCCGACCCAGACGACGCTGATCGCACTGGGCCTCGGCTGTGTCCTCGCCCTGGTGGCCGCCATGGCCTGGCTGCGCCCGCCCGTCATCGCCCCGGTGCAGGAGGGACGACGGCTGATGGACTCCATCGGCTGGGCCGCCCTGCTGCCGCAGATGCTGGCCTCGCTCGGGGCCGTCTTCCTGGCGGCGGACGTCGGCGGCGTGGTCGGGGAACTGGTCACCCAGGCCGTGCCGATGAGCTCGCCCCTGCTGGCCGTCGCAGCCTACTGCCTCGGCATGGCGCTGTTCACCGTGATCATGGGCAACGCCTTCGCCGCCTTCCCCGTGATGACCGCTGCCATCGGTCTGCCCTTCGTGGTCGGCCAGTTCGGCGGCAACCCGGCCATCGTCTGCGCCATCGGCATGCTGGCCGGCTTCTGCGGCACGCTGATGACGCCGATGGCGGCCAATTTCAACGTCGTGCCCGCCAATCTTCTGGAACTGCCTGACCGGAATTCGGCCCTGAACGGCGTCATCCGGGCCCAGCTTCCGACGGCCCTGATCCTGCTCGGGGTCAATATGGCGCTGATGTATTTCCTGGCCTTCCGGTTCTGATGATGACCCATACCCTCGACCCCGCGACGGCCTCGCGCTTCGCCGCCGCCGCCCTCGGCCACGTCACGCGCGAATATCCCAACAAGATGGACCACGTCCTGTCGGGCCCCGAAGACGTCCTTGGCCCCCGCGCCCTGCATCCGATCTTCTTCGGCAGCTTCGACTGGCATTCCTGCGTCCACGGCTGGTGGACCCTCTTCACCCTGCTGCGGCTCTACCCGGACATGCCGGAGGCCGGGCGGATCCGCACGCTGGCCGATGAACTGTTCACGCCGGAGAACGTAAGCGTGGAAACGGCCTATCTCGAGCGCCCGGGCAGCCGTGGCTTTGAGCGGCCCTACGGCTGGGCCTGGCTGTTGATGCTGGCCGCCGAACTGGCGCGGCACGAGAGCCACCTCGGTGAAACCCTGCGGCCCCTGTCCCGGGCCTTCGCAAGCCGGTTCAAGGATTTCCTGCCGCTGGCTGGCTATCCCGTTCGGGTCGGGACCCACTACAACACGGCCTTCGCCCTGCGTCTGACGCTGGACTATGCCGGGAGCGCCGGTGACGATGCCCTCGCCGACCTTTGCCTGGACCGCGCCCGCCTCTGGCATTCAGGCGACCGAGACTGTCAGGCGTGGGAGCCGTCGCAGGACGAGTTCCTGTCCCCCGCCCTCATGGAAGCCGCCCTGATGCGCCGCACGATGGAGCCGGATGCGTTCGCCGACTGGTTCAAGGCCTTCCTGCCCCGGCTGTCACAGCGCGAACCCGCCACCCTGTTCCAGCCCGCCAGCGTCAGCGACCGGTCGGACGGCAAGATCGCCCATCTGGACGGCCTCAACCTGAGCCGCGCCTGGTGCTGGCGCGAGATCGCGTCAGCCCTGCCGTCCGGCGATCCGCGCCGCGCGATCGCGCTGCAGGCGTCAGAAGACCATCTCGACGCCGCCCTGCCCCATGTGACCGGCGACTATATGGGCGAGCACTGGCTGGCCAGTTTCGCCCTGCTGGCGCTGCTGGCCAATCCCGCCCCCTGAGGCGCTTGACGTCATCCGTCATGCGCCAGCATAAGAGCCGCCCGTCAAGGCGGCGGCCGGCTTAGCTCAGTTGGTAGAGCGCCAGTTTTGTAAACTGGATGTCGCGGGTTCGATTCCTGCAGCCGGCACCATCGCGCCCTCTCAGAAGATCAGACCGTCCCGTGCTTCGTGCAGCCGGGCGAAATGACCCGCCGCCTCTGCGCCGAAGAGCACAGGGTCCGCGGAATGCGCGTCTTCGATCACGGCCAGGATGGCGTCGAGCGTGTCCTTCCGGCTCGGCTGTCCGCCCTCGGCGATCCGGTCCAGCAGGGCGAGAAGGTTTTCACGCCGCTCCCGCGCCTGGGCCTTGAGAACCTTGGCACTGGGCGTCGACCGCATCGGTGCCATCACCGCCGACGTGGACCCGTCTGGCTCGGGTATATCGAAGACGGCGCTTTCCAGCGGGCCCGGCAGTCGGTGATGGTCGAACACGACAGAAGCCTCAAAGGCCCGGCTCCCTTCCGGCGGGAGGGACCTCACGTACGCCGGGGCCGCCGCGACGCGGGTTTTGCCGCAACGTCGGCAAAGATCCGACTGATGGCGCTCTGACCAGTAGAATTCATGTCGACACAACAATGGCCTGAGCGGCGAAAGCATGGAAATCCCCGGAATAGTCAGGGAAATCGCCTCAACGCCTCGCGCTTGTCAACCGCCGTTAGGTGACGAGCGCCCGTCCAGTTTAGCCGCCACCCAGAGCGACAGCGACGCGGTAGACGATCCAGGCCGCCAGATAGGCCAGCCCAAACATGTAGATGACCATCACCCACATCCATTTCCACGAGTTCAGTTCGCGCTTGACCACGCCCAGCGTCGCCACGCACTGCGGCGCGAAGACGTACCAGGCGAGGAAAGCCAGACCGGTCGCGAGCGACCACTGCGCCGCCAGGGTCGCGCCCAGCAGGCTGGTGGCGCTCTCGGCATCAGCGACCGCATAGACCGTACCGAGGGCCGCCACGGCGACTTCACGGGCCGCCATGCCCGGCACGAGGGCGATGACCATCTGCCAGTTGAAACCGATGGGTGCGAAGATCGGCTCCAGCGCATGGCCGATCATGCCGGCGAAACTGTAGTCGATGGCGGGCTGGGTCGCGCCCTCGGGCGGATAGGGGAAGGTCGCCAGGGCCCAGACGATGACCATCAGTGGCAGGATGATCCGCCCTGCCCGCTCAAGGAAGATACGGGCCCGGATCCACAGATTGAACAGCACGCTCTTGAGGTCGGGCGTCTTGTAGGCCGGGAGCTCCATCATGAAGGGCTCGACGGCACCCCGCCAGAACACCTTGCGGATGACGAAGGACACGGCCAGCGCGCTGATGATGCCCGCGGCGTACAGGCCGAACATCACCAGACCCTGCAGGCTCGCAAAGCCCCACACCCGCTCGTTCGGGATGAAGGCGGCGATGATCAGGGTGTAGACCGGAATCCGCGCGGAACAGGTCATCAGCGGCGCGACCATGATGGTCGTCAGGCGGTCGCGTTTGCTGTCGATCACCCGCGCCGCCATCACTCCGGGAATGGCGCAGGCGAAGCTGCTGAGCAGGGGAATGAACGCCCGCCCGTGCAGGCCGGCACCGCCCATGATCCGGTCCATCAGGAAGGCGGCCCGGGCCATATAGCCGAAGTCCTCCAGCATGATGATGAAGAGGAACAGGATCAGGATCTGCGGCAGGAAGACCAGCACGCTGCCGACCCCCGAGATCAGGCCGTCGACGATCAGGCTTTGCCAGATGCCGTCGGGCATGACCGCCGCCACCCAGCCGCCGAGGGCGCCGAGACTGGCCTCGATCCCGTCCATCAGCGGCGTGGCCCAGGTGAAGACGGCCTGGAACATCACGAACAGCAGTACGCCGAGGATCAGCAAGCCGCCCACCGGATGCAGCAGAACAGAATCGATCCGGCCGGTCAGGGTATCGGGCCGTTCCGGCGGGCGGACGCAGGCCTTCATGATGCGCTCGGCCTCCCGCGCCGCGCCGCGCAGGGCGTCCGCATCCGGGGCCGCCCAATGGTTTTCCGCCGTCGCGGACAGGGTCCCCGCTGCCGCGTCGATTGCGGTGACCAGTTCGTCGATGCCGCGCTTTCGCGTGGCCGTCGTCGGCACGATCGGTACACCCAGCTCGCCCGACAGGCGCTCGAGGTCGATGCGCAGCCCCTGACGCTGGGCGATGTCATACATGTTGAGCGCCAGCACCATCGGCCGACCGACGGCCTTCAGTTCCAGCACCAGCCTCAGCACCAGTCGCAGGTTGGTCGCGTCGGCGACGGCGACGATCACGTCCGGTGCCTCCTCGCCGGCCAGCTTGCCCAGCACGGCGTCCCGCGTGACCTCTTCGTCGGGGCTGCGGGCGCGCAGGGAGTAGGTGCCCGGCAGGTCGAGGACCGACATCGGCCGGCCCGACGCCGAACGGATCAGACCTTCCTTCCGCTCCACCGTGACGCCGGCATAGTTGGCAACCTTCTGGTGAGCGCCGGTCAGGGCATTGAACAAGGCGGTCTTGCCGCTGTTCGGGTTTCCGACGAGCGCGACTCTCGCGCTCCGCATCGCCATATCCATCAGGCGGCCCGGGCCGGTTCAAACCGCACGGTCAGGCAGGCAGCCTCCTGACGGCGCAGGGCGACCCGCATGTCGTCCACCTTCATGGCGATCGGATCGCGGCCGAACAGGCCCTCATGGAGCAGCTCGACCTGCGCGCCCTCGACGAAGCCGAGTTCCAGCAGACGACGCTCCAGTTCCAGCCCATGCTCATCCGACGCAACGTGGTCCCCCACCCGCACGATGACGCCGCGGTCGCCCTTGCGGGCATGGCTGAGTTTCAGGGTGTCGGACATTACGCTCGTGGGCCAGCGGCGCGGCTCGGCGCCTGTTGACACTGATTATCAGGTGCGACTGGCCCTCGTCCAGCCCGGCATCTCGCCGCAGCCCATTGAACGGCGCCATGGTTGGGCTATCACGGGCGCAGACACCCGGAGACTAACGATGCACCGTCCCGCTCTCATCGCTCTCGCCACGTTCGCCCTGACCGGTTGCGGCCAGGCAGAACAGCCGGCCCAAGAGGCGCCTTCGGCCGCCGCCGCGACCGCCGCTCCCGCTGCGGCTGCGGCCCCGCCCGCGCCCGCGCCGGACGCCGCAGAAAAGACGGCGATCCTCGCCACCCTTCCCGCGCCCTGGAATGCAGGGGATCTGGACAACGGCCGTCGGGTCTTCGCGCGTTGCCGCTCCTGCCACACCATCACCGAAGGCGGCCCGAACATGACGGGCCCGAACCTTTACGGGGTCTTCGGCCAGCAGGCCGGTGCCCATCCCGGGTTCAACTACTCCACCGCCATGAAGGAGGCCGGGTTCGTCTGGGACGGAGAGCGGCTGGACCAGTGGCTCGAGAACCCGCGCACCTTCCTGAAGGGCACGAAGATGAGCTTCGCCGGCATCCCCGACGCAACGGACCGCCGCGACGTGATCGCCTTCCTCAAGGTCGAGACCGGCTACGCGCCGGAGTAGACGTCCTGTCGCCTACTCCGCCGCCGCCGGAACGGCGTCATTGGCGGTCGTCTCCTGGGCTTCCCACTCCTCGATCTTGCGAGCGGTGTAGTCCGGCGACTTGGTGAAGCGAGCCAGCGCGCCATAGATCACGGGCACCACGAAGAGGGTCAGCAGCGTCGCGAACATGGCGCCTGCAAAGATCACCACGCCGATGGTTTGACGGCTGCCCGCGCCCGCGCCCTGCCACAGCACCAGCGGCAAGGCGCCGAAGGCGGTGGCGATCGAGGTCATGATGATCGGGCGCAGGCGCAGCGTTGAAGACTCGATGATCGCCTCCTGGATGGACCGGCCCTGGTCGCGCAGCTGGTTGGCGAATTCCACGATCAGGATGCCGTTCTTGGCCGCCACGCCGATCAGGATGATCAGGCCGATCTGGCTGTAGATGTTGAGGCTCGAGCCCGCCATGACCAGACCGAACAGGCCGCCGGCGGCCGCCAGCGGCACGGTCAGCATGATGACCGCCGGCGTGATCCAGCTCTCGAACTGCGCCGCCAGCACAAGGAAGACCAGCAGCAGGGCCAGGCCGAAGGCCGCGGCAACGGCGCCGCCCGCCTCCTGCTGATCGCGCGCTGCTCCACCCCACTGGGTGGTGACGACACCCTGCGGCTGCTCCTGCGCGACACGGGTCATGAACTCGGTCGCGTCCACGAGGGTCGTGCCCGGGTTCAGATCGGCGGAGATCGAGATGGCCCGCTGGCGATCCAGCCGCCGCCGGTCCGGCGTATCGCCCGAGGTTTCCGTGGTGACGACGGCGGACAGCGGCACCAGCTGGCCGGATCCTGTCGCGACATACAGGGCCTCGAGGTCAGCGACGCTGCGGCGGTCGGCGCGTTCGGTCTGCAGGATGACGTCATACTCCTGGCCGCCGCGCAGATAGGTGGTCGCACGCCGGGAGCCGAACATCGTCTCCAGCGTACGGCCGATGGCCTGTGACGAGACGCCAAGGGCTGCGGCCTTCTCCGGATCGACATCGACCAGCAGGCGCGGCGCATTCGGCTCATAGTTCAGACGAGGCCGCGAGAAGCCGGGGTTCTCCAGAGAGGCCGCGAGGACCGGCTGCAGCCATTTGTAGATGTCCTCGTATTCGGCGCCCGTAACGACCATCTCGATCGAGTTGGAGTTGCCGCCGCCGCGCTGGAATGCGCCAGGGACCGAAGCATTGACCTGGGCGTCGGTCTGGCCGCGCAGCTTGCCGTTCAGCTCCTGTGCGATCTCGTCCGCGGCGCGGTCGCGTTCGGACCAGTCGCTGAGGATCAGGCTGCCGTTGCCGGAGTTGTAGCTGCCACCGCCGAAGCCGGGCGCGGAGATCAGGAAGCTGCTGGCTTCGCCGCTGGCCTTGTACTCGGCGAGGATCGGCTCGATCCCCATCATGATGTTGCGCGTATAGTCGAAGCCCGCGCCCTCGGGGCCCTGGACACGGATCTGGACCCGTCCGCGGTCTTCCGCGGGCACCAGCTCATTGGGCAGGGTCACGAACATGAAGGCCGCCCCGGCGGCGACGGCCACGATCAGTCCCACCATGCCGGCGACAGCGATCCGCTTGCCCAGCAGGGCCTGCAGCGAGTTCTGATAGGAGTTGCGCAGCGCCTCCATGGCGCGATCGACCTTGCGCGCGACCCAGCCACCGGTCTTCGCCGGACGCAGGATTCGGGAGGCCATCATGGGAGAGAGCGTGAGCGCCAGGAAGGCCGAGAAGGCCACGGCCGCTGCAATGGCCGCGGCCAGCTCCACAAACAGCCGGCCGACATAGCCCGGCAGGAACAGCAAGGGCGCGAACACGGCCAGCAGCACCACGGTCGTGGCGACCACGGCGAAGAACACCTGACGCGCGCCACGCTCTGCGGCCACCAGCGGGGGCTCGCCGTGGTCCAGACGGCGTTGGATATTCTCGGTCACCACGATGGCGTCATCGACCACCAGACCGATGGCCAGAACGAGGGCCAGCAGGGTCAGCAGGTTCAGGGAAAAGCCCAGCGGGGCCAGAACGATGAAGGTCGACAGCAGGCAGATCGGCGCGACGATCGACGGAATGAACGCCGCCCTCAAACTGCCGAGGAAGATGAAGTTCACGAGGGCCACAAGCGCCAGCGAGATGCCGATCGTGATCCAGACCTCGTCGATGGCGTGGGAGGTGAAGACCGAATTGTCCGAGCCGATGACCAGCTCCGTGCCCTCGGGCAGGCTGGAACGCACGTCTTCCAGCATCGCTTCGACGCCTTTGGAGATGGCGAGGTCGTTGGACTGGGCCTGACGGGTGACGGCCAGACCGATCTGGTCCTGTCCATTGCCGCGGAACAGGCGGCGGTCCTCGGCCGGTCCCTCGACGATGCGGGCAATGTCACCCAGCCGGGTGACGTAGCCGGACTGACCCTGGATGGCGCCCGACGCGCCGCTGGGCAAGGCCGTCGCGCTGCCGGTCTGGGCAGCTGCGGTGCCGCCCGAGCCGCGGGTGCCGATCGGCAACTGGCGGAAGTCCTCGGCGCGGGCATAGGTGCGGGCGACGCGGACCGTATAGTCCTTCTGACCGGACTCGAGCTGGCCGGCGGGCAGTTCGACGTTCTGGGCGGTCAGGGCGGCCTCAACATCGGTGACCGTCAGGCCGCGCGCCGCGAGGGCGGCGGCGTCCAGCCAGATGCGCATGGCGTAGCGCTGCTCACCATAGATCTGCACCTGGGCCACGCCGGGTACGGTGGCCAGGCGGTCGATCAGGTAGCGATCGGCATAGTCCGTCAGCTCAAGCCGGTTCATCGACGTCGAGCGCAGGAACAGGATCATGATCGGCTGGCTGTCGCTGTCCGCCTTGGACACTTCCGGCGGCTGCGCCTGATCGGGCAGACGACCGACGACACGGGACACGCGATCGCGCACGTCGTTCGCGGCGTCATCGATGTTGCGGTCCAGCGAGAATTCGATCGAGACGTTCGAGCGGCCGTCGCGACTTGAGGAGTTGATCCGCTCAACGCCCTGGATGCCGGCGATCTGCTGTTCGATCGGCTCGGTGATCCGGCTCTCGATGACCTCGGCGGAGGCCCCGGCATAGCTGGTGCTGACCGACACGATCGGCGGATCTACGTCCGGCAGCTCGCGCACGGGCAGGAAGAAGAACGCCGCGGCGCCGATCACGCACAGCACGATGGCCGCCACCGCCGCGAATACCGGGCGGCGGACGGCGAGATCGGAAAGCATCATTGGGCGGCGCCCCGCGCCGGAGAGGCTCCCGCAGCCGGGCGGCGTCCACCCTGCCCTCCGCCCTGGCCCGCGACGCGGACGGGCGCGCCCGGCTGGATGCGGTTCAGGCCCGAACCGACAATCCGGTCGCCGACGTTCAGCCCGGACAGGATTTCCACGAATCCGCCTTCGACCGACCCGGTCTCGACCTCGACCCGCTGGGCGGTTGAGCCGCGATCACCCCGGGCGATGCGATAGACGAACGCGCCGTCGCCCTCATATTGCACGGCCGCTTCGGGCGCGGCCGGGGACGTCCGCTGACCCTGCTCGACAGCCACCCGCACCGCCATACCTGGCCGGATACGGGCACCCGGATTGGGGATTTCCGCCCGCGCCGTCACGGCCCGGGTCTGTTCATTGATCCGGGTGTCGATCAGGGCGATCCGGCCGCCGAAGACTTCGTCGCCATAGGCGTCGATCGAGGCGCGGATCGGCGTGCCCGCGCGCAGAACGCCGAGGTAGCGTTCCGGCACCGGGAAATCGACACGAACAACCGAGATGTCATCCAGGGTGGTGATGACCCCGCCCGGGCTGACCAGGGTGCCCGGCGTCACGGAGCTGAGCCCCAGCACGCCCGCGAACGGCGCGCGGATCATGCGGTCGCCACGCCGTGCCTGGGCGGCGTTCAGCGCGGCCTGCGCGGTCTCCAGTCCGGTCTCGGCGTCCTCGGCGGTGACACGGGGAGCGATGCCCCGGTCGGCGAGGGTCTTGTAGCGGTCGTACTGGCGCTGGGCCTGGGCCACCTGGGCCCGCGCCTCGATGATGCCGGCGTCTTCCTCGCGCGCCTGGAGCTCGACCAGAGGCGTGCCGGCAGCGACCCGCTGGCCATCGGTGAACAGGACGCGGGTAATCAGCTCGCTGGTCGATGAGGTGATGTTGACCGAGCGCCGGCCCCGCGCGACGCCGAGGACCCGGATCTCGTCGGTGAAGGACCGCGTGCCGATGACCGCTTCGGAAACCGACTGGCCGCGCCCGCCGCCGGGGCCGCCACGGCCTCCCGGACCGCCGCCGTCCTTCTCATCGCCGGCGAAAGCCATCCTCAGGACAACGGCCAGGACCATCAGGCCCAGCAGGAGCGCAGCAGCGACGAGAAAGAAGTGGCGTTTGATCACGCGGAGGCTCTCTGGTGAATGGACGAGCCGACTTAGCGGCCGGGGCCGTCGACGCAACTAAAGTCCTTGTAACGGATGCTGTTCCGGTTTCCGTCGCCGAAATGCGCGCTCCAATGTCGCGCTCAGAACCGCCTCCAGACGGCGATCACCGGACCGCCGCTCTCTGGCGTCTCGCGACCCGCAACGGCCCGACGCCAGCCGGCCTGCAGGCTCCAGTCGCCGAAGTCCCGAACGACGGACGCCTCAACGGACAACCACCGCGGTCCGCCCTCGTCAGCCCGCCCGCCGAACGCCTGGGCCAGAACCATCCAGTCCTCATTGAGGTGCGCCCCCACCGTCGCGTCAATGCGGGTCTCGTCCGGCAGGCCGTCGCGCATCCGCCGCGCCGCCTGCAGGTCGATGAATGAACCGCTGGGACCCCACCGCCCCGATCCACCGGACGAGGGGCCGCCGAACGACCGTCCGACCGAGGCCCGCACCTCCCAGTCGCTGTCGCCGACGCCGGGTGCCGCATAGCCGGCGTTGCGTCCCTCGCCGCCGTCGGCATAGCCGGCATAGAGGCTGGCCGCCGCACGGTCGTCACGCCACACCTGCCAGGTCACGCCGATCTCGACCGGTCCCCGGCCCTCGTATTCGACAAAGGCGTCCTCTCCGGACTGCCAGTCGCCCTTGAACTGGACCGTCAGCCGGTCGGTGACGCCATACTCTGCGAACACCCCGGCGACGATGTCGAGGCGTTCGCCCGGCAGGTCGGCGAGCACGCCATCAGGGCCGAAACCTCGGTCGGCCCTCATGTCCTCGTATTTGACGATCCATTGACCCTGGCCCTTCGGCTGGGTCCAGGGGCCGGCGACTGCGGGACCAGCGACCGCCGCAAAGGCCATCGCGGCCAGAAGTCGGCCGACCAGTCTCACACGTCGTAGCCCGGCGATTTCCGGTCCAGCATCCGCAGCGCACCCGGCCAGGCCAGGGCGGAGACGAAGCCGATGCCCCGGCCCTGTTCCCTGGTTTCCGCCTGGGCGGCGTCCGGCGCGAACAGCACATGCTCACGCCCTCCCGACAGGGCCGCGATCTGCTGGGCGCAGGCGCGCTCGAGGAAGAACATTCCGATCCAGGCCTGGGCCGCCGTCTGTCCAACCGCCAGTGTGCCGTGGTTGCGCAGCAGCATCAGCGGCTTGTCGCCCAGATCAGCCACCAGCCGCTCGCGTTCCTCGTGGTTCAGCGCCAGCCCTTCATAGCCGTGATAGGCGACCTGATGCTGGAGCAGACAGGCGTTCTGACCAATAGGCAGCAGGCCTTCGGTCTGCGCCGCCACGCCGACACCCGCGACCGTATGCAGGTGGATGACATAGTGGGCGTCCTCGCGCGCGCCGTGGATCGCCGAATGGATGGTGAAGCCAGCGGGATTGATGAAGCTGGTGGTGTCCTGGACGATGTTTCCGTCCAGATCGACCTTCACCAGGCAGGAGGCCGTCATTTCCTCGAAATAGTAGCCATACGGGTTGATGAGGAAATGATGCTCCGGCCCCGGCACGCGCGCCGAAATATGGGTGAAGATCATGTCGTCCCACCCGTGCAGCGCGACAAGACGGTAGAGGGCCGCCAGTTCGACCCGCGCGTTCCATTCCCCCTCGGACACCCTGGACTTCAGGGAAACAGCGGCACCATCGGCCATGGGCTTGATCCTCGTTCTACTTGGCCGCGCACGCTCGCGCCGTGTGGAGCCGCCGTCAAGATTCAGCTTCCGTTAACCGCGTCTTAGTGGGGGCGGCCTAGCTTCGATCAAGCTGCCCCTTCATCGGTGCGCCGGAGACGCCTGTGGTTCTCGTCCAACTCGTGCCCGCCAGTCCCACCGCAGGTGCCACGCCGCGGCCCAGCGAGCTGTTGGCCCTGGCGCACAACCCCAGCACCGAGGCCCGCCAGCGCCTGTTGCTGGGCGTGGTGGCCCTGTGTGACGCCTGTCCGCCGTCCGGAGAGGTCTCTCCCGTCCTCGGCGAAATATTCCTGACCCTCGCCCGCCAGGCAGAGCGTGAGGTGCGAAAGGCCCTTTCAGAGAAGCTGGCCCACGCCGAATGGGCGCCTGCCGCCCTGGTGAACGTCCTTGCGCTGGACGAGATCGAAATCGCGCGACCCATCCTCGAGTCCAGCCCCATCCTCCAGGATGAAGACCTGCTGCGGGTGCTGATCGAGGCGTCGCTGGAACATCAGATCGCCGTCGCGCGCCGTCCGCACATCAGCGGACGCGTGGCGGACGCCGTGATCGACCAGGCCGAGCCCGCGGTGCTCATGGCGCTGACCACCAACCGCACCGCCGAGATCAGCGCCGAGGGCGTCAGGCGGCTGGTCGAGCATTCCCGTCGCATTGCCGCCCTGAGAGGCCCCCTCATCCGGCACCCGCTGCTGACCGAGGCCCTGGCGGAGCAGCTCTATCAGTGGGTCGGCACCGCCCTTCGCCAGTCAATCGCCGCCCGCTTCAACGTCGATGAGGCCGCATTGGGCGCGGCGATTCATGACGCAGTCAAAGGTGCCATGCGTCCCGCCGGTCCCGAGCTGGAGCCGGTGGATCAGGGCGACCGCGATGAGATGGAACGGCGACTGATCGACAAATTGCAGGCCGCGGGCCAGTTGCGTGCGGGCCTGCTGATCCGCGCTGTGCGCGAAAAGCGGCTCAGCCTGTTCACCCATGGCCTGTCGGCGCTGGGCGGATTCGCCGCGTGCCAGGTCCGCGCGGCCATGACGGCTCCAACGCCCGAGGCGCTCTATTACGCCTGCGCCGCCGTCGGTATTGATCGCGCCGTCTTCCCCACGCTGCTGACCGAACTCCGCAAACTCAACGAATCTCTCCCCGGCGACCAGGGGGAGCCGGTGTGGCTGCGGGGTGCCCTTTCGCAGGGCTCGGCAGCCCGGGCTTTCAAGGTCCTGATCGGGGCCGATCGGGACGAACTGAAAGCCGCCGTTTGACTTCGCCCTCGGGCTCGGCTTGCGTGCGACGGTGATCGATCCAGCGCCGCCCCCCCTCCGCATCGCCTTCGCCGCCTCCGACCGGCCCGAGGCGCAGTCGGCGCGTGAACGGCTGACGGCGCGATACGGTTCGGTCGAACCTGCCGACGCACAGGTCATTGTCGCGCTCGGCGGCGACGGTTTCATGCTCGAGACGCTCCACACGGTCATGGACCAGCGAACGCCCGTCTTCGGGATGAACCGCGGCTCGGTTGGCTTCCTGATGAATGATTTCGAGGAGGATGGACTGCTGGAACGGCTCGCAGGCGCGGGTCGCGCGGTGATCCATCCCCTGCAGATGGACGCCTGGACCGAGGCCGGTCAGGCGCACAGCGGCCTGGCCATCAACGAGGTCTCCCTGCTGCGCCAGACGCGCCAGAGCGCCAAGCTGCGGATTACCGTCGACGGCCGCGTCCGGCTGGAGGAACTGTCCTGCGACGGCTGTATGCTGGCGACAGCCGCCGGCTCGACTGCCTATAACCTCTCGGCGCACGGCCCGATCATTCCACTCGATTCCCGCGTGCTGGCGCTCACGCCCATCAGTGCCTTCCGGCCGCGGCGCTGGCGCGGCGCCCTCCTGCCGCACCAGTCCAAGGTGTGTTTCGAAGTGCTGGAGCCCGACAAGCGGCCCGTCAGCGCGACCGCTGACGATCTGGAGATCCGGCGTGTCGCGCGGGTCGAAGTCAAGGAACGCCGGGACATCGCCCTGACGATGCTGTTCGACGCCGGCCGGTCCTTTGAAGAACGGGTCCTCGCGGAGCAATTCGCATCCTGACGAGCGTGCACCGCTTTTTAATGACGTGAGTGCGAGGGTCGCCGCAGTCCGTTCTCAGGAGTCAGCCGTGAGCAACCCGGCCCAGGTCATTCGCCCGCCAAACACCCTTCGCATGAAGGTCGGCGGAGGCTTCGGCGGCATCGACGCCAACGCCATCGCCAAGGCCGAGCAGGCCTTGCAGGCGATGTCGTCGCAGTTCGGACAATGGCTGCAGGACGAGATCGTCAAACTGGACAAGGCCCAGGCCGACATCCGCGAGTCGGGTTACAGTGCCGAGACAGCGGAGGCCCTCTATTTCCGGGCCCATGACCTGAAAGGGCTTGGTACGACCTACCAGTATCCGCTGGTGACGCGCCTCGCCGGCTCGCTTTGCAAGCTGCTGGATGATCCCGCCAAACGTACTGCCGCGCCGGTCGTGCTGCTGGACGCCCACATTGACGCCATCAAGGCCGTCGTTCGGGACGAGATCCAGACCGACGATCATCCGGTCGGCAAGATCCTCGCCGAGACGCTGGAAGCGCGGGTCGCAGACCACCGCCGCTGAACCGCTTCCGGACCTGCCACCGACGCTGACGCCCGCCTTCGGCGGGCGTTTTGCGTTCAGGCGGCGACGCTGACCTCGGCCTTGGCCGGCAGCGGATCATGGTCCAGCCGTTCCATCAGATAAGCCAGGTCCTCACGCGGTGCGTTCGGGCGCTGCGTCAGGAAACGCTCCAGCATCTGCTGGCGGAAGGAATCCCCTGCGGTATCCGCCCCCTCAGCCTGCAGCGTGCGCCAGGTGTCCACCCCGGCGCGATAGGCCTGGAAAAGCCGCGGCGGCAGGCCCGCCCGGTCGTAGATGGCCTTGAGGCCCAGCGGCCCAGCGTCGTGGATCATCAGCCAGGCGCGCGCGTGCGGCGTCCCGGCCAGTTCCGCGATGCCGTGCTCGAACAGGGCCATCTGACCCCTGGCAAGGGCGCGAAGCAGGAGGGAGGCCGTCAGCACCCGGCGGGCGTTGAGCTTGGCGACAAACTGCGGCAGGTCGGCATGATTGGACGCCTGGTCGACCAGGTCGACGGTCGCGCGTTCACGGGCGAAGGCGGCCAGACGGATCGCGGTCTCGGGGGCGACGGCGTGCCGGGTGACCAGATGCTCCCGCACGGCTTCGGAGGCCAGCTCAACCAGCCGCTCCGTCACCGACAGCGGCAGGACCTGGCGGTAGGCAAGGGCGGCGACGATCTCGGGAGAGGTCCCGAAACGGTCAATACAACGGCCCAGCGCAGCCTCGGCCACGTCAGCATTGTCGTTGGCCGCGAGGGTGCGCACGGCCTGTTCGCAGCCCACTTCAGCCAGCGCCGTCGCCACGTCGCGGCCGACACCGGGACGGCCGGCCACCGCGACCTGACGCAGGGGCGATCCGGCCTGGACGATCTCGATCAGATCCTCGTCGGTAAAGGCCGGAGAGAAGTTGATGATCGGCAGGGCCACGCTGTCGACGTCCGCCGCCAGCTTTCTGGCGACATCCCGCGGAATAAGGTCGGACGACTTGAGGGTCACGGCCATCGCCCGTCGCACCAGCTCAGCCGCGTCCTGGGCCAGCATGCGCAGGATCTTTTGCGCCGCCTCACGATCGTCGTCGTGCAGTTCCGCCTTCTCCATGCTGCGGCACAGCTTGTGAGCTGCGGCGGCTCGCTCGTCTTCGTCCGTCGCCTTGATCAGGCGGCGGATGTCGATCTCGGTCAGGCGGGCGCGGTAAGCGGTCATGGGCGGGTCCAGGCTTTGCCGGTCAGCATCGGCCCGCCATCCTTAACGGGCGGTTCACCATCGCCGGATTCGGGCTCAGATGCTCTTGGCGGGTTCCGGTGCAAACGCGCCTCCAAAGCCGCCGCCCTTGCTCTCGCCGTCCTGCCCCATCAGCAGGGCCAGAAGGCTCTGGTCCTGCTTGAGGCGATCCAGCCGCGCCGCGAGCATACGATCGCGCTCGCTCAGGTCAGGGGCATCCGGCAAGGCACCGGCGGCCGATGCGGGAGCACCGTCTCCGGCGCTACGCTGCAGATTGGCATGAACCTCGGCCACGGTGGCCGGCCGGCCGTCGCGATAGAAGATCGATCGATTGGCCGCGGCAGCCTGCGGGAACAGGGCGACAGCGCTGGCCCCCGGCCGTCGCTCCATCGCATCCATGAGCTGGGCCGCGCCCGCGGGGCCGAGGAAATGGGCGGCATAAAGATCACCCGCGCCGGGCTCGCGTCCGGATCGGCCCCGCAGATAGGCCGCATTCGAAGCCGTCAGCTCCGCCGCCATGGTCGAGGCCGCCTGCGGATCGAACCGCAGATCCAGCACGACGTTGCGTGCCGAGCCCTCGACCCGCCAGCGCCCGTCCCCGCCGCGATAAATCAGATCCGCGTACTGGCCGTAGCCATGCTTGGCGCCGTGCGCCTTCACCGTGCCGAGCCAGGTCTGTTCGATGAACTGGAAAAGGCCCGCCGCCGATGACGTAGGAGCCCGGGCCGACGGGTTCATCGCGCTTTCGCGACGCGCCGTCCGGACCAGGAAATCGGCGTCCACGCCGGTCGCGTTCGAGGCGCGCCGAATGGCTGCCTCAACCCCGCCAGCGGATGGAATCGCTCCGATGTTCATGAGTCATGAGGCTGGGGGTTTGTGGTTAATCAAATCCTAACAGCGATCTTCCGGTCCACAGACTCTTAACCTTCGGACGGCCGCCCGCTCGGTGGCGCTTTCAAGGCAAGGCTCGCCCCAAACTTGCCGCGAGGGCGGCGCTCAACTTCACCGTGGGACGCTGTGGGGACGGCGATAGACAGGGATGAGACGGCCATGATGATCAAGACAGCAGGCGGCCCCGGACTGGTGAGCCCCATCGACTTCCACGAGCGCAAGACACCCCGATTCTCGAAAGCGACCTGGGTCGCGGTCGGCATCGTGGTCACGGCCCACGTCGGTCTCGGCGCGGCGATGTACTATCAGCGGTTCGAGATGCCCCAGATCGTCTCTCCGGACCTGCCGGACCCGATCGAGGTGACATTCGAGCGCCTGCCCAAGCCCCTGCCCCAACCCAAGCCGGTGGATCCGGCACCGCCCAATACCCGGGTCAACGAGCCCACGACCCCGGCGCGAGATGTCGAGACCATTGTCGTGACCCAGGGCGAGACGGTGGCCGACAGCACCAGCATCACCACCGCGACGACCTCACCCGAACCGGTCAACGACGCCGCACCGGTCGAAACTGTGCAGCCGCAACCCCCGGCCATCATCCGCAATCCCAGCTGGTCTCGTCAGCCCTCGGCCGACCAGATGACGCGGGCCTATCCCGACCGGGCGATCGCTGCGAACGTCGCCGGCTCGGCGTCGCTGAACTGTCTGGTCCTGCCATCCGGGGCGGTGACGGACTGCAATGTCCTGCGGGAGACCCCGGGCGGTTACGGCTTCGGCCGTGCGGCCCAGGGTCTGTCGCGCCACTTCCGGGTCAATCCGCGGACCGTCAACGGCGCGGCCGAAGGATCGCGGGTGAACATCAACCTGCGCTTCACGCCGCCGGCAGACTGATCAGGCGAACCTGAGCGGATCGAGGGCGGCGGCGTCCGCCATGGGCGGCCTGCCCTCGATTCCATCCGCCGTGATCGCGGCCACAAGCGGCCCCATCAGCCAGCCGTTCCGGCGCGGCGCCAGGGCCAGGTGCAATCCGGGCTCGCCCGACGATCCCGCCAACGGCAAGCCGTCGGCGGTCGCGCCCCGGATGCCCACGCGGGTCGGGCCGGCTTCGGCCGTCGCATTCAGCAGCGCCAGACCGGCCGCGACCTGACGCCTTGCTTCCTCGGGATCCGGCTCCAGATCACGGCGGCCGGGTTCCATGGTCGCGCCGATCACGACGCCGGCTTCGCAGGGCGCGGCATAGACGCCGGCGCCCCTGACCACGCGGGGCGAGGTCGGGGTGGCGACGAAGGTCAACTGACCGCGGATCGGCGTAATCGCCCCGACAATCGCGGCGGTGGTCTCCGGCAGGCCAGCGACCGGCTCACCGGCACCGGTGGCCAGAACCACCGTGGGGCTGAACCAGACACGGCCGTCGTTCGCTTCAACGCGCCAGCGGCGGGCATCGCCGGTCAGGCGCATGACCTGCCCGCGCACCATGGTGACACCAAAGGTCCGCGCCAGCGCCTTCAGGGCCGGCGCGACCTCCATGCGCCAGTCGTCGGCGGTCGTGAGGCCGGTGGGCGTGAGGCGTGCTTCAAAACCCAGTTCGACCAGGCGGGCCAGGATGGCCTCCGGGTCCGGCCCGCGCCAGTCCGCGCCTTCGCGCAGCAGCGTCAGCCCATGGGTCTCGGCGAAGGCGGGCCAGACGTCGCGCGCGCGCTTCAACAGGGCGGCGCGGTCGGCGGTCACCTCTTCCGGCAGGCTTTCCAGCGCGGGGGCGATCATGCCGGCGGCGATGGAGGAGGCGTTCGGACCACCGGGGTCGATCACGGTCACGGCGTGGCCGCGCGCGGCCAGTTCGGCTGCGGTGCAGAGGCCGAGCACGCCGGCGCCGATGACGATCACATCAGGAGAGGAAGCCACGGGCGATCTGATCGACCGCCCGCAGCCTGAATGCAAGCGCTACTCGGCCGCGATGGCCGCGGCGCGGTTCGCGTCGATGCGGGTCGTCAGGGCCGCGTGCTGGTTCCAGAGGGCTGCCGGCAGGCGATCGCCGAACTGGGCGTAGAACTCGGGGATCAGTGACGCTTCCTCGGCCCAGACCTCGGCGTCGACATCCAGCAGGGTCGACAGGTCCGCGTCCGACAGGCTGAGGCCCGACAGGTCGAGCGCTTCACGGGTCGGCACGCGGCCGACCGGGGTGTCGACGGCCTCCGCCGTGCCGTCGAGACGTTCGGCGATCCACTTCAGCACGCGGGCATTGTCGCCGAAGCCGGGCCAGACGAACTGGCCGTCCTCGTTCTTGCGGAACCAGTTGACGAAGTAGAGGCGCGGCAGCTTGGCCGCCTCGGTGCGTCCGCCCATCGACAGCCAGTGGGCGAAATAGTCGCCCATGTTGTAGCCGCAGAAGGGCAGCATGGCGAAGGGATCGCGGCGCAGGGTCCCGATGGCGTTCTCGGCGGCGGCGGTGCCTTCCGAGGCGACCGACGAACCCATGAACACGCCGTGCTCCCAGTCGAAGGCCTCGGTGACCAGCGGCACAGCCGAGGCGCGGCGGCCGCCGAACAGGATGGCGTCGATCGGCACGCCCTTGGGGTCTTCCCACTCGGGCGCGATAGTCGGGCACTGCGAGGCCGGGGCGGCGAAGCGGGCGTTGGCGTGGGCGGCAGGCTCACCTGAGGCCGGGTCGTGAGGCACGCCCTTCCAGTTGGTCATGCCTTCGGGGGCGACCTTCGACAGGCCTTCCCACCAGACATCGTTGTCGGCGGTCAGGGCCGTGTTGGTGAAGACGGTGTTGGAACCCATCGTCGCCAGGGCGTTGCCGTTGGTGTTGCGGCTGGTGCCCGGTGCGACGCCGAAGAAGCCGGCTTCCGGGTTCACGGCGTACAGGCGGCCGTCGTCGCCGAAGCGCATCCAGGCGATGTCGTCGCCGATCGTCTCGGCCTTCCAGCCGGGGATGGTCGGCTGGAGCATGGCGAGGTTGGTCTTGCCGCAGGCCGAGGGGAAGGCGGCGGCGACGTATTTGGCGCGGCCAGCCGGATCGGTCAGCTTGAGGATCAGCATGTGCTCGGCCAGCCAGCCCTCGTCGCGGGCCATGACCGAGGCGATGCGCAGGGCGTAGCATTTCTTGCCCAGAAGGGCGTTGCCGCCATAGCCCGAGCCGTAGGACCAGATCTCGCGGGTCTCGGGATAGTGGACGATCCACTTGTCCTCATTGCAGGGCCACGGCACGTCCGCCTGCCCTTCGGCCAGCGGCGCGCCGAGCGTGTGGACGGCCGGCACGAAGACGCCGTCCTCGCCCATCAGATCCAGCACCGGCTGGCCCATGCGGGTCATGATGCCCATCGAGATGGCGACATAGCCGCTGTCGGTGATCTCGACGCCGAGGGCGCTGAGCTCCGAACCCAGCGGGCCCATGGAGAAGGGCACCACATACATGGTGCGGCCGGCCATACAGCCGTCGAACAGGCCGTTCAGACGGGCGCGCATCTCGACCGGATCGGCCCAGTTGTTGGTCGGGCCGGCGTCGACCTTGTCGGCCGAGCAGATGAAGGTGCGGCTCTCGACACGGGCCACGTCCTTCGGGTCCGAGGCGGCGTAGTAGCAGCCCGGGCGCTTGGTCTGGTCCAGTTCGCGCAGCGTGCCCTTGCCGATCAGATCGGCGACGATGGCGGCCTTCTCGGCCTCCGACCCGTCGCACCAGTGGACCCGCGCCGGTTTGGTGAGCGCAGCGATCTGCTCGACCCAGGCGACGAGGCCGGCGTGTTTGGTGGGAGCCGGGTAAAGGCCCTGGATGGCGGATGCGGTCACGATCACTCTCCTGAACGTCGCCCGGCGATCTGCGCCGCCGTGGCTCTCCCTTGCGCGGATCATCACGCAATGTTTCAGCGGGAATGACACCGATGCGGACGCGGCGTCAACCGATGCACGTTTCAACCTCTCGCGAGCGGGACGCCCGGCGAGGGCTGCATAATTCCGGTCGCGGACAGGCGCGGCGCGGGGTATCCGGGCAGGCATGCAGACCATGGACCCCCTCACCGCCACGCCCCGGGGCGCCCTCGCCTCGCCCGCCGTGGCGCGGAATACGGGGCCGATCCTGGAGGTGCTCAAGGCGCACATGCCGGCCCGTGGGCGGGTGCTGGAGATCGCCGCGGGGTCTGGCGAGCACGCCGTGGCCTTCGCGAGTGCCCTGCCCTATCTCGACTGGACGCCCAGCGATCCATCGGCGGAAGCGCGGGCCAGCATAGCCGCATGGGCCGAAGCGGCCGGCCTGCCGAACCTGCGGCCGCCCCTTGAGCTGGACGTGCTGGATTCGGCGACCTGGCCGGAGGGGTCGCTGCAGGCGGTGGTCTGCATCAACATGATTCACATCAGCCCCTGGGCGGCGACCGAGGCGCTGATGGCGCTGGCCGGGACCCGGCTGGCGACCGGGGGGCTGCTGGTCCTGTACGGGCCGTACCGCGAGGCCGAGGTTCCGCTGTCGGCTTCAAACGCGGCGTTCGACGAGAGCCTCAAGGCGCGTGATCCGGTCTGGGGACTGAGGGACCGGGACGCGGTGGCGGCGGTGGCGAAAGCCGGGGGGCTGGCACTCACCCGGCGAATCGAGATGCCGGCGAACAACCTCATCCTGCTGTTCCGGCGAGTCTGACCCGCCCTTGCGCTTCCCTCGGGGATGTGGCGGCATCGGCCCCGAGCCTGGCCGAACCTGATCGAAAGCACTGACATGAAACGTCTCCTTCCTGCTGTGGCCGTTCTGGCCCTCGCGGCTCCGGCGTGGGGGCAGACGCCGCCGACACCGGCACCGGCTGCTGCGCCGGCTCCGCCCCTGTCCTATGGCGCGCCGATCGGGCTGGAGACGGCGCAGGCGCTGGTCGACCGGGCTGTCGAGGCCGGCCGCGCCCGCGGCTTCCGTCTGGCCATCGCCGTGGTCGAGCCGTCGGGCGAGCTGGTCGCCTTCGGACGGATGGACGATGTCCAGTACGGGTCGATCAATGTCGCCCAGGCCAAGGCCCGGTCCGCGGCCCGGTTCCGCGCCTCTTCCGCCTCGGCGGAGGAGCGTCTGGCCGCCGGGCGCATGGCCCTGCTGGCCATCGACGGGATCGTGCCGGTCGCGGGCGGCGTGCCCATTGTGGTCGATGGCCGGGTGGTCGGGGCCATCGGCGTGTCCGGCGCATCGTCAGCGCAGGACGATGAGGTGGCGCGAGCCGCCATCGCCGCCGTCCTCGGCGGCTGATCGGCGGCTGGACCCGGCTTCGCCCGGCGGCTACGGACCCGCATGGCGTTTTCCAAGACCTATGACGGCGACGAGCCGGTCCGGATCAACAAATGGCTGGGCCAGAGCGGCGTCTGCTCGCGGCGCGAGGCGGATGCGCTGATCGCCGACGGCCTGGTCTCGGTCGACGGCGAGGTCGTGGCCGATGCGGGCCGCAAGCTGGAGCCGGGCCAGACCCTGACCCTGAGCGACCGGGCCACCGCCCAACTGGCCGAGGGCGTGACCATCGTGATGCACAAGCCGATGGGCTATGTCTCGGGCCAGCCGGAGCCGAACAAACTGCCCGCGGTCCGGCTGGTCACCGACAACAACCGCGTCGGCGAAGGCGTCACCCCCGCAGACGAGGTCTCCCTGCCCCCGATCGGGCGGCTGGACGAGGATTCCCGTGGCCTGCTGCTGCTGTCATCGGACGGGGTGGTGGCCAAGGCGGTGATCGGACCGGAGTCCGATCTGGACAAGGAATACCTCGTCCGGGTGACGGGCGACATCACCGAGAAGAAGCTGAAGATCCTGCGGCACGGCCTGATGCTGGACGGCCGTCAGCTGAAGCCGGCCTATGTCAGCCGGATGGAGTCCTTCCGACTGAAATTCATCCTGCGCGAGGGCCGCAACCGCCAGATCCGGCGGATGTGCGAGATGGTCGACCTCGAGGTCGTGGATTTGATCCGTGTACGGATCGGCCCGCTGAAACTGGACAATCTGCCCGAGGGCAAATGGCGGATGCTGACCCCGGACGAGCGGGCGGCGCTGGTCGGCTGAAGGGTCGAAAGGGTACGGTTTCGCGCGGAAAATTGCGGGCCGGATTTCAGGAAGCCGGCCCTTGTGGCCCGAAGGGTGCGCGCCGGGTCCTGGGCGGACGCGGCGGTGATGTGAAAGGCTGTCAAAGACCGGCCCGGCGGGCATTTGACCAGTATGCACGCGCCTGCGTCAGATACGGTCGCAGGGGCCGGCGGGCCGTCGTCCAGAGGGTCGGGACGGCACCTTCGCGGCTCGCGAGGGGCGAGATTATACGGGGCGGGAAGACACTGTTTGGGGGGTATCCGGACCCTTCTCCCCGTGAGGAGGGTGCCCCCTTGTCATCCCCGACGGAGCGAAGCGGAGATCGGGGACGGACCAGCCCCCTTTTCAGCCACGCCCGGACAGCCCGCAGGGCTGAGCCGGGCGAAGGGCGGCCTTCGAACGGTCTGTGTGAGCGGGCACCGCCGTAGTGACGTCTACCCGTCTCCCGGCTCAGCCCTGCGGGCTGTCCGGGAGGAGTCAGGGGGTGTGGGAGCATGCCGTCCCGGCTCTTCGCTTCGCTGCGGCCGGGATGACAAGATGGGTCATGAGGTGAACACTGGATCGGCTCCGGGGCGAGCGAAGATCCTGCCCCTCAGACCGATGTCAGGCTGAGGGCATTGCCGTCGGGGTCGTTGAAGAAGGCGACCTTCGCCTTGCCGTCCGGCGCGGTCCAGATGCCCAGTTCGTCCTGACCCAGTCCCGGGTAGATCGTCATGGTCACGCCGCGCGCGACGAGCCGCCGGATCGTGCCCTCGATATCGTCGACCATCCAGCCCAGGACCGGATGCCCCTGGGCGACGTGGTTGTCGATCCTGGTGATCCTCAGGGTGGTGCCGTTCAGGTCGAAGACGTTGGCGAACCCGTCGTCACCGACGAATTTGAACCCCAGCGTCTCGCCATAGAAGGCCTTGGCCGTCTCCGGGTCGCGCGTGTTGATGAAGGTGATCACCCCGGCCGAAGCCCCGATGGCCATGTCCACTCTCCCGCCTCTGTCCGGAGGCGAGGATGGCCCGGGCGGGGTCGCGGGTCAAAGCCCCCTTGCTTTCGTCATCCTCCGGCGAGCGCAGCGAGACCGGGGGACCCAGCGGCGCCGAAGGCGAACGTTCCAGCCGCACGGGTTGGACAGATGTGTCCGCGACAGGGTCGCGCTCACGCGCGCCGCTGGGTTCCGGGTCTTCGCTACGCTTCGCCCGGAATGACGAAAGCTATTTGAGGTAAGCCCCCACCTTCTTCTCCAGCAGGGCCACCAGCTCGGGCTGCATGAAGGCGTAGTCGTCGGGGATATCCAGACAGATCACCCGCGCCCGCTTCAGCTGGGCCCTGAAGCGGCGCTGGAGCCTGGCGCGGTGGGCGCGCTCCATAACGAAGATGATGTCGGCCCATTCCACCAGTTCGGCGGAGCATGGCTCCTCCGCATCGGGTGCCAGGCCGGCGGAGGCGGTCTCGACGCCGGGCCAGGACGCGAAGATCTGCTCGGCCGTGGGTGAGCGGAGGCGGTTGCGGGAGCAGAGGAAGAGGAGGTTGGTCAGGCGCGCTCCTAAAGCGGAATATTATCGTGCTTCTTCCACGGATTTTCCTGCGACTTGTTCTTCAGCGTCCGTAGCGCCTTGATCAGCCGGCGCCGGGTCCCGTGCGGCATGATCACGTCGTCGATATAGCCGAGGCCTGCCGCGACGAAGGGGTTGGCGAACTTCTCCTTGTACTCGGCTTCACGGGCCGCCAGCGCCGCCGGGTCGCCGGCCTCCTTGCGGAAGATGATCTCGACCGCGCCCTTGGCGCCCATGACGGCGATCTCGGCCGAGGGCCAGGCGTAGTTGACGTCGCCGCGCAGGTGTTTGGAGCTCATCACGTCATAGGCGCCGCCATAGGCCTTGCGGGTGATGACGGTCAGCTTGGGCACGGTGGCCTCGGCATAGGCGAACAGCAGTTTGGCGCCGTGTTTGATCAGGCCGCCGTATTCCTGGCGCGTGCCGGGCATGAAGCCGGGCACGTCGACGAAGGTCACCAGCGGGATGTCGAAGGCGTCGCAGAAGCGCACGAACCGCGCGGCCTTGCGGCTGCTGTCGATGTCGAGAACGCCCGCCAGCACCTGGGGCTGGTTGGCGACGACGCCGACGGTCTGGCCGTCGAGGCGACCGAAGCCGGTGACGATGTTCTTCGCAAAGTCCGGGCCGATCTCGAAGAATTCGGCCTCGTCGACCGTCTTCAGGATCAGCTCCTTGATGTCATAGGGCTGGTTCGGATTGGCCGGGACCAGGGTGTCGAGGCTGGCCTCGTCGCGCTCCGGGTCGTCGTAGGAGTCGCGGACGGGGGGCTTTTCGCGGTTCGAGAGGGGCAGGAAGCCGATCAGACGGCGGACCTCGCTGAGGGCCTCCAGATCGTTCTCGAAGGCGCCGTCGGCGACGCCGGACTTCTGCGAATGCACACGCGCGCCGCCGAGGTCCTCGTGGGTGACGAGCTCATTGGTGACCGTCTTCACCACGTCGGGGCCGGTCACATACATGTAGCTCGTGTCCTTCACCATGAAGATGAAGTCCGTGATGGCCGGGGAATAGACGTCGCCACCGGCGCAGGGGCCCATGATGACGCTGATCTGGGGGATGACGCCCGAGGCCAGGGTGTTCTGCAGGAAGATGTCGGCATAGCCCGCCAGGGCCTCGACCCCCTCCTGGATGCGGGCACCGCCGGCGTCGAACAGGCCGATGATCGGGGCACCGTTGGTCAGGGCCATGGTCTGGATCTTGACGATCTTGGCCGCATGGGCGCCCGAAAGGGAGCCGCCGAAGACCGTGAAATCCTTGGAGAAGACATAGACCAGACGGCCACCGATGGTGCCGCGGCCGGTGACCACGCCGTCGCCGGGGATGCGCTGGGCCTCCATGCCGAACTGGGTCGAGCGGTGCTCGACGAACATGTCGGTCTCCTCGAAGGAGCCTTCGTCCAGCAGGACGTCGATCCGCTCGCGCGCGGTCAGCTTGCCCTTGGCGTGCTGGCTGGCGATCCGCTTTTCGCCGCCGCCGAGCTTGGCGCCGGCGCGGCGGGCTTCGAGCTGTTCGAGGATGGTGTTCATGCGGCGTCTCCTTGAGCGGGAGGCTTAAGGAGGGCCGGCGGCGGAGGCAAGCGCCCCCTCCACCCTTCCTAGCCCGAGAACCCCTGCCCCAGCGCCGGAGGAGCCGTCATCGCCGCCAGCCGCTGAAGCTCGGCGACATGGGCGGCGAAGGCCTTGCGGCCGGCGGGGGTCAGGCTGATCCAGGTGCGCTGGCGGCCGTTCTCGGCGGCCTTGGTGAGGGCGACATGGCCTGCCTCCTCCAGCTGTTTCAGGTGTTTGGAGAGGACAGAGTCCGAGACCTTGATGGCGTCGCGCAGCATGGCGAACTCGGCGCTGTCCACGCTGGAAAGGATGGCGCAGATCTGCAGCCGCCCGGGGGCGTGGATGACAGGGTCGAACACGGGCACAGGCCGGGCGCTCATTGACCGCCCCCGGCCAGCTCCCTGCGATAGACGTGCGCCCACCAGCGGCCGAAGACGATCACGATGACGAAGGCCAGTGCGCCGCCCAGGAACGGTGCCCACCAGGGTCCGTCGAACAGCCGGGTCCAGCCCGACAGGCCGAGACAGCCGAAGAACGGCGGCAACATGCCGTAGGCGATCCAGCGGGCCCGCTTCGGCGCATAGGCACTGACCCACCAGCCGAAACGATCGCGCCACCATTTCATCATCCAAAACAGGCCGGCGAGCGTGCCCAGCAGGACGAGGGCGATCGAAATCTGTGGCAGGCCCTGGGCCGTGACCATGGCCGCGACGAGGAGGCCGAAGACGATGTCCCAGGCGGGGGGATAGTCCATGCTGCGCCCAACCCCGGCGCGGGCTTCATGGATTGAGGCCAGGGCCTCGCGGGGATCGATATCATCAGCCATGTCTGATCTCGCTTTCCGGCTCATACCGCCGACCGCGACAGATCGCGGCGGTAGGCGCGCATCCACAGGCGCGAGGCGACCATGGCGACGACCGCGGCGATCCCGCCCGTCACCAGCGGACCCCACCAGAGGTCAGCCACGCGGGTCAGATAGAGGCTGCCGAGCATCAGGCTGATCAGGAGGGCGCCGAGGCCGACGGCGACCCAGCGGGCGCTCTTCGGCGAGAAGCCGTCGACCCAGAAGCCCGTCTTCGCCTTCCACCAGCGGATCATCAGCGCCAGGCCGCCCAGGGCGATCGGCACCGTGAGGACCGCATACGGCTGGGGCAGCCCCTGTCCGGCGACCAGTAGGCCGCAGGCGAGACCATAGAGGAGATCGTAGGACCAGTGGATCTGCAGGCGGTCATTCAGCGCGCCGCGGGCGGTCTCGATCGACGCGAGCGCCTCGGCGGGAGTGGGGTCGTTGCCCATGGCGGATATCTCACTTTCTGGATTGGAAAGTGAGCTTCACTTTCCACTTCGTCAAGTGATTATTTTCCGGATTGGAAAGTCAGCCCAGCGCGCGGAACCAGCGGTCCAGCATGACGGCTTCGGCGCGGCGGGCGGCGGTGCGTTCGGCGGCCTCGGCGTCGACGCCCCACTGGCGTTCCTGGAAGGCCTCGTCGAGGCGGCTGAGCTCGAAGGCGGCCTCGCCGGCCAGAACGCCGCGCTGGAGCGCCATAGCCAGCACGGCCGAGCCCAGCAGCGGCGTGGCCAAGGCCAGTCCGGTCAAGGCGAAGTCGTCGAGGCGCAGGGCCAGTTCGGCGACGCGGGCGATCGCGGCGGGGTCCTGCGGCCGATGGACGATGCCCTCGGCGGGCTCCAGCACCACGCCCAGTTCCAGCGCCGCCCAGTCACGCCAGGGCGTCCATTCGCGGGCCTGTTCGACGGCCAGGGAGGTCGGATGCTCCGCGAGGTAGCAGAGCAGGTCCGAGCCGGCGAAGGCGGCGATCTCTTCGGCCACGGCCTCGCGGACCTGCGAGACCCGGTCGATGGCGGTCGAGGCCAGACGGGTGGCGGGCATGGTCGCGGGATCGATGAACTCGCCCTGGGCGGCCCATTCGTCCGCCGCCAGCCGCGCGGCGGCCTCGGTGGGCAGGCGCAGCGGGGCGTGGGCCGGCGTCTTCGGCGTGCGCCCGTCCAGCGTAACGGCCCAGCCACCCTCCCCTTCAAGCACGTCGACCGCCTTCCAGAAGCGCTTCAGTCGCTCCTCGGACTCGCGGAAACCCTTGCGGGCGGCGACGTTGGGGTCCAGCGGCGGGATGTGGGGCATGTCGGTCTCAGGCGGCGCGGGTCAGGTCGGCGAAGCCGTCCAGCACCACGGTCAGTTCGGCGAAGGATCGGGCGACGTGGCGGGCCCCGGCGGCCTGCTGTTCCTCGACCGTATGGAAGCCCCAGGCCACGCCCAGCGGCAGGACGCCGGCATTGATCGCCATCTCGATGTCATGGGCGGTGTCGCCGATCATGATCGTCGTGGCCGGACAGGCGTCGCAGGCGGCCATGGCGGCGTGGAGCATGGCCGGGTCCGGCTTGCCGGGGCCGTCCTCGGCGCAGTGGGAGGAGATGAACAGGTCGGCCCAGCCCTCACGGGCCAGATTGCGGGCCACGCCGCGGCGGTTCTGGCCCGTCGCCAGCGCCAGCCGCCAGCCGTCCCGGTGCAGCCGACGCACGGTCTCCATGGCCCCCGGATAGAGGGGCTCCTCGTGCCCCTCCTGGTACATGCGGTTGAAGCTGGCGCGGAAGCCGGCGACGAACCGGGCCAGGGTCGGCGCATCGAGCCCCGGCTCCAGCACCGCCATGGCGTGCTCGAGCGACAGGCCGACGATCTGGCGCACCCGGTCGTACTCAGGCTCGGGCAGGCCGATGTCCCGCGCGGCCTCGCAGGCGGCGCGATGGATCGAGGCGCGGCTGTCGACGAGGGTTCCGTCGATGTCGAAGACGGCGAGGGGTCTCATCGCTGGCGGCGGACCCCTTCGAACGGATCACTCTCGTTCCCTTCGGCTTCCTCGAAGCCGAAATGGATGAAGCCGGCGCGCATTTCGGGGCTCAGGGGGGCCTCGACCTTCAGCATGCCGCCGCGCGGGTGCTCCAGCTCGATACTGCGGGCGTGGAGTTGCAGCTTCAGCGGGCCCGACAGCTCTTTCGACTTCTCATCCCCGTATTTGGGATCGCCGAGGATCGGATGGCCGATGCCCGCCATATGGGCGCGCAGCTGGTGGGTCCGGCCAGTGAAGGGGCGCAGGGCCATCCACGAGGCGCGGTGGGCGGCGCGGCTGATGGTGGCGAAGGCGGTCTCGGCCGGTTCGGCGCGCGGATCCTTGCGGTCGGCCGGGCGCATCATCTCGAAATCGTTGATGCCGGTCTTCTTCAGCGGCATGTCGATCTGGCCGGCGGCGGGCTTGGGGTTGCCGATGACGATGGCCCAGTAGGTCTTCTTGGCCTGACGCCGGGCGAAGGCCCCGGCCAGGCGCTTGGCCGCCTCGGGCCCCTTGCCGAGCAACAGGACACCGGAGGTGTCGCGGTCGAGGCGGTGCACCAGACGCGGGCGGTCCATCCCCTCTCCCCAGGCCGACAGCAGGCGGTCGACGTGCCGGCTGGTCTTGGTGCCGCCCTGGACGGCGAGGCCGTGGGGCTTGTTGATGGCGATGACCATGTCGTCCTCGTAGAGCACGAGGGATTTCGCGAATTTGATGTCCTGGGCGCTGAGGGTGTGGACGTCGCCGGCCTGACGCGAGGTGTCGTCGGGGATCGGCGGGACGCGCACGGCGGCACCGGCGGTCAGGCGGCCTTCGGGCTTGATCCGGGCGCCGTCGACGCGGATCTGGCCGCTGCGGGCCATCTTCTGCACCTGGATGTTGGACAGGTGCGGCCAGCGCCGACGGAACCAGCGGTCCAGCCGGATGCCGTCCTCGGCCTCCGCGACATAGATGGTCAGCACCTCGCGCTTGGGAGCGGGTTCGGCTTCCTGGATGGGTTCGTCAGTCAAAGGGCGGCTCCGAAGGCGCGGCGGGCGACCATCAGGCCGATAAACAGGGCGGCGATCGACAGGATCACCGAGGCGGCGACGTAACCGCCCGCCATGGCCAATTGACGGCGCTCGATCATCAGCGCCGCCTCCAGCGAAAAGGCCGAGAAGGTGGTGAAGCCGCCCAGCACGCCGACGGCGGCGAACAGGCGCAGGCTCTCGCTGTAAGCCCCGCCCCGGAAGGCCAGCCAGCCGGCCAGCAGCCCCATCAGCAGGCCGCCGGCAACATTGACCGTCAGCGTGGCCCACGGCCACTGCGCAGCCGGAAACAATCGCGTGGTCCAGACGCCGACCCCGTAGCGGGCGACAGCGCCGAGGGCGCCCCCGGCTGCAACGATGAGAAAACGTGTCATGGTGCGGGGCTTATACTCGACCCGGCGTCAAAGCGAAGGAGTCTGACGTGCTCGATCTTGGACTGGCCATTGCCCATCACATCGCGGCCTTCGGGCTTGTCGCCCTGCTGGCGATGGAAGGATTGGCCCTGAAGGACGGCGTGGTGGATCCGGTCCGGCTGGCGAAGATTGACGGAGTCTACGGCCTGGTCGCGGGTCTCGTCATCGCCATCGGCGTCTGCCGGGTGATCTGGGGGGGCAAGGGCTGGGCCTACTACGCCGAAAACCCGTTCTTCTGGAGCAAGGTGGGCCTGTTCCTGGCCATCGGCCTGCTGTCCATCGGGCCGACCCTGCTGATCCTTCGCTGGCGCAAGGCCGCGGCAGGCGCGGCCCCGTTCACGCCGCCTGCCGTCGAGCTGAAGCGGGCGCGCCAGTGGGTCGGACTTGAGGCCTTGCTGCTGCTTCCGCTGCTGGCGTGCGCGGCCGCCATGGCGCGATATCCGTTCTGACCGAAACTTCACTTGCCGCGAGGCAGGGTTAACGCCGATATCTAGCGACATGGCGCGGCTTCGCGCCAAGGGAGAACGCCGTCCGCCCGGCGGCGCGATCTGCCATACTGACGGGCTGACGACTCAAGGGACCGCCGAAGCGCCATGTCGCACGACGATCACAGCCACGGACACGATGCCCACGGGCATGACAGCCACGGGGCGCCGCATGACGGCGGCCACGGTGGCCATGGCGCGGACGCCCGGCTGCAGGCTGCGCCGAATCCGCCGCCGCGCGGAGCCCAGGACAGCCCGAACCGGGCCGTTCCGCCGGCGACGCCGAGCCACGGCCGCGAAGCCCTGCGCGGCGGTGACGGCATCCTGCGCCCCATCTCCGAGAGCGAATATTTCTCCGCCACGCCCGAGGCCGAGGCGATCGTCGGCTCGCATATCGACGAATATTTCAACCAGCCGCTCGACATCTTCCCCTTCTGGGAGACCGACGGAAAACCGGACCGCTTCCACGTGCTGTTCAGCCGTCAGATCGAGGAGCGGTTCCCGGTCGACACCGACATCCGCAGCCGCATCCACGGCTACGGCCGGCGGGTGTTCAAGGCGCTGGTGACCCATGTCACGGTCAAGCGGCTGAGCCAGGCCGGCGCGCTGGTCGCCTTCGCCGCCCTCGCCATTCTCGGCCCGGGCTGGTTCACAAGCTGGACCGGGTCCGCGGCGATGGGTCTGGGTCTGGCCGCCGGTGCCATGATCGCCGCCTTCGGCCTCTACTGGGGTCTGCAGGCGGTGCTGTTCATCCAGTACCGGTTCCAGCTCGAGAACGACTCCTATGAGCTGTCACGGGAGATCGTGCAGCGGACCCGCGAGCTGCAGAACCTGTTCACCAGCGCCCGCGCCATGGCCGACCAGGCCGAAACCCAGTTCGCCAACGACGGCAAGGCCTGGGGCCAGCGCGCCCTGTATCTGACGCGGCTGACCATGTGGCTGGGCGCGCGGATGGAATACCTCGAAAAGCACGTCCAGATGGAGCTGTGGCGCGTGCGCCGCGAGCGCTACTGGATGCGCTGGGCCCAGCGGATCATGACGCCGCTGGTGCTGATCGTCGGGCTCACGGTGCTGGCGCTCGAGCCCGCGCCGGCCACCGGCGAAGTCGGCTTCCGCGCCCTGCAGGGGCTGGCGGCCGTGCTCGGCCTGCTGGTCAGCTGGTTGTCCTATTTCCGCTGGCGCACGCCGACGGCGGCGATCCAGGACAAGCTGGGCGTCGACGGCTGGGTCCGCTACGCCTCGCTGGACGTCGACAACGCCGTCGCCGACCAGGTCCGACGCGACAAGGAGCGGCTGGTCGAATACCGGGCCCTGACGCGCGGCGGCCGCTGAGAAGAAGTGATTGGTGGTTGGTGATGGGTGGCTGGCCGCCGCCTGTGCGGTGGCGCAGGCGGCGCCGCCCCTCCGCCGACAGAAGCGCCGAAATCACCAATCACCAACCACCAATCACCCCTACGGCCGCAGCCCGTCCTGAACGCTCCGGGCGTCGTAGGCGTTCGGGCGGTCCGGTTTCGACCCGTTCCCCATCACCACCTCGAGCGTGGTCGAGGTCGGCGACGGGCCGCTGAAATTCAGGCCCACCCCGACGCCGACGCCCGAGGTTGAGTAGCTGCCGTAGCGTCCCGATCCGCGACCGGCGCCGTAGCTGACCCCGAGGCTGGGTCGCATACCGCCGGCGCTGTCCAGCGCGGCCGTCGGTCCAGCGCTGGGTCACTTCAAACCAGTCATAGCCCTCGGCGGTGGTCAGCTCGGCCGCGCGCAGCAGGGCCATGTCCATCACCGGCCCGGGCGCACCGACACCGTTGTAGGTGACGCGGAAGCGGTTGGATTCAATCCGCTGCTCGGCATAGCCCTGCCCGCCCGGCCCCATCTGCGCACCATAGGGGGCGAGGCTGGCGCAGGCTGACAGCGCAAGACCGGCAGCGGCGATCAGGGGAAGGGTCAGGCGGCTCATGGCGGGTCTCCGGGCGTCCATGGGAGAAGCGTCGGGACAGGGGCGCGGGTTCCACCCCTCCACCATGCTTCGCATGGTCCCCCTCCCCATCCGCTTCGCGGACAGGGAGGAGACAAGAGGCGCCGCCCGTCTCCTCCCCATGCAATGGGGAGGGGGACCATGCGAAGCATGGTGGAGGGGTGCCTACAGACCCGCCGCCGCCTTCAGCGCCTCGAAATCCTCCGGTGGCGGGGCCTCGACCGTGCGGTAGCCGCCTTCGGGATGGGGAAACACCAGCTTCGCCGCATGCAGCATCAGCCGCGGCGCGCCCCGACCCGCGAACGTCAGCGCCCCGCCATAACGGGCGTCGCCAGCCAGCGGGCGACCGATCGAGGCCATGTGGACGCGCAGCTGGTGCATCCGGCCGGTGGCGGGGTCCAGTTCGACCAGCGCCCCGTCATCCGAGGCCGACAGGGTGCGGTAGCGGCTCAGCGCGGCCTGGGCACCCGGCGTGTCGGCCGTGACCGCGCGCATATAGCTCTCGCGGCCGATCTCCTGCCGCAGCAGCGGTGTTTCGATGGTCCCGGCGCGCGGCTCGGGCGCGGCGGACAGCAGGGCCAGATAGGTCTTCCTGAACCGCCGCGCCTGCATGGCCTTGCCGAAGAAGCCGGCGGCGGGCTTGGTTTTGGCGGCGAGGATGACGCCCGAGGTGTCGCGGTCGAGCCGGTGCACCAGGTCAGGCCGCTTTCCGTTCGAGCGGGCAAAGGCCCACAGCAGGTCGTCCAGCGTATGGGCCTGGATGCGACCGCCCTGGCTGGACAGGCCGGCGGGCTTGTTGAAGGCGATGACGGCCTCGTCCTCGTGGATCACCCACGAGCGGACGGCGGCGATGTCAGCTTCGCTCAGGGAGACGGGGGTACGGTCGGTCACCGCGCCCGCTTAGCGCAGCAGCTCCCGCTTCGCCATGACCCATGCGTAGGCAGCGAAGCCTGCGAAGACCAGACAGAGGATGATCGGCATCCCGATCCCCTGGGCCCGCCAGGCGGCCGCATCAGGGTGCAGGACATAGACATAGGCCTGATCCAGCATGATGGCGGCGGCAGCGACCGTCAGCAGCCATGCAGCCCAGACGCGACCCAGCCACAGGCTGACCGCGCCGAAGAAGAGGCCCCATACCGCGACCGCCCAGGCGATGCTGACCCAGAGCGGCTGGCCAAACACCAACGCCTGCCAGTCCGCCGGGACCGTGGCCAGATAGCCCGCGTCGCGTCTGGTCATCATCAGCCAGTCCCAGGCCCCCTGCGTCCAGACCAGGAGCGCGAGACCGCCGACCAGCCAGAGATGCCAGACGCGCCGCTTCGGGCTCAACGCAGGACGCCGCGCTTCGACATCGTCCAGGCGTACCAGGTGAAGAAGGCGCAGCCGGCGGCGATGACGACGTTCATGATCACGATCATCGACGAGGCCACCTTGACCCCGTCCTGCATCATGAAGCCCATCACCTTGCCACCGTCGCTGAGGCCATAGGTGTAGAGCAGGCTGAGCAGGAAGGCCCCGAATGAGGCGGCGAAGACCGGAAAGGCCAGCTTGTTGCGCAGCAATAGCAGGAGCGAGCCCAGCACCCCGCCCCAGACGCCCACAGCCCAGATGGCGGTCATCCAGACCGGCATGGCCTCATAGTAGGCGATCTGGTCCGGCGTCATGCCCGCGGTCGCCATATAGGCGGCCCCCTGGGTCATGCTCATCGTGTAGTCGTAGCCGCCGTAGGCATTCCACAGCACGGCGATGACGCCTACCGCCCACAGGTGCCAGGGCGTTTTCACAGTCATATCGGTCATGGTCCCCTCCCAAGGTTGATCGATGAGGGGGACGGTAGTCCCAAAACCACTGTTACGGCAACGTCAGGCAGGCGCGACCCGCCACGGTGGATTCACGCGGTTTTCGCCGGCAAAATACAGGCACAGGCGATTGCCGTCAGGGTCACGAAGCCGGGCCTCGCGCCAGAGCCAGCTCTGGTCCACCGTGTCACTGTCGAAATCGACGCCGGCGGCCTTGAGGGCGGCGACCCGATCATCGAGGTCATCGCACTCGAAATAGACCATGGTCCCGCCGGGTGCGGGGACCTCGGCGAGGTGGATCGAGAAGGTCGCACCGCCCGGGCAGAGGAAGCGGGCGTAGTGGTCGCTGGACACGATCAGTTCCAGCCCGAGCCGCTGGTAGAAGGCGCGGGCGCGGGGAATGTCGGAGACCTCGACGGTGACCTGGTTGAGGTTCATGCCTCGCCCTGCCGCGCGGCCCGCATCGCCGCCCAGCGTTCCAGCCGTTCCTTGACCTTGGCCTCATGCCCCTCGCCTTTCGGGGCGTAGAACACGCGGCGCTCCATCCCGTCGGGGAAGAAGTTGGCACCGGAGAAACCTTCCGGCGTATCGGGGTCGTACTGATAGCCCTGACCGTAGCCGAGCGACTTCATCAGCCTGGTCGGGGCGTTGCGGATGTGGGCCGGAGGCATCAGCGAACCGGTTTCGGCGGCCGCCCGTTTGGCCGCCTTGAAGGCCTCATAGACGCCGACCGACTTGGGCGCGGTGGCGAGATGGACGACGGCCTGGGCGAGGGCCAGTTCGCCTTCGGGAGAGCCGAGGAAGTCGTAGGTGTCCTTGGCGGCGTTGGCGACCAGCAGGGACAGAGGGTCCGCCTCGCCGATGTCCTCGACCGCCATGCGCACGATCCGGCGTGCCAGATAGAGCGGATCCTCGCCGCCGTTCAGCATCCGCGCCAGCCAGTAGAGGGCCGCGTCAGGGTCTGAGCCGCGAACAGATTTATGAAGCGCCGATATGAGGTTATAGTGTTCTTCTCTACTCTTGTCGTAAGCAGGCGCGCGCTTCTGCAGGATGCCGGCGAGCGCCTGCACATCGAGCGGCTCGACCGAGGTCAGGTCGAATAGCACCTCTGACATGGTCAGCAGATAGCGGCCGTCCCCGTCCGCCAGGGCCAGCAGGGCGTGGCGCGACTCCGGCGTCAGCGGCAGGGCCTTACCCTCCTGCGCCTCGGCTCGAATCAACAGTTGATCAAGCGCCGCATCGTCCAGTCGCTTGAGCACATAGACCTGCGACCGCGACAGCAACGCCCCGTTCAACTCGAACGACGGGTTCTCGGTCGTGGCCCCGACGAGGGTGACGATCCCCTCCTCCACGAAGGGCAGGAAACCGTCCTGCTGGGCGCGGTTGAAGCGGTGGATCTCGTCGACGAACAGCAGGGTCGACTGGCCGGCGGCGCGGCGCATGCGAGCGGCCTCGAAGGCCTTCTTCAGATCGGCGACACCGGAGAAGACGGCGCTGATCTGCTGGAACTGATAGCCCGCGGCCTGGGCCAGCAGGCGGGCGATGGTGGTCTTGCCGGTGCCCGGCGGCCCCCACAGGATCATCGACCCCAGACGGCCGGCCTCGACCATCCGGCGGATCGGTCCGCCCTCCCCCAGCAGATGATCCTGACCCACCACCTCCTCAAGCGTGCGGGGCCGCAGGCGATCGGCCAGCGGGGCGTCAGGGGGATGGATGCCGGAGGCTTCAAACAGGTCAGTCATGGACGCTCACAGATAGGCGTTCCGGGCGCGCTTTTCACGCGTTAGTGTGGGGACGGCACAGGAGACCGACATGGCCGAACCCAACCTCATCCCGCCGGGCGGCGTCATCCCCTATCTGACCATACCGTCGCGAGGCGGCCAGGCGGCCGTGGAGTTCTATCGCGCGGCCTTCGGCGCCGAAGAGCTGTTTCGCAATCTGGCCGAAGACGGCGAGCGGCTGATGCACAGCCGGCTGCTGATCAATGGCGGCCTGATCATGCTGTCGGATGAATTCCCCGAATATGGCCAGGAGGCCGACGTCGTCCCCAAGGGCATCGCCCTGCATCTGCAGGTCGATGACGCCGACGACTGGTGGGGGCGCGCCCTGCTGGCGGGCGGTATCCCGGTCATGCCCCTGGCCGATCAATTCTGGGGCGACCGCTACGGCCGGCTGATGGACCCGTTCGGCCACTGCTGGTCGATCGCGAGCCCGATCAAGGCCTAGCTCCCCGTCAGCGCACCACCAGGACGCCGCGCTGTCCGCGGCGCTCGACCAGCAGCTGGGAGCCGCGCGGCAGGTTGGCCAGTTGCTGCGGCGAGGTCACCGGGCGGTCGTTGACCGCCATGATCACATCGCCGGTCTGCAGGCCGACGCCGCGCCGGGCATAGCTGTTGGACGCGACCCGACCGACCACGACCCCGCTGGCGAAGGGATCCCCGCCCAGGCTGTCGGCGAGGGCCGGATTGAGCGCCAGAACCTGCGCGCCGGTCAGGCCGCCCGACTGGATCACCATCGCCCCGTCTACATCTGCATCGCCGGGGAGGCGCTGGACGCGCGCATCGACGACCAGCGGTCGGCCGTCGCGCAGCACGGACACGCGGACCGTCTCATTGGGCTCACGGGTGCCGACGCGGAAATTCAGACCGCCCTGGTCGTTGACCTCGGCGCCGTCGATAGCAGTGATGACGTCGCCCAGTTGCAGGCTGGCGCGGTCGCCGGGGCCGTTCGGCCAGACCTCGGTGACCACCAGACCCTGCGGCCGCTCAAGGCCGAGACTGCGGGCCATGTCGGCGCTGACGGTTTCGCCCTTCACGCCCAGCCAGGGGCGGATCACGGCCGTGGCACCGCCGACGGCGGAGTCCACCACCCGACGCACCGCCGCGGCAGGCACGGCGAAGCCGACGCCCGAGGACGAGCCCGAACGGGAGAAGATGGCCGTGTTGATGCCGATCAGGTCGCCGTCCATGTCGACCAGGGCGCCACCGGAATTGCCCGGATTGATGGCCGCATCGGTCTGGATGAAGGAGCCGCTGTCGGAAATGCCGGTCTCGGTCCGGTTCAGGGCCGAGATGATGCCGTTGGTCACCGTCTGGCCGACCCCGAACGGATTGCCGATGGCCAGGACCAGATCACCGACCTCCTGTTCCTCGCGGTCATCGATGTTCAGCGTCGGCAACCGCTCATTGACGCCTTCAAGCTGAAGCACGGCGATGTCGGAGCGCTCGTCGGCGAGGATGATGCGGGCGTCGAACTCGCGCCGGTCGTTCAGCACGACCTTGATCTGCTGCATGCCGTTGATGACGTGATAGTTGGTCACCACCACCCCGTCGGCCCGGACGATGACGCCCGATCCGACCGAACCCACCTGCTGGGCGCGGGGGCCCTGGCCGAACATCGACCAGAACGGGTCCTGGACCTGCTGGACGCCGCGCGCGGAGACATTGACCACGGCGGGCGCGGCGGTCCGCACCACGGGCGCGAAGCTGGACTTCATCGCCAGGGCATCGCCGGGGACGACGCGGTCGTCTGCGAAGACCCCGTCCTGGGCGACGCTGTCGGTCGGGTGGCCGAGGCCGGCAAGGATCAGGACGGCGGCGAGGGCGACGGCAGGTGTTTTCATGGTCATCCGGCAGGTCAGGAGAACGAAAGCACCGCTATTCCGCTCCGGATTCTGGACCGTATCAAGGCATCGGAGCCGGCCCGGCGGCTGCCGATTCCTGACGCTCGGCCTGACGGCCCACCCACCAGCCGATCAGCGCCGCCAGCAACAGGGCGACGGCGGCCAGATAGAAGGCCAGGCCCGGATCGGTCAGGAGCCGCACGGCGGCGCGCTGGACCCCGTCGGATGCGAAGGCCAGCGTCTCCGCGATCCACAGCCGCGTGCCGATCGCGCCGTCGCCCACCGAGAAGGAATAGACCCAGCCGAAGAACAGCGGCGACATGACCCCGGCGATGGAGGCGACGCTCATATTGGCGCCCTGGAGCTGGCCCTGTTCGTCCTCGCCGACCCGGCGCGTCATGAGGGATTGCAGGGTCGGCATGGCCAGGCCCCACAGGGCGTTGGGCAGCATGGCGAGGATGAACATCAGACCATCCGGGGCCCAGCCCATGGCCGCGATGCCGACCGTGCCGCCGACCAGGCCCAGGACCATGGTCATCCGGTCGCCCAGCCGTTTGACAACCGGCCCGACCAGAACCCCCTGCACCAGCATGTCCAGCACGCCGACAAGGGCCAGCAGCAGGCCGACCTCGCGCGGGCCCCAGCTGTAGCGGTAGGCGGCGTACAGGACGAAGACCGCCGAGAAGAGGTGGTGGGCGAAATAGAGCAGGAAATTCACGACCGCGAGGCCGCTGAGCTCGGTGTGCCGCTTCAACAGGATCAACGCGCCGACGGGATTGGCCCGCTTCCAGCCGAACGCCATCCGCTTCTCGACGGGCAGGCTCTCGGGCAGGACCAGCAGGCCATAGAAGAAGGCCACGGCCGACAGGGCGGCGGCGAACCAGAACGGAACCCGCGGCCCGAATTCGCCGAGGAAACCGCCGAAAATCGGCCCCAGCACGAAGCCGGCGGAGAAGGCCGCGCCGATCAGGCCATAGGCGCGGGCGCGTTTCTCCGGGGCGGTGATGTCGGCCATATAGGCATAGACGGTGGTGAAGCTGGACGAGGTGATGCCGGCGATGATCCGCCCCAGCGCCAGCCACCAAAGGTCCGGTGCCACGGCCATGAGCACATAGTCGAGCGCCAGGCCGGCGCAGCTGATCAGGATCACAGGCCGCCGGCCGTACTGGTCCGACAACGAGCCGATGATCGGCGAGCAGATGAACTGCATCCCGGCCCACAGAGCCACGAAGACGCCATTGATGATGCCCGCCTGGGCGTTGGAGCCGACGAAATCCTCGATCAAGCCGGGCAGCACCGGAATGATGATCCCCATGGCCACGATATCGAGCACCGCCGTCACGAAGATGAAGGCGAGCGCGGCGCGGTGGGAACGGAGGCGGGACAGGGCGGACATGGGGCTTTCCGGGCGGGAGGGCCTTCTAGCGGACGCGTGCGTCGGCGTCAGCCCCGTGGCACACTGACGACGGAGGCCACCATGACCAACTTCCTTCAGGTGACGCCGTTCCTGCACGTCGCGGACCTGCAGAAGGCGCTGGACTTCTTCACCGACATCCTCGGCTTCACCGTGCCTTTCCGGCAGCCGGGCTACGCCTACATCCATCGCGAGACGGTCGGATTTCGTCTGTTACAGGCGGAGGACGGCGAGGCGACGCCGGGCCATCGGCGTTTCGCCTACTATATCGACGTGCGCGACGTGGACGCCCTTTACGCCGAGCTGAAGCCGAAGCTCGACACCCTGCCCCCCGGCGACGTGCACGGTCCGGCGGACAAGCCCTATGGCCAGCGCGAACTGCTGGTCCTCGCTCCCGACGGGGAGTTGATCTGCTTCGGCATGGCCATCGCGCAAGCCGAGGTTGCGAAAGCTTAATGCCGTGACGGCTTGCGCCGCGCCGCTCGGCGAGGCCAAGCTGCGTGCATGACAGCCGTGATCGAAACGCGTGGGCTCACCAAGACCTACGGAACCGTCCGCGCCCTCGACGGGCTGGATCTCTCCATACCGCGAGGCGGGGTGTATGGCGTGCTGGGGCCCAACGGGGCCGGCAAGTCGACCCTGTTCCGCATCCTGCTGGGCCTGATCCGGCCCACGGAAGGATCGGCGGCGGTGATGGGCGGGGCTGTGGGCCAGGTCGCGTCCATGCGGCGCATGGGCTCGATGATCGAGACGCCGCGCTTCCCGCCCTACATGACCGCGCGCCAGGTGCTGCGCTGGCTGGCGCTGGAACACGGCGTGGGTGCCGAGGTGGACATTCCCGGCTGGCTGGAACGCGTCGGCCTGACCGAAGCCGCCGACCGCAAGGTCAAGGGCTTCTCGGTCGGCATGCTGCAAAGGCTGGGCGTCGCCGCCGCGCTGATGAGCAAGCCGGAGCTGGTAATTCTGGATGAACCCACCAGCGGCATGGACCCGCCCGGCATCCAGGAGATGCGCGCCCTGATCCGGTCGCTCGCCGACAACGACGGCGTGACCGTGGTCCTGGCCAGCCATCAGTTGCAGGAGGTGCAACGCATCTGCGACCGCGTGGCGATCATGCACAAGGGGCGGCTGGTGCGCGAAGGCGCGGTCAGCGAGCTGACGGCGTCCGGCGAGCAACTGCGCCTGTCGGTGAAGCCTGCCGAGCAGGTCCTCAGCATCCTCGGTGCCCGCGGTTCGCGGGACGGTGCCGGCGTGCTGGCCAACGTCCCCCGCGCCGAGGGCCCCTCCCTGATCCGCGCGCTCGTGGAAGCAGGGATCGAGATCGACGAGGCCCGCTGGGTTGGTGCCGATCTGGAAAGCGTCTTCTTCACCGAAACCGGCTCTGTCCGCGCCCCGGAGGCCCCCCATGCTGGCTGATGCAATCCGGGCCGAGGTCTACCGGTTCTCGCTCAACCGGATGCAGGTGTTCGTCAGCGTCGTGCTGACGCCCCTGCTGTTCGCGGTCGGCGGCGTCTTCTTCCACATGATCAGCAAGTCCAAGGGCGAGGAGGCCGCCCAGGCGGCCGGACTGACCCTCCCCGCCTCGACCGAGGCCGTGAATCTGGCTGAGGCCTTCTCGTTCGCGGCTGCGGGCAGCGCCAACGGTGTGATCCTGATCTGCATGCTGATCGGCGCGGCGACCATCTATGCCGGCGACTACCGCTGGGAGTCATGGCGGCTGATCAGCGCGCGCAACGACCGTATCTCGCTGATCCTCGCCAAGGTCGGACTGGTCAAGCTGCTGGCGATCGCCGTGAGCCTCACGTTCCTGGCCGCCAGCTTCGTTTTCGGGATTGCCCAGGCGGTGATCTATGACCGCGGCATGAGCTTCTCGATGGACGGCGCTGAAGCCGGGCAAGCCGCCCTCGTCTGGCTGTTGTCCTATGTGCGCATCGTCCAGTTCACGATGATCGCCCTGCTGACGGCGGTGATGACCCGCTCGCTGCTGGCCGCGCTGTTCGTGCCCTGGGCCCTCGGCTTTGTTCAGGGGATCATCGGCACCGCCATGCCGCTGCTGGGTTGGGAGCCGCAGATGTGGCTGCCGCAGCTGCTCCTGCCGGGTCTGGCCTATGACACCCTGAAGGCCGCCGTGGCACCCGGTGCCCTGGCCGCGCCTCTCACGGATGAGACAGTGTGGCGTTCGCTGACCGGGCTGGCGCTGTGGACGATCCTGCCGCTGATCGGTGCCCTGGCCTGGTTCCGGAAGCAGGACCTGTCGAAGGAATAGCCGTCAGAGCGGCATTTCTGTCCGGGCGCAGCAGGGTGTCCCGGGCGGCGGCGGGGCCGGCCGTTCAGCCCCGCGCAGCGAGGCGGGTCTCAAACGCAGCCAGATCCGGCACGAACCAGACCCGGTCGCCGGCGTTGGACTCGCGCACGAAGTCTCGAAGGGCGTCGCTTGCCGCCGTCTCGGCCGATACGTCTCCGACGATCGCCAACCGAACGCGGTAGTTGACGAATTTCAGGATCACCGCGCCGGCCAGCCCGGTTCTCAACTTGAGAAAGTCTTCGCTCAGCCGGGCCGTGGGCAGAGCCAGACAGTCGACCTCCTGTCCCCAGAGGCTGCCCACCAGATCGAGAGCGTCAGCCTCGCTGGAAAGACGCGGCCCGTCTGGCGTGCACAGCAGCACGGCGCACCCGGCCACTTTCCTGATCTCGTCGCTCATACCGATCGCGCCTTTCCGGAAACGAAAGAGGGCGGCCGGTTTGCACCGGCCGCCCTTTTCTCAAGCCCCTGACGGGAAGCGGCTTACGCTTCTTCGTCGCCCTCGATCGCATAGACCGGACCCGAGTCCAGGCCCTTGGCGGCGGTGTCGCGATCGACGAACTCGATCACGGCCATCGCGGCGTTGTCGCCGTGACGGTAGCCGGCCTTCATGATGCGGATGTAGCCGCCGTTACGGTCGGCGTAGCGCGGGCCGATCGTTTCGAACAGCTTGCCCACCTGCGGCACGTCACGGACGTGGCTGATGGCCTGACGACGCGCGTGCAGATCGCCTTTCTTGGCGAGCGTGACCAGCTTCTCGACGAAGGGACGCAGTTCCTTCGCCTTGGGAAGCGTGGTCGTGATCTGCTCATGCTTGATCAGCGACGCAGCCATGTTGGCGAACATGGCGGTCCGGTGTGCGCTCGTACGACCGAGCTTGCGATAGGCGGCGCCGTGGCGCATCGGGGTCTCTCCTACTCACCCTGGTTTCCGGAGCACCGGACCTGGGGTTCTCACATTCTAACCGCTCCGCGATCCGGATGGATCAAGGGCGGAGGGTTGAAACTAGATCTGGTCGTCGAACTTCTTGGCCAAGTCTTCGATGTTTTCGGGCGGCCAGTTCGGCACATCCATGCCGAGCGAGAGGCCCATCGTCGCGAGAACTTCCTTGATCTCGTTCAGCGACTTGCGGCCGAAGTTCGGGGTGCGAAGCATTTCGCCCTCGGTCTTCTGGATCAGGTCGCCGATGTAGACGATGTTGTCGTTCTTCAGGCAGTTGGCGGAACGCACCGACAGTTCCAGCTCGTCCACCTTCTTCAGCAGGGCCGGGTTGAAGGGCAGGTCCGGCTTGCCGTCGATGGCTTCCACGGCCTTCTTGGGCTCGTCGAAGGTGATGAAGATCTGGAGCTGGTCCTGGAGGATGCGCGAGGCGTAGGCCACGGCGTCCACCGGCGAAACAGCGCCGTTGGTTTCGACCTCGAGGATCAGCTTGTCATAGTCCAGCGACTGGCCCTGACGGGTGGGCTCGACGCGATAGGCGACGCGCTTGACCGGCGAATACAGGGCGTCGACGGCGATCAGGCCGATCGGCGCGTCTTCCGGACGGTTCAGCTCGGAGGCGACATAGCCCTTGCCGTTCTGGACGGTCAGTTCCATGCGCACCGAAGCGCCCTCGTCCAGCGTGCAGATCACGTGGTCGGGGTTCAGCACCTCGATGTCCGCGGGGACGTCGATCTGGCCGGCCGTGACGGCACCGGGGCCCGTGGCGCGCAGGGTCATGCGCTTGGGGCCTTCAGCGTGCATGCGCAGCGCCAGTTGCTTGATGTTCAGCACGATGTCGACGACGTCTTCCCGCACGCCTTCCAGCGAGGAGAATTCGTGGACGACGCCGTCGATCTGGATCGCGGTCACGGCGGCGCCTTGCAGCGACGACAGGAGAACGCGACGCAGGGCATTGCCGAGCGTCACGCCGAAGCCGCGTTCCAGGGGCTCAGCAACCAGGCGCGACTTGCGCTGCGGGTCGGAGCTCGCCTCGATCTGCGGCTTCTCGGGACGGATCAGCTCTTGCCAGTTACGTTCGATCATGGGTGTCCCTCGAAAACGGAGCGCCGGTCCCTCGCCCCTCGTCAGGCGCGCCAGGACCGGCGGAATAGATAGTCAGTCGCAGTTCGCTTAGACGCGGCGGCGCTTGGGCGGACGGCAACCGTTGTGCGGCATCGGCGTGACGTCGCGGATGGTGGTGATGGTCAGGCCGACCGACTGCAGGGCACGCAGGGCCGACTCACGGCCGGAGCCGGGACCCGAGACGTTGACTTCCAGCGTCTTGACGCCGTGTTCCTGGGCCTTCTTGCCCGCGTCTTCGGCGGCCATCTGGGCGGCGTACGGGGTCGATTTGCGCGAACCCTTGAAGCCCATGTGTCCGGCCGACGACCACGAGATCGCGTTGCCCTGGGCATCGGTGATCGTGATCATGGTGTTGTTGAAGGACGCATTCACGTGGGCGACGCCCGAGGTGATGTTCTTGCGCTCGCGCTTCTTTACGCGACCCGGTTCCTTGGCCATGTGTCTGTCTTACTTCTTCTTGCCGGCGATCGGCTTGGCGGGACCCTTGCGGGTGCGGGCGTTGGTGTGGGTGCGCTGGCCGCGGACCGGCAGGCCCTTGCGGTGACGCAGGCCGCGGTAGCAGGCCAGGTCCATCAGACGCTTGATGTTCATGGACGTCTCGCGGCGCAGATCGCCCTCGACGGTGTGATCGCGGTCGATGGTCTCGCGGATCTGCAGCACCTCAGCGTCGGTCAGCTGGTTCACCCGACGGGCGGATTCGATACCGACCTTCGAGGTGATTTCCTTGGCGGCGTGGGCGCCGATGCCATGGATGTACTGCAGCGCGATCTCTACGCGCTTGTTGGTCGGGATGTTGACACCAGCGATACGGGCCACGAAGCTCTCCAGATACGCGTTGACGGACGCAACAAACGCTCCGGTCAACAGACCAGGAGCGCCGACGTCCTTCGCGGAAGCGCGCCTTATACAGGGGATTCACGGCTCGTCAACGGTTGTCGGCCGCCCCGGACGGTCTCAACGCCCCAGATTGACGAAGGTGGTGACCCTCTGCCCTTCGACCGGTCGGCCGGAGGCGGTCATCGGCGGGCGATAACGGAAAAAGGCGGTCGCCCGCAGCGCCTGCTCGCCGAAACCGAAGCCGCGCGGGCTTTCCTCGATGATGCGGCAGTCGTCCAGGCGCTGATCGATGCGGATGACGCAATTGACCACGACCCGGCCCGGCGGGCGGCGCACACCGCGGACCCGCGGCGGCGCGACCGACTGGATCTCGGCCGAGGTGGCCGGGCGCAGGATCATCGGTCCGGTTCCGCCTGAACCCGGTCCGTCCCCGTCGCCCTCGCCTGTGCCGCTGCCGGTGCCCGTACCGCCCTGCCCCATGCCCGGCGTCGGGCCGGCGACCGCAGCCACGCCGACGACCAGCGCCGGCTCGGGGGCCTGAACGGGCGGCGCAGGCAGCTCACGTGCCTTGTCCGCCGGTCTGGGCGTCACGTGGATGCGTGAGGGGGCCGCCGGCGCGCCCCCGCCCTGCGTCATCGCAGGGGCTGCGGGCGGTGGCGGTGGCGGTGGCCGGAACAGGAAGACGCTGATCGGGGGCGCTGGATCGGGCAGCGGGACCGGCGCGTCGGCGCGGGCCATGATGCTGAACACGCCCAGATGCGCCGCGGTGACGCCCACGACGAAGCCCAGCTTGCGCAGCCGGTCCCTGGTCAACAGTGGAGCTTTAGAAGTCACGGGCCGATCCTATCACGCACGACTGAACGCGCGGGACACCGGATCGGTCAGGTCAGGTTCAGGCGGCCGGGCCGTCCAGCACCGCGTCGATGGCGGCGGCGACGGTGGCGATGGCCCCCATGCCGTCGATCTCGCTGAGCAGGCCCTTGTCGGCATAGTAGGGCAGCAGCGGCGCGGTGTTGCGGTTGTAGGCGTCGAGCCGGACCTTGAAGCTCTCCGGATTGTCGTCCGGGCGGCCCTGGTCGGCGAAGCGGACGGCGACCCGATCCAGCAGGGCGGCGTCATCGACCTTGAGCCGGATCACATGGTCGATCTGCTTGCCCAGCTTGGCCAGCATGGCGTCGAGGGCCACAGCCTGGGCCACGGTGCGCGGGAAGCCGTCGAAGATGGCCCCGCCGGCGTCCCCGGCCTCTTTCAGCCGGGCTTCGATCAGGGCGATGACGATGGCGTCGGACACCAGTTCGCCACGCGACATGATGGCCTGGCACTCACGCCCGAGCTCGGAGCCCGAGGCGATGGCCTCGCGCAGCATGTCGCCGGTCGAAAGCTGGACCATGCCGCGAGCCTCGACCAGACGCTTGGCCTGGGTGCCCTTGCCCGCCGCCGGCGGTCCGAACAGGATCAGGTTCATCGCCGCCCCTCCCCGGCCGGCTCTAGCGCCGGGCGGGGGCGGTGACGCCCTTGCCGGAGGGCTTGCCGCGACCGCGCAGCTTGGCCTTCTTGATCAGGCCTTCGTACTGGTGCGCCAGCAGCTGGGACTGGATCTGCGCCACGGTGTCCATGGTCACCGAGACCACGATCAGGATCGAGGTGCCGCCGAAGGCGAGGCCCGACCCGAAGTTGGCGATGACCATTTCCGGCAGCAGGCAGACCGCGGTGATGTAGGCGGCACCGATCACGGTCAGACGGGTCAGGACATAGTCCAGATATTCCGCCGTCCGCTTGCCCGGACGGATGCCCGGCAGGAAGCCGCCGTATTTCCGCAGGTTCTCGGCCGTGTCCTCGGGGTTGAAGGTGATCGAGGTGTAGAAGAAGCAGAAGAAGATGATCAGCGCACCGTACAGCAGCATGAAGATCGGCTGGCCGTGCTGCATCTGGGCGGTCACCAGCGGCAGCCAGTCCATCCAGGACGGCAGGTCCGCATTGGCGGTCATCTGCGCGACCGTGGTCGGCAGCATCAGCAGCGACGAGGCAAAGATCGGCGGGATGACGCCGGCGGTGTTGACCTTCAGCGGCAGGAACGAACGCTCGCCCCCCGCCATCCGGTTGCCTTCCTGGCGCTTGGGATACTGGATCAGGAGCCGACGCTGGGCGCGTTCCATGAAGACGATGAAGACCACGACCGCGATCATCATCACGGAGATGAACAGCAGGGTGAAGGGCGACATCTGACCCTGCTGGGCCAGGCCGAACATACGGGCGACGGTGCCCGGCAGGACGGCGACGATGCCGGCGAAAATGATCAGGGAGATACCGTTGCCGACGCCGCGCGCCGTCACCTGCTCACCGAGCCACATCAGGAACATGGTGCCGCCGGTCAGAACGGTGACCGTCGAGATGATGAAGAACAGGCCCGGGGTGTCGATCAGATTGGGCTGGGCGTTCAGGCCGAAGGCGATGCCCGTCGACTGGAACAGGGCCAGCACCACGGTCAGATAGCGGGTGTACTGGTTCAGCTGCTTGCGGCCGCTTTCGCCGCCTTCCTTCTTCAGCTTCTCCCAGGGCGGATAGACCGCGCCCATGAGCTGGACGATGATCGACGCCGAAATATAGGGCATCACGTTCAGGGCGAAGACGGCGAACCGCTCAACGGCGCCGCCCGAGAACATGTTGACCATGTCCAGGACGCCGCGCTGGCTGTCCGGATTCTGGAAGAAGGCCAGGAAGGCCTCCGAGTTGATCCCGGGAACCGGCACATAGGTGCCGATGCGGTAGATCAGCAGCGCCAGGAGCGTGAACAGCAGACGTTTATGCAGCTCGGTCGCCTTGGCGAACGAGCCCATGTTCATGTTTGCTGCGAGTTGTTCGGCGGCCGAAGCCATATGTCGTCACCCCGACTGGTCAGAACGCGGCGCATCGGACCTGAATCCGGCGCCAGCGTCCAGATAGGCGAAGGGCGCCCGCTTAGCGAGGGCGCCCTTCAAGCTTATTTCTTGGCGGCAGTCCGCGTGGTGCGGGCCGAGATCTTGTTGGCGTCGCCGCGCGGCGCCTTGGCGGGCGGAGCCTTGCCCTTGGCGGCGTTGCGCTTCTCGAGGCGCGCAGCGGCCTTGGCTTCAGCAGCGATACGCTCCTGGACGACGGTGCCGCCAGCGGCTTCGATCGCCTTGACGGCGCCGGCCGAGGCCGACCAGACGACGAGGTTCAGCTTGGACTTGATCTCGCCGGTGCCGAGGATGCGGACGCCGTCCTTGACGCGACGGATCACGCCGGCAGCGACCAGGGCGTCGCCCTTGATCTCGCCCTTGATGTCCAGCTTCTTGGCGTCGATGGCGTCCTGGAGGCGCCACAGGTTCACTTCAGCCAGCTTCAGCGCGCCCGGATTGTTGAAGCCGCGCTTGGGCATCCGCATGTACAGCGGCATCTGGCCGCCTTCGAAGCCGCCGATGGCGACGCCCGAACGCGACTTCTGACCCTTGACGCCGCGACCGGCAGTCTTGCCCTTGCCCGAACCCGGGCCGCGGCCGACGCGCATGCGCTTCTTGTGGGCGCCTTCGTTGTCGCGAATTTCGTTCAGTTTCATGTGCCTGATCCTTTCGGGTGCTAGCGCCCGGGTCAGACCCGGACTCGGCGTTGAAATAATTGAAGGGCCGCTTCTAGGCGGCCCCCTTCAGCATCGCAAGACGCGAGACGCCCTCCCCCGGTTCGGGAGAGGGCGAAACAGCTTACTTTTCGACGATCTCGGTCAGATGGGCGACCTTGGCGATCATGCCGCGAACCGAAGGAGTGTCTTCCAGCGTGGACTCGCGGCCCATGCGGTTGAGACCCAGGCCCGACAGGGTGGCGCGCTGGTCCGACTTGCGACGGATCGGGCTGCCGGTCTGGCGGACGGTGACGGTGGCTTTGGATTCGGTCTTGGCCATGGTCAGGCTTCCTGGGCTTCAGGCGCCGCTTCCGGAGCCGAGGCGCCGTCGTTGCGACGACCCATCAGATCGGCGACCTTCTTGCCGCGCTTGGACGCGACCTGACGGGGCGACGACTGGACCTTGAGGGCCTCGAACGTGGCGCGGATCATGTTGTAGGGGTTCGACGAACCGGTCGACTTGCCCACGACGTCCTGGACGCCGAGGGTTTCGAGCACGGCGCGCATCGGACCGCCCGCGATGACGCCGGTCCCGGGAGGGGCAGCGCGCATCATGATCTTGCCGGCGCCCCAACGGCCGTTGCCGTCGTGGTGCAGGGTGCGGTTCTCGCGAAGCGGAACGCGGATCATGGTCTTCTTGGCTTCTTCAGTCGCCTTGCGGATGGCTTCCGGCACTTCGCGCGCCTTGCCGTGACCGAAGCCGACGCGGCCCTTGCCGTCGCCGACGACCATCAGGGCCGCGAACGAGAACCGGCGACCGCCTTTGACGGTGGCGGCGACACGGTTGATGTGAACCAGCTTCTCGACGATGTCCGAATCCGGACCGTCGACGGGAGCGTTGCGGTTGTCACGACGGTTGCGATCGTTGCCGCCGCCGCCGCGTTGGGGTGTTTGCGCCATCTGTCGCGTCCCTTAGAAATTCAGGCCGGCTTCACGCGCGGCTTCCGCCAGCGCCTTCACCCGTCCGTGATAGATGTAACCGCCGCGATCGAAGACGACGTCCTTGACGCCCTTCTCGATGGCGCGTTCGGCGATCAGTTTGCCGATCAGGGCGGCGGCCGCCACGTCGGAACCCTTGGCCTTCTTGCCCTTCTCGCCTTCCAGCGAGGAAGCAGCGGCGATCGTGACGCCGTTCAGGTCGTCGATGATCTGGGCCGAGATGTTCTTGTCCGAACGGTGCACCGACAGACGCAGGCGTCCGTTGGCGACAGCCTTCAGGCGGCGGCGAGTGCGCTCGGTGCGGCGCTGGGCTTGTTGTCGAAGAGAGAGAGCCATGACCTACTTCTTCTTGCCTTCCTTGCGCCGGACCTTTTCGCCCGTGTAGCGGACGCCCTTGCCCTTGTAGGGCTCCGGCGGACGCAGCTTGCGGATGACGGCGGCGATCTGACCCACGGCCTGCTTGTCAGCACCGGAGATCTTGATTTCCGTCTGCTTGGGCACCGCGAAGGTGACGCCGGCAGGCGGCTGGATGTCGACTTCGTGCGAGAAACCGAGCTGCAGCGACAGGGCGTTGCCCTTCATCGCGGCGCGGTAACCGACGCCGACCAGGTCCAGGCTCTTTTCAAAGCCCGTGGTGACGCCGACGACCATGTTGTCGACCAGGGTGCGCGAGAGGCCCCACATGGCCCGCGAACGCTGGTTGTCTTCGCGCATGGTCAGGTTCAGGCCGTCGTCGCCCTGGTTGACTTCGATCTCGTCGGCGACGGTCCAGGAGCGTTCGCCCTTGGGACCCTTCACCGAGACCGTCTGGCCGTCGAGCGTGACGGTCACGCCCTTCGGCACTTCAATGGTGCGTTTTCCGATACGGGACATCTTAGTAGACCCTGCAGAGGACTTCGCCGCCCACCTTGGCTTCGCGAGCCGCGGTGTCCGACATGACGCCCTTGGACGTGGAGAGGATCGAGATGCCGAGGCCGTTCTTGATCGGCTTCAGATCGGAGATCGCGGAGTAGACGCGGCGGCCCGGCTTGGACACGCGGGCGATCTCGGCGATGACCGGCTGGCCGTCGAAGTATTTCAGCTCGATCTCGAACTGCGGGAACTCGCCGGGGTTCTGAACCAGCGAATAGCCGCGGATGTAGCCCTCGTCCTGCAGCACGTCGAGGACGCGCTGGCGCAGGCGGGAAGCCGGGGTGAGCACCTTGGAACGCTTGCGCATGTGCGCGTTCCGGATGCGGGCGATCATGTCGCTCAGGGGATCGTTGATCATCATGTCTGTCGCTCCCCTTACCAGCTGGACTTGGTCAGACCCGGGATCTGACCCAGGTTGCCGAGTTCACGAAGCGCGATACGGCTCATCTTGAGCTTGCGATAGAAGGCCCGCGGACGGCCCGTCACTTCGCAGCGGTTGCGAATCCGGTTGGCGGCCGAGTTGCGCGGCAGCTTGGCCAGCTTGAGGCGCGCCTCGAAGCGCTCCTCGAGAGGCAGGGATTCGTTGTTGGCGGTCGCCTTCAGGGCGGCACGCTTGTCGGCGTACTTCGCGACGAGGGCCTTGACCATCTCGTTGCGGTTTACGGCGCTTTTCTTAGCCATGGTTTCTTTCCCTTCCCGCTCAGTTCGTCACGAACGGGAACTTGAACTCGGTGAGAAGCGCGCGCGCCTCGTCATCAGTCCTGGCCGTGGTGCAGACGATGATGTCCATGCCCCACATCTGGTCGATCTGGTCGTAGTTGATCTCGGGGAACACGATGTGTTCCTTGAGGCCCATGGCGTAGTTGCCGCGACCGTCGAACGAGGTCGGCTTCAGGCCGCGGAAATCCTTCACGCGCGGCAGCGCGATCGTGATCAGGCGGTCGAGGAACTCGTACATCTGGTCGCCGCGGAGGGTGACCTTGCCGCCGATGACCATGCCTTCGCGCAGCTTGAAGCCGGCGATGGAGTTACGGGCCTTGGTGGCGACGGGCTTCTGACCGGCGATGGCGGCCAGGTCCTTGAGGGCGGCAGTCGCCTTCTTGGAGTCAGCCACGGCTTCACCGATGCCCATGTTCAGGACGATCTTGTCCAGCTTGGGCATCTGCATCGGGTTGGTGTAGCCGAACTTCTCGGTCAGCACGCCCTTGATGCGGTCGTTGTATTCGCTCTTGAGGCGCGGGGTGTATTTGGTGTCGGCCATTAGATGACGTCTCCCGTCGTCTTGGCGAAGCGGACCTTCTTGTCGCCTTCCATGCGGAAGCCGACGCGGGCCGCCTTGCCGTTGGCGTCGGCGATCGCGACGTTCGACAGGTGAAGCGACGCTTCCTTGTTCTTGATGCCGCCCTGGGGGTCGGCCTGGGTCGGGCGGGTGTGGCGCTGGACCATGTTGATCCCCTGCACCATGACGCGGTTCGTGGCCGGCAGGACCTTGGTCACCTTGCCGGTGCGGCCCTTGTCCTTGCCCGTGAGCACCACGACGTTGTCGCCGGTTTTGATCTTGGCGGCCATGACTACAGGACCTCCGGAGCCAGAGAGATGATCTTCATGTGGTTCTTGGCGCGCAGTTCGCGGGGAACCGGGCCGAAGATCCGCGTGCCGACGGGCTCGTTCTGCTTGTTGACGATGACGGCGGCCGACTTGTCGAAGCGAATGACAGAGCCGTCCTTGCGCATGATGTCCTTGGCGGTGCGCACGACGATGGCGCGCACGACGTCGCCCTTCTTCACGCGGCCGCGAGGAATGGCTTCCTTCACCGAGGCGACAATGGTGTCGCCCACCGAGGCGTAGCGGCGCTTGGAGCCGCCCAACACCTTGATGCACATGACCCGGCGAGCACCCGAATTATCGGCTACCTCCAGGTTAGTTTGCATCTGGATCATAGGATCAGATCTTTCTGATTACGAAGCGGAGGCCGAGGAGTCCGACAGGACTTCCCAGCGCTTCAGCTTGGACTTGGGGGCGCACTCGATGATGCGGGCCTGGTCGCCCACCTTGAGGGCGTTGGCTTCGTCATGAGCGTGATACTTCTTGGACAGGCGCACGATCTTTTTCAGGACCGGGTGCAGCAGCGTGCGTTGGACGACGACGACGACAGTCTTGTCGCCCTTGTCGGAGACGACCACGCCTTCGAGAACTCGTTTCGGCATCTTCGTTTCCTTAAACCGCTGCGCGATTTGCACGCAGGAGCGTGGAAATGCGGGCGATGTCCTTGCGCACTTCCGAGACCCGATGGGTCTTTTCCATCTGGCCGGTGGCGGCCTGGAAGCGCAGGTTGAACTGTTCCTTCTTGAGCTTCAGAAGCTCATCGGCCAGCTGGTCGGGCGTCTGGGCCCGAAGGTCGGCGATCTTGGTCATGCGCCTACGTGCTCCACGTGCGAGACACCGGCGTCGAGGCGGGTGACCACCTTCGTACGGACCGGCAGCTTGGCGGCGCCAAGACGCAGGGCCTCGCGGGCGATGTCGTCCGGCACGCCGTCGATTTCAAACAGGATCCGGCCCGGGTGGCAGCGCGCCGCCCAGTGATCCACGGCGCCCTTGCCCTTGCCCATGCGGACTTCGGCCGGCTTGCCCGTGACGGGCAGGTCGGGGAACACGCGGATCCAGACGCGGCCCTGACGCTTCATCTGGCGGGTGATCGCGCGGCGGGCCGCCTCGATCTGACGCGCGGTGATGCGTTCCGGCTCCACCGTCTTCAGGCCGTAGGACCCGAAGTTCAGTGAGAAGCCGCCTTTGGCGGCACCGTGGATGCGGCCCTTGAAGGCCTTGCGGTACTTGGTTTTCTTCGGTTGCAGCATGACTTAGCTCTCACGTGCCCGGTCGCGGCGCGGACCGCGATCACCGCGGGGACCGCCGCGTTCACGGCCTTCGTTGGACGACGGACCAGCAGCCTCGGCAGCCCAGCGCTTGTCCTGGGCCATCGGATCGTGCTCGAGCACCTCACCCTTGAAGACCCAGACTTTGACACCGATGATGCCGTAGGTCGTCTTGGCCTGGATGAAGCCGTAGTCGATGTCGGCGCGCAGGGTGTGCAGCGGCACACGGCCTTCGCGATACCATTCCATCCGCGCGATTTCCGCGCCGCCGAGGCGGCCCGACACGTTGATGCGGACGCCCTTGGCGCCGAGACGCATGGCCGACTGCATCGAACGCTTCATGGCGCGGCGGAAGGCGATACGGCGTTCCAGCTGCTGCGCGATGTTCTCGGCGATCAGCTGGGCGTCCGTCTCGGGCTTGCGCACTTCGACGATGTTCAGGTGAACTTCACCCTCGGTGCGCGCCGAGATGTCCTTGCGGAGCTTCTCGATGTCAGCGCCCTTCTTGCCGATCACGACACCCGGACGGGCGGCATAGATCGTCACGCGGCACTTCTTGTGCGGACGCTCGATGATGATGCGCGACACGCCGGCGGCGTTCAGGCGTTCCTTCAGCCACGTGCGCAGCTTGAGGTCCTGGTGCAGCAGCTTGGCGTATTCGCCGCCGCGGGCGAACCAACGGCTGTCCCACGTACGGTTGATACCGAGGCGCAGACCAATCGGATTGATTTTCTGACCCATCAGGCGGCCTCACCGGCTTCGCGAACCACGATGGTGATCTCCGCGAAAGGTTTCAGGATGCGCGACGAGCGACCACGAGCACGGCTCGCGAAACGCTTCATCACCAGGTTCTTGCCCACGAAGGCCTCGGCGACGACCAGGTTGTCGATGTCGAGGTTGTGGTTGTTCTCGGCGTTCGAAACGGCCGAATACAGCACCTTGCGGACGTCGGTGGCGATGCGCTTGCGGCTGAATTCCAGCTCGTTCAGCGCCTTCTGCACCGGCAGGCCGCGGATCGACTGGGCGACCAGGTTCAGCTTCTGAGGGCTGATCCGGACGTTCACCAGCTTGGCGCGCGCTTCGGTCGGGGCGACCCGACGGGGGTTTTTTGTCTGGGCCATCAGTTACTTCCTTTTGGCCTTCTTGTCCGCCGCGTGGCCCGGGAAGTTCCGGGTCGGGGCGAACTCGCCGAGCTTCATGCCGACCATTTCTTCGGAGACGGACACCGGCACATGCTTGAGGCCGTTGTGGACGCCGAAGGTCAGGCCGACAAACTGCGGCAGGATGGTGGAACGGCGCGACCAGGTCTTGATCACGTCCTTGCGGCCCGACGTCGAGACGGCGTCGGCCTTCTTGAGCAGATACCCGTCGACAAACGGGCCTTTCCAGGAGGAGCGGGCCATCTTTAGCGAGCCTTCTTAACGTGGCGGGTACGGATGATGAACTTGTCCGTCGCCTTGTTCTTGCGGGTGCGGGTTCCCTTGGTGTCCTTGCCCCACGGCGTAACCGGGGTACGACCACCAGAGGTCCGGCCTTCACCACCACCGTGCGGGTGGTCGATCGGGTTCATGGCGACGCCGCGAACGTGCGGACGCCAGCCCATGTGACGGACGCGGCCGGCCTTGCCGAGGTTCTGGTTCATGTGGTCGGGGTTCGAAACCGCGCCCACCGTGGCCATGCAGCCGTCCAGGACCATGCGAAGCTCGCCCGAGCCCAGACGGATCTGGGCGTAGCCGGCGTCGCGACCGACGAGCTGGGCGTAGGCACCGGCCGAACGGGCCAGCTGGGCGCCCTTGCCCGGCTTCATTTCGACGTTGTGGATGATCGTGCCGACCGGCACCGAGCGCAGCGGCATCGCATTGCCCGGCTTCACGTCGACCTTTTCACCGGCAACCACCGAGTCACCCGCCTTCAGGCGTTGCGGCGCGATGATGTAGGCCTTTTCGCCGTCCTCATAGACGATGAGGGCGATGAAGGCGGTCCGGTTCGGATCGTATTCCAGACGCTCGACGGTCGCCGTGGCGAACTTCCGGCGCTTGAAGTCGATCTTGCGGTACAGCGTCTTGGCACCACCGCCGCGGAAGCGAACGGCGATACGACCGCCAGCGCCCCGGCCGCCCGACTTGGTCAGGCCTTCGGTCAGCGACTTCTCGGGGCGGCCCTTGTGCAGCTCCGAACGGTCGATCAGCACCAGGGCGCGACGGCCCGGCGATGTCGGATTGTAAGTCTTCAAGGCCATCTGATCAGAGCCCCGTGGTGACGTCGATCGACTGGCCTTCAGCCAGCGTCACGATCGCTTTTTTGATGTCGACCCGACGGCCCATGATGCCGCGGAAGCGCTTGGTCTTGCCCTTCTGGACGAGGGTGTTGACCTTCAGGACGTTGACCTTGAACAGGCTTTCGACCGCAGCGGCGATCTCATCCTTGGTCGAGGTTCCGGCAACGCGGAAGACGACCTTGTTCTGCTCCGACAGGATCGTGGCCTTTTCCGTGATGATCGGAGCCAGGATGGTGTCGTAGTGTTTTGCGGTGGGGTTGGCGCCAGCCATTACGCGGCCTCCTTCTTCGTCTTGGCAGCCGGTTTGGCGGCCTTGGCGGCCTCGGCTTCACGACGCGACGGGGTGTAGTCGGCGTAGGTGGCCTCGATGGCTTCAACAGCCGCCTTGGTCAGCACCAGCTTGTCCGCGCGCAGGATGTCGTAGACGTTCAGGCCGGCGTTCGGCAGGACGTTGACCATCGGGATGTTGCGAGCCGCCAGACCGAAGTTCGTGTCGACTTCCGGACCGGCGATGATCAGCGTGCGGGTCCAGCCCAGCTTGCCGAGGGTTTCGCGCAGACCGGCGGTCTTGGCGTCCTTCAGCGAGAGGCTGTCGACGACGACCAGATCACCGGCGACGACCTTGGCCGATAGCGCGTGACGCAGGGCCAGGGCGCGAACCTTCTTGGGCAGGGAGAAGCCGTGGTCGCGAACGACCGGGCCGAAGGCGCGCGAACCACCGACGAACTGCGGGGCGCGACGCGAACCGTGACGAGCGCCGCCGGTTCCCTTCTGCTTGTACATCTTCTTGCCGGTGCGAGAGTTCTCGTTCCGGGTCTGGACCTTGTGGGTGCCGGCACGGCGCTTGGCCAGTTGCCAGTTGACGTAACGGGCCAGGATGTCGCCGCGGATGTCGGTGATGCCGAAAACGGCGTCCGACAGGTCGACGTCACCGGCGGCCTTGCCGTCGAGTTTGATGACCGAGAGTTTCATTACGCTTCACCGCCTTCGGTGGTTTCGACGGCCGGGGCCTCTTCAGCCGGCGTTTCAGCCGGTTGAGCCGCAGCAGCCGAACCGCCCTTGGACTTCACGCCACCGGGGAACGGGGCGTCGGCCGGACGGGCCTTCTTGATGGCGTCGCGAACCTTGACCCAGGTGCCTTCGTGACCGGGGACAGCGCCCTTGATCAGCAGCAGGCCACGCTCGACGTCGACGCGGAACACGGTGAGGTTCTGGGTGGTGACGACTTCCGTGCCGTAGTGGCCGGCCATCTTCTTGCCCTTGAACGTCTTGCCCGGATCCTGACGCTGACCGGTCGAACCGTGCGAACGGTGCGAGACCGAGACGCCGTGGGTCGCCCGCAGACCGCCGAAGTTCCAGCGCTTCATGGCGCCGGCGAAGCCCTTGCCGATGGTCTCGGCCTGGACGTCGACCTTCTGGCCGGCGACGAAGTGGTCAGCCGAGAACTCGGAGCCCACTTCCATCATGGCGTCCGCATCGATGCGGAACTCGGTGACATAGGCCTTGGGTTCAACTTCAAGCTTGGCGAAAGATTCGCGCTGAGCCTTGTTGGTATTCTTGGCCTTTTTGGAGCCAGCACCCAGCTGCAGGGCGACGTAGCCGTCCCGCTCCTGAGTCCGCTGACCCACGACCTGACAGCCATCCAGCTGCAAGATCGTGACTGGAACATGCGCGCCGTCTTCAGCGAAGACACGCGTCATACCCAGTTTCTTGGCGATCACGCCCGTGCGCATCGGATCCCGCCTCTTTCTTATTAAATCTTGATCTCGACATCCACACCGGCGGACAGGTCGAGCTTCATGAGCGCGTCCACAGTCTGCGGGGTGGGGTCGACGATATCGAGGACACGCTTGTGCGTGCGGATTTCAAACTGCTCGCGCGACTTCTTGTCGACGTGCGGCGAGCGGTTCACGGTGAACTTTTCGATCAGGGTCGGCAGCGGGATCGGACCGCGAACGGTCGCGCCGGTGCGCTTGGCCGTGTTGACGATTTCGCGCGTCGAAAAGTCGAGGACGCGGTGATCGAAGGCCTTGAGCCTGATGCGGATGCTTTGATCCATATCGGTAGCTATTCCCAAGCAGGCGAACCTGCGTCCCTGTGAACCATTTCAAAGACCGGAGGTCTTCAGGCCGTAAGGCCTTCAGAGTACGCACGTCCGCAAAAACGATCGGCCCACGCAGCGAACCGCGAAGGCCGTTGAAGTCCTGGGTCACTGCAAAGAACAGGGTCTCAGGTCGTTCCTGCGAACCGCGTCTGCATCCCAAAATCACGTGGGGTGCACAGCCGGTCCAACAAGAGTTGGCGCTTATGACGATTGAGTCCCGCTTCGTCAAGCGGCGAAACTGTGTCGGAGCCCCGGTTTGCGCCTGTTCAGCGGGGACGCCCCTCGGGACGTCAGGCCGGAGTCCGGTTTGTCGACCGGCCGGAAGCCCCCCGCCCAGGTACGCGCGTGTCCCGCGCCGGGTTATTGAGCCACTCGGTGCGGTCGAGATAGGCCCCGTTGATCTCGTTCAGCACCCTCCCGGTCAGTCCGTCCGGCGGCGTCCGTGCCGTCGCCGGCGCGGCAGCGGCCAGTATAAGGAGGGCGCTTGGCGCGGGGCTGAAGGCTTTCATGGCCGATTCTGCACCTGGACAGCGCCAGCCCGGGCGCCGGCCACCCTGCCCCCGGTCCCTCCGGTTTCTGACAGCGAGGCAAAGGTCCGCCGCTATCTGTCCGCAGGATCGCCGCAGCGGTGCCACATTGCGTGGCCGCCTGGACACACCAGCCCCAAGTCGCTGTTTTGTGACGACTTTGTAATAGCAGCGCCCGGATAGGCGCTGATAGCGGGGCGGTCTGGCGTTGCGTCTCCCCGACGCCGCCCAAAAAGGAAAATCCATGAAGTCTCTCCTCCTCCTCTCGACCGCCATCGCCACCCTCGCCGCCGCCCCCGCCCTGGCCCAGGACGGTCCGGCCGGCTCGATCGGCGTCAGCTACACCGACACCAGCATCGACACCCCCCTCGGCGATGCCGACCTGGAAAGCTGGTCCCTGAACGGCGTCTCCGCCATGCCGGCCTTCGGTGAGTGGACCGTCACCCTCGCCGCCGACGTCACCAACACCGAGTTCCTCGGTGACGACGACACCGCCGGCACCGGTTCGGTCGGCCTGTCGCGGATGTTCGGTTCCGACATGCGTCTCGGCGGCTTCGTCGCCGCGTCGGACGCGGGCAACGACACCGCCTGGACCGGTGGCTTCCGCGCCCAGAAATACCTGGCCAACTCGACCCTGACCGGCGTCGTGGCCTACACGGACGTCGACGGCGTCGAGATCTGGACGGCCGGGGCCGACGCCGCCTTCTACGTCACCCCCAGCCTGCGCCTGAACGCCGGCATCACCTATGACTCGGTGGACGAGGCTGACGTGGACGCCTGGACCTACGGCATCGGCGCGGAATACGACATCGGTGCCACGCCGTTCTCGGTGACCGCCGGCTACGCCCGTTCGGACCTGGGCGACCTCGACCTGGAAGTCGACAGCTTCAACGTCGGCGTCCGCTACTCCTTCGGCGGCGACCAGCAGTCGCGTGACCGCGCCGGCGCCGGCGCATCGGGCGTGGGCATCGGCTCCCTGCTCGGCATCCTGTAAGCCCAACCGGCTGACAGTCTGACAGACAGAACCCCCGGCGGAGCGATCCGCCGGGGGTTTTTGCTGTGCATGCGTCCGTCCTGCAGCGGGCAAGGAAAAAGGCCCGGAGGGTTCCACGCTCCCGGGCCTTCTCACTCGCGGCGGCTGAGGGGGATCAGCTGCCGATGCGAATATCTCCGCTGCCGGCGATGGAGCGGCTGACGGCGCCGGTAGCGCGGGCGATGGTCACGTCGCCACCGCCGGCCATCGAAACATCGACGTCTCCGGCCACGCCGCCGAAGGTGACGTCGCCCGAGCCCATGATGCTGATACTGACTTCGGGGCTGGTCCCGTCGCGAACCACGACATCGCCTGAACCGGCAATGGAGACACCCATCGGCCCGTCGATCCGTGCGACAGCGACGTCCCCCGAACCCGCGATGGAGACATCAAGTTCGCGCGTCACGCCCCCCGAAGCCGAACCCGATCCAGCGATGCTGATGTCCAGCGAGGCTGACGTTCCGGCGCGCATGTCACCGGATCCGGCGATGCTGAGCGATACCGGGCCTTCCGTATTTGCGACATTCCAGTAGCCGCAGCCGCTTGCGCCCAGGTCGACGGAGGATGCGCCCCGACCGACCGAACCGAACACCGCGCCTGACGCCGATACGTTCACCTGGCGCGGCGTACGGATGACGATCAACGGCGCATCCGAGATATTGATCCGACCATGGTCTCGCACCTCGACCGAGGCACCGTCGCCGGGGCGTGCGGCGTTGTCGGGACCGGAGCGGCATTCCTGAATGCTGTCGCGGCGATTGAGGAAGCCGCGGCGGCGCAGTCCCCCATCGATACGAACCTCATTGCCGACACGGGTCACCTGGATGGCCGGCAGGCCGGACGAGCCCTGTTCGACCTCGACGGCGATGTCGGCGCGATCCTCGACGATGACGGCGACGCGGGCGACGGCGTGGTCGATTTCGACCTCGGGGCCATCCTTGGCGAAGGCGGGGGCCGCCATGGCGGCGACGGCGGCGATGACGGCGGACGTGATAACGGGTTTCATGACACGGGTTCCCTCTCCGGAATGTGCCCGAAAGGTGCGACCACCCCGCCGCCAAGTCAGCTTAAATCGAGGTCATGACCTCGATGTAAGGAAAGGCCCGCCGCGCGTTCAGCCGCGCAAGGCCCCTGCCCCGTCCGCCACGCCGACCTCCGGTTCGAAGTCGCGCTCGAAGCTTTCCAGCCGGCTCTTCAGCGCGCCGGCCCGCTTCAGGGCGAGGGAAGCGGCCCAGCGGGCGGCGAGCTCGGGCGTGGCCATCCGGTCCGTCATGCGCGGCCGGGCACCCCGGCTGCGCAGCACGGCGTTGGTGAACAGGGCCCCGTTGCGCAGGCGCGAGGTCCAGGTCTGGAAATCCATCGACAGGGAGACGCAGAACCGGTCGAGGTTCTCGACCCGGTGCGGCGCATAGATCGGCCAGGTCAGGGCCTGGCCCGGCTCCAGGTCCACGATCTGGGCGTCGGCCTCGAAGGCGCGGACATAGGGCAGTTCCTCGGTGGTCTGGCGCGACACCACCTGTTCCATGTCGACCTCGGCCAGATGGGCCTCGTCGCCCGGATAGACGAAGATCCGCTTGCGGCCGCGCATGTGGAACAGCACCACGCCCGCGGCGTCGAAATGATAGGGCACCCGCGCCTTGGGCGAGGACAGGATCAGCTGGCCGGCGTTCTTCACCGCCCGCAGGCCCGGATAGGCCGCCTGGACCTTGCCGAACTCGCCCATGGCCGCGACCCAGAGTTCGGGCCAGCCGGTCTCGACCGAGCGCAGATTGACCCACAGACGACCCTGCTGGATCGCGGCGAGCAGTTCCGCTCCGTCCAGCCTGCCCCGGGCCCCGGTGCGCAGCGAGACCTGACCCTCATCGTCGTAGTCATAGAGATTGATGTCGAACAGCTCGGCCGGATAGCGGTCCAGCACGGCGGCCAGCGCCTCGTCGGTCGCGAAGCCCTGCTCGACCAGACTGTGGGGGTGGACCCCGGCCTCGGCGATCGGGCCGGCGTAGCGGGTGCGGGTCTGGAGGTTGCTTTTCATCTGTCTCAGGCCGGAATGCGGTTTGCGGTCGTACGGACCTTGGCAAGGGCGGCACCCGCCGCCTGCATGGCGCCCTTCATCCGGGCCGCCGGCGTGGTCTCGCAGGCCTCGATAGCGGCCCAGCGACGGCGCACGCTGGTGCGCAGGCGTTCGCCGCGCCCGCTGCCCGCCAGATTCAGCGCCCCGACGGCCGCCTGGCTCATGGTCGCGCCGAGGCCGGGCCTCAGCACCACGGCCTCGCGCACCAGCTTGAAGCCGTTGCAGAAATATTTCTTGTAGTGCTCGCCCTCGAACCCGAAGTCGAAGGTGCGATAGCCGCGCACCGAGGCCAGTTGCATGGTGTCGAGGCTCAGCAGGATGCCCGGCGAGCAGCGCGCCAGGCTGGGCTCATAGCCCGGGAACCAGAAATGATACTGGTCCCCCGCGTGCAGCGAATATTCCACCGCCGTCAGCCGGTCGCCGGCCCACAGGGCGGCCATCGAGGCGCCGAAGCCGGCACCGTCTTCCTTGAGCAGAGCGTGCAGCAGATCGGCGGTCCAGCCGCAGGCGAAGATGTCGTGCCGGCCCGTGCGCCGGTACTGGTCGCGCTTGAGGTCGATCAGCCAGTCCAGCAGCGCCGGATCGCGCAGGTCCTCCTCGACCCGCATGGGACCGAGTTCGGCCTCCATGCTGCGACGGGCCCGTTCCTTGTCCTTGAAGAATTTGCCGTGGGTCGCGCGCCGCTCGGCGTACCAGCCGTCATAGCCGGCGTCGCCCAGCTCGACCTGGACCGTACGGCGATCCTCACCCAGGGCGGTCGGCCCGACCCAGGCGGTGAGGTTCAGCCGGGTGGCGTCCAGCGCCCCGGCGGCCTCTTCCAGCGACGGTGCCCCGCCCGGGAAGGCGATGAGGCCGTGATAGTCGTTCATGGGCGCCGCCAGCGGCTGCATGGCGCCGCCACGCCGCTGGTGCGGGAAGAAGCCGACGGTCTCGCCCCCGCGGGAGAACACCGCCACCGCCGCCCTCGGACTGACCTGGCCGGCCACGCGGGCGAACTCGGGACGGAAATAGGGACTGGCCAGCGCGGGGTTGGCGGCCAGCATGGCGCGCCAGGTCGTCCACTCAGCCTCGCCGAGCGTGTCGATCCCGACGATGTCTACCTTCAGCGAAGTCATGCAGCCGTCCTTCGGCGCCCCATGCCGGACGCCTTTCCCACGACGTCTAACCCGGCGCCCGTTTCAGGCCGGTGAGCGTTCATGGTGAACGAAGTCTGTCCGGAGCCTTGGCGCGGGACGGACGTTGCCCCTGCAGGCAATTCAACGGAGCACCCATGTCCACACCCGCCCGGCCCGACAATCGCGAAACCGAGACGGAAGACCAGCGAACGCCTGCGCGCGAGGGCGAACCACCGCATCCGGCGACAGAACCTGAGGGTTCGGAGGGCTCATCCAACTCCGGCGAGACCGCCACCGATCCGGCCACGGGCAAGCCCAATCCCTGACCCGCAGTCCGGCGCCGCGACCGTGCTGGAACAGGCGGCCGAGTGAGGGGTTCGGACCGGACCTCAACCATCCGGAATCCCATGTCCTTTCGCCTGATCCTCGCCTCCGCCAGCCTGTTCGCCCTCACCGCCTGCCAGGCACCGGCTCCGGCTCCGGCCGGGTCGCCCGAGCCCACCGAAGCGGCCGCGCCCCAACCGCTTCTGACCGCGAGCCAGATCGAGGCGGGTCTCCCGCGGCCGGACCTGCGTCCGGCGAGGCCGCCGTCCGGGGACGCAGCGCCGGCCGCCTATGCCCCCGACGCCGGCATGGTGCGGCTGCAGATCCTGCTGGACCGCTCGCGCTTCTCGCCGGGCGTGATCGACGGGCTGGGCGGCGAGAATACCCGCCAGGCCATCGCCGCCTGGCGCAAGGCGAATGGCCTCGGTGAGACCGGGGACGCCGACGCGGCCCTGCTGCAGGCCCTGGCCGCCGCCGATACGAGCCCGGTCATGACGCGCTATACCCTGACCGCCGCCGACCTCGCCGGGCCGTTCAGCCCGCCCGCCGGCGCCGACCTGGCCACGACCGCACGCGCAGGCACCAATTTCACCGGCGCCCTCGAACGTCTGGCCGAGCGCTTCCATGTCACCGAGGCGCTGCTGCAGGGCCTGAACCCCGGCGTCGACTTCCGGCGCGCCGGCCAGATCCTCGTGGTCCCCGCCGTCAATGACACACCCCTGACGGGGGTCGCCCACATCGTCATCGACAAGACCGAACGCTCGGCCCGCGCCTTCGACGAGGCAGGAACCCTGCTGGCCTTCTACCCGGCCACCATCGGCTCGAGCGAGCGCCCGGCCCCGTCCGGCACGGTCACCGTGGTCGGCGTGGCCCCTGAACCGAACTACACCTACGACCCCGATCGCGTCAGCTACGACCGCGGCGACGCACGGATCGTGGTGCCGGCCGGTCCGAACAATCCGGTCGGCACGGTCTGGATCGACCTGTCGCGCGACACCTATGGCATCCATGGCTCGCCCGACCCGTCGAAGATCGGCAAGACCGCGTCGAACGGCTGCGTCCGCCTGACCAACTGGGACGCCGAACAACTGGCGGCCGGGGTCAAGCCGGGCGTGGTGGTGCGGTTCATCTGACCGGGCGGCGGAGGCCCGGTCAGCAAAACGGCCCCGGAGTTTCCTCCGGGGCCGTCTGCATTCAGATCGTCAGAAGATCGCTTACTCGGTGATCTTGGAGACGACGCCGGCGCCGACGGTGCGGCCGCCTTCACGGATGGCGAAGCGGAGCTTCTCTTCCATGGCGATCGGGGTGATCAGCTCGACGTTCAGCTCGGCGTTGTCGCCGGGCATGATCATCTCGACACCTTCCTTGAGGTGCACGATGCCGGTCACGTCCGTGGTGCGGAAGTAGAACTGCGGGCGGTAGTTGGTGAAGAACGGGGTGTGACGGCCGCCCTCTTCCTTGGTCAGGATGTAGGCCTCGGCCAGGAATTTGGTGTGCGGGGTGATCGAACCCGGCTTGCACAGAACCTGACCGCGCTCGACGTCTTCACGCTTGGTGCCGCGCAGCAGCACGCCGACGTTGTCGCCCGCCTGGCCCTGGTCCAGCAGCTTGCGGAACATTTCCACGCCCGTGCAGGTCGTCTTCTGGACCGGACGGATGCCGACGATCTCGACTTCCTCGCCGACCTTGACGATGCCGCGCTCGACGCGACCCGTGACCACGGTGCCGCGGCCCGAGATCGAGAAGACGTCTTCCACCGGCATCAGGAACGGCAGGTCCAGCGGACGCGCCGGCTGCGGGATGTAGTCATCCACAGTCTGCATCAGCTTGATCACCGACTGCTCGCCGATTTCCGGGTTCACGCCGTCGGTCGCGGCCTTGGCCGAACCCGCCGTGATCGGAATGTCGTCGCCCGGGAACTGGTACGACGAAAGCAGCTCGCGCACTTCCATCTCGACCAGCTCGAGCAGCTCGGCGTCGTCCACCAGGTCGACCTTGTTCAGGTAGACGACCAGGGCCGGCACGCCGACCTGACGGGCCAGCAGGATGTGCTCGCGCGTCTGCGGCATCGGGCCGTCAGCGGCCGAAACCACCAGGATCGCGCCGTCCATCTGCGCGGCACCCGTGATCATGTTCTTCACATAGTCGGCGTGGCCGGGGCAGTCGACGTGGGCGTAGTGACGGTTGGCCGTCTCATACTCGACGTGCGCCGTGTTGATCGTGATGCCGCGGGCCTTTTCTTCCGGGGCCGCGTCGATGTCGGCGTAGTTCATCGCCTTGCCGCCGCTGGCCTTGGCCAGAACCATCGTGATCGCCGCCGTCAGCGTCGTCTTGCCGTGGTCAACGTGACCAATCGTGCCGATGTTGCAGTGCGGCTTGTTACGTTCGAACTTTTCCTTGGCCATGGCCAAAACTCCTGTGGCCCGGAAGGGGGCGTTGGTCAGCTAGAGAATTCTGGAGCGGGTAGACGGAATCGAACCGACATATTCAGCTTGGAAGGCTGCTGTACTACCATTGTACTATACCCGCACGGAGACGGCCTCAGGCCCGAAAGCCTTTGACCGCCGACCCGATATGGGGTCCGGCCCCTCGTTTCGAAAGCGCGTGGTGGGGGAAGCAGGACTCGAACCTGCGAAGCTTACGCAGGGGATTTACAGTCCCCCCCCTTTGCCGCTCGGGACATTCCCCCAGCGCGTTTTCGAACCGTCGGACCGATGCGCCGGCGACCTTTCGGTCGTCGAAACAACAAAAGCTCTCGGTGTCCTGCGTCGCCTGGTTTAGGAGGGGCGACAGACCCGAAAGCCCTCAGGGCTCCAAATCGGAGGGCGTCTTATAGTGTCGAGAAATCCAGAACGCAACGACCGGAAATCGGGCAAAAAACCGGCCTTCGGCGACCGGTCCGCGCCCCGCGCCGGCGGGCCCGGAGGCGGTGCCAAGGGTCCGTCTGCGGGCGGTCCCGACCGCGGCGGCTGGAACCCCAATCCCAAGCCGAAGGCCTTCTCTGATTCCGCACCGCGCGCTTCGCGGGCCAAGGCCGACGCCGACAATTTCGTCTGGGGCCGCCATCCGGTCATCGCCGCGCTCGCCAATCCGGCCCGCAAGGGCATGGGCCGCCTGCTGGCGACCGCCGATCGCGCCGCCGAACTGGAACGCGACAAACTGGCCAACGGCCACAGGATCGAGATCATCGAGGTCCAGGCCCTCGACCGCATGCTGCCGCCCGGTGCCGTGCACCAGGGTCTGGCCTTCAAGGTCCAGCCGCTGGAAGGCGTGGCGCTGGAGGACATCGCCGGGGACGGCGGCGTCATCGTCATGCTGGACCAGCTGACCGACCCCCAGAACGTCGGGGCCATCTTCCGGTCGGCCCTGGCCTTCGGGGCCAGGGGGATCGTGGTCCAGGACCGCCACTCGCCCGCCCTCGCCGGTGCCCTGGCCAAGGCCTCGGCCGGTGCCACCGAGCGCCTGCCCTGCGCGCGGGTGACCAATCTCAGCCGGGCGCTTGAGACGCTGGCCGACATGGGCTGGCGCGCGGTCGGCCTCGACGGTTCGGCCGAACTGACGCTGGAACAGGCGCTGGACGACCGCCCGACCGTTCTGGTCATGGGCTCGGAAGGCGACGGCATCCGCCGTCTGGTGGCCGAACATTGCGACACCATGGCCCGGATCCCCATGCCGGGCGGATTCGAGAGCCTGAACGTTTCCAACGCCGCCGCGGTGGCGCTCTATGAGGCCAACCGGAAACAGACGTCCTGATTTCCCTGATCGATCACCGCTTGCCCCCGCCCCACTCACTGCCCTAGACGCGCGCCATGGAATTCCTCTCGTCTCCCGAACTCGCCAGCCAGGCCACCGCCCTCGGCCAGGTGCTGATGATCGATCTTGTGCTGGCCGGCGACAACGCCGTGGCCGTCGGCCTCGCCGCCGCCGCCCTCGCGCCCGAACAGCGCAAGAAGGCCATTCTGATCGGCCTGGCCGCCGCTGTCGTCCTGCGCATCGGCTTCGCCCTGATCACCGTTCAGCTGCTGGCCATCATCGGCCTGCTGCTCGCCGGCGGCGTCCTGCTGCTGTGGGTCTGCTGGAAGATGTGGCGCGAACTGCAGGAGCAGAAGACCCACGACCAGGCCGAGGCCGAGGCCGAGCTGGAGACCGCCCTGTCCGCCCACCATGGCGGCGGCCCGCCCCCCGAAGCCCTGGGGATCAAGCGCAAGACCTTCGCCGCGGCCCTGATCCAGATCATGATCGCCGACGTCACCATGTCGCTGGACAATGTGCTGGCCGTGGCCGGCGCGGCGCACGAACATCCCTGGATCATGGTCTTCGGCCTGATCCTGTCGATCGCCCTGATGGGCGTCGCCGCGACCTTCATCGCCAAGCTGCTGACCAAACATCGCTGGATCGGCTACGTCGGTCTGGTCATCGTCCTCTATGTCGCCGTGCACATGATCTGGGACGGCGCGCGGTCGGTGATCGTGCGGACGGACCGCATGGACGCCTTCAACGCCTCGGCCCCGGCCTTCCTCGACATCAGCGAGGAAGAGAAGGCCAAATTCCTGAAGGGCGTTGAAAGCCAGGACGCGCCGCCGGCCACCGCTACGCCTCCGGCATCGTCCCCCAGCGCCGCATCGCCCGCCTGAGCGACTCCGGGGCCCCGGCCATATCAGGCTGGGGCGTGGTGATCGCCGCCGCGCGGTCCTGCATCTCGGCCAGCGGCGGCACGTCGTTGGCGACCCGCTCGGCATCCGTGGTCGCCGGATCGACATCCCAGAGCCGCCAGCCGACGCCGTCGGGCACGATGTTCGTCCCGAATTTCTGGGGCTGTTCCGCATACATCAGCGACCGGTCCAGCGCCGCGGCGGCCAGCCACCGCGCACCGGGCCGACCCAGCTCAGCGGCCCGCGCCGCAAGCCGGCTGCCCAGCGCGGCCTCCACGGTCAGATCGCCGTGGTTCAGAACCCATGCGGCCGCATAGAGGGCGTCCGCATCGTCCGGCCAGCCGTCCGACAGCAGTTCCATGACCGCTTCACGCCGCGCCCGGTCCCGCTCGCGCAGGGCCACATAGGCGGGCTCCCCGGCCAGCAGCGCACGATCCTCGGCCTGGTCTTCTGCCAGCAGCCTGACGAAGGCGGCGGGCCGGTCCATGGTCAGGCGTCCGAGCCGCCGAAGCGTTCAGACCATTCGGCCACCTGGGTGTCCTCGATCTTGGTGAACAGCACGCCCGCCGCCGCGACGGTCTGACCGTGCGGCAGGGCGTCCAGCAGGGGCTCGTCCGCCGTCGGCCAGCTGAGATCCGTCGCCCCGACCGCCGCCCCGATCTTCACCGCCGAATGCGGCATGACCGGCGCGGCCAGACGGGCGAACAGGGCGACGAGGTTCAGGCCGGTGCGCACGCCGACGGCGGCGCGGTCCACATCCGTCTTGAAGGCGGTCCACGGGGCCGCCTCCTGCAGATATTCATTGCCCAGCACCCAGACGGCGCGCAGGGCCACGGCCGCCTTGCGGAACTCCATGGCCTCGAACTGGGCCGTGGCCTCGGCAATGCCGGCGCGCAGGTCGGCCTCCAGCTTCACCTCCAGCGGACCGGGCTCGCCCGCGTCCGGCACGACGCCGTCGAATTTGCTCTCCGCGAACTTCACGATCCGGTTGACGAAATTGCCCAGCACATCGGCCAGGTCCTTGTTCGTCGTCGACTGGAACTGCTCCCAGGTGAAGGCGGCGTCGGAATGCTCGGGCCCATAGGCCGTCAGGTGCCAGCGCCAGTAGTCGGCGGGCAGCAGCTCCAGCGCCTGGTCCATGAAGACGCCGCGCTTCTGGCTGGTCGAGAATTTCCCGCCGTACCAGTTCAGCCAGTTGAAGGCCTTCAGCGTGTCGACCGTCTTCCACGGTTCGCCCGATCCCAGGATCGTCGCCGGGAAGCTGACGGTGTGGAAGGCGACATTGTCCTTGCCCATGAACTGGACGTAGCGGACGTCGTCCGCCCCCTCGTCCGTCCGCCACCAGTTGCGCCAGGTGGTCCCGGTCGCATCGGCCCATTCCTCGGTCGCGCCGATATATTCGATCGGGGCGTCGAACCAGACATAGAAGACCTTGCCCTCCATGCCGGGACGCGGCCCGCCGTCGGGACCGACCACCGGCACGCCCCATTTCAGGTCACGGGTGATGCCCCGGTCGATCAGCCCTTCATCGAGGTGTTTCAGGGCAATCGACTTCGCCAGCGTCTGCCAGTCGGTCTTGGAATTGATCCACGTCCGGATCCGGTCCGCCAGCTTCGTCTGCAGCAGATAGAGGTGGCGGGTGTCCCGCACCTCGAGGCTCCGCGAGCCCGACACCGCCGAATAGGGATCGATCAGGTCGGTGGGGTCCAGCAGCCGCCCGCAGTTGTCGCACTGGTCGCCGCGCGCGCCGACATGGCCGCAGTGCGGACAGGTGCCCTCGACATAGCGGTCGGGCAGGAAGCGGGCGTCGTCGACCGAATAGATCATCCGGTCGACCCGCTCCTCGATCAGGCCGTTCTTCTCCAGCACCTCGGCGAAATGCTGGGTCAGCCGCTGGTTGGGCGCGTTCGAGGACCGGCCGAACCAGTCGTAGCTGAGGCCGAACGCTTCGCCCGCCGCCTTCTGGACCTCATGCTGTTCGTCGCAATAGGTCCGCACGTCCTGACCGGCGGCCGCGGCGGCCAGCTCGGCCGGGGTGCCGTGCTCATCGGTGGCGCAAATGTAGAGGACCTCATGGCCCTGCGCCCGCTTGAACCGGGCATAGACATCCGCCGGCAGCATGGAGCCCGCCAGATTCCCCAGATGCTTGATGCCGTTGATGTACGGCAGGGCCGAGGTGATGAGGATACGGGACATGGAGGCCGGGGATCAGGGATGAGGGATGAGGGATTAGTCACGGTTAGTGGCGAGTGCGGTGACATATCGCAACCCTGCCTCCCCTAATCCCTAATCCCTCATCCCTGCGGTAACCGCCGCGCCACCCGCACGAACCGTCCGGTCAGCAGCACGGACGACACAAGGCTGGCGACGATGATGGCCCAGACCAGGCCGTTGACGCCGACTTCATGCGCCCACCACCAGCCCAGCGGCATCATCACCACGCTGTAGGACAGGAAATGCATGATGGTCGGCCACCAGACGTCGCCCGCCGCCCGGTTGGCGGAGGCTGAGACGACCTGGATCCCGTCGGCGACGAAGAACAGGGTGGTCAGCACCAGGGCCGGAATAACGACCGCCAGCAGCGCCGGATCGCGATTGTAGGCGCTGGCGATCAGCGGCGCGCCCGGCCAGACCAGCAGGGCGACCGTCAGCGTCAGGGCGGTGACCACCCCGATCCCGACCAGACCGGCGCGCATCACGCCGCGCCCGTCCCCGGCCCCATAGGCCCGCCCCACCAGCACGGCGGTCGCGGCCGCCAGTCCCATGGGCAACATGAAGACCATGGCCGAAACATTGAGCACGATGGCCCAGGCCGAGGTCTCGATCGCGCCCAGCTGGCCGGCGATGAAGGTCATGGCGGCGAACGCCCCGACCTCGATGAAATAGCTGGAGCCGGCACCGTAGCCGATCTTGCGCTGCTCGCGCTCGGCCGGCAGGTCGCGCTTCGGCCGGTTGAACACGCCCAGCGCCCGCGCCTCGGGCAGGCGCAGGATGTAGACGATCAGGAACACCGCCAGCGAGGTCCGGGCCACGAAGGTCGCCCAGGCCGACGCTACAGCCCCGTCCAGGCCGATGCCCAGCAGGTCGGGTACCAGCAGCAGGTTCAGCGCCAGATTGAGGCCATTGGCGATCCACATCGCCCACATGCCCGCGCGCGGCCGGTGCATGGCCTCGAGGAAGAACTGCGCCGCCACGCTGACCAGATAGCCGGGCATGGACAGGGCGAAGACCACCAGCACCGGTGAGGCGCCCTCGGCCAGGCCGTCGGCCAGGCCTATATGCTGGAGCGCCCAGGGTCCGAGCAGGATCAGGCCGAACATCGAGGCGAAGCCGAGCTGGAGCGAATAGGTCACACCGCGCCGCAGCACCCCGCCGACCTCGCTGCGGCGACCCTCGCCCAGCAGGCGCGCGGTCATCACCTGCACCCCCATCATCAGGCCCACCGCGGTGGTGATGATGATCGACGTCGGCGCCAGGGCCAGCGAACTGAAGGCCAGCTCCAGTCCCGAGAAATTGCCGACCACGATCACATCCGTCAGCCCCATGGTCATGATGCCGATGCGCGCCAGCACCACCGGCCACGCGAGATGCAGCAGGTCTTTCAGGGTGACGCGGGTCTGGAGGCTGAGGCCGATCATGGGAGGCGCGACAGGCCATGGGGAAGGCGCGGGGTCAACTGGATTTGCTAGCAGGTGACATAAGGAGCGCTATGCCCCTCTTGGCTATCGTCATTCCGTGCGAAGCGCAGCGGAGACCCGGAACCCAGCGGCGCGCGAGAGCGCGAACCTGTCGGGAGCTTGCCTGGCCGAACCATCGCCTTCGCTGCGCTTCGGCGCCGCTGGGTTCCGGGTCTGCGGCTCGCTGCGCGAGCCTCCGCCCGGAATGACGATAGCTTTTGGTATGGAGCGTTCGCCGGAACCGCCCTAAACCAGCCGCATGCCCAAGCTGACGTCCGCCATCGATCCGCACAGCCCCGCCTTCAAGGCGCTCGACGCCCATAACCGGGCGCTCCGTGACGAACTGCAAGAGAAGGTGGCGAAGGCCGCGCACGGTGGCTCGGACGCCAGCCGCGACCGCCACGTCTCGCGCGGCAAGCTGCTGCCCCGCGATCGGGTCGAGCGGCTGCTGGACCCCGGCTCGCCCTTCCTCGAGATCGGCCAGCTGGCGGCCAACGGCATGTATGGCGATGCCAAGGATCCCGACGGCGCGCCCGGCGCAGGAATGATCTGCGGCATCGGCCGGGTCTCGGGCCGCGAGGTCATGATCGTGGCCAACGACCCGACGGTGAAGGGCGGTGCCTATTTCCCGATGACGGTGAAGAAGCACCTGCGGGCCCAGGAGATCGCCGAGCAGAACCGCCTGCCCTGCGTCTATCTGGTCGATTCCGGCGGCGCCAACCTGCCCCACCAGGCCGAGGTCTTCCCCGACCGCGACCATTTCGGCCGCATCTTCTTCAACCAGGCGCGGATGTCGGCGAAGTCGATCCCGCAGATCGCCTGCGTCATGGGCTCCTGCACCGCCGGCGGGGCCTATGTCCCGGCCATGTCGGACGAGAGCGTCATCGTCCGCAACCAGGGCACGATCTTCCTGGCCGGTCCGCCGCTGGTGAAGGCCGCCACGGGCGAGGTCATCTCCGCCGAGGAACTGGGCGGGTCCGAGACCCACGGCCGCAAGTCCGGCGTGGTCGACTACGTCGCCGAAAATGACGAACACGCGCTCGAGATCGTCCGCACCATCGTCGACAGCCTGAACACGGTGAAGTCGGTCGAGCTGGACGTGCGCGAGCCCCGCGCCCCGGCCTATGACGCCGAGGAACTGTACGGCCTCATCCCGGACGACGTCCGCGCCCCCTACGACGTGCGCGAGGTCATCGCCCGCCTGGTCGACGGCTCGGAGTTCGACGAGTTCAAGGCCCTGTACGGCACGACCCTGGTCTGCGGCTTCGCCCGCATCTGGGGCTATCCGGTCGCCATCCTCGCCAACAACGGCGTGCTGTTCTCCGAGAGCGCGCTCAAGGGGGCCCATTTCATCGAACTGGCCTGCAAGCGGAAGATCCCGCTGGTCTTCCTGCAGAACATCTCGGGCTTCATGGTCGGGGGCAAATACGAGGCCGAGGGCATCGCCAAGAACGGGGCCAAACTGGTCACCGCCGTCTCCTCGGCCGAGGTGCCGAAATTCACGGTCCTGATCGGCGGCAGCTTCGGGGCCGGCAACTACGGCATGTGCGGCCGGGCCTTCGCCCCCCGCTTCCTGTTCACCTGGCCGAACAGCCGGATCAGCGTCATGGGCGGCGAACAGGCCGCCGCCGTCCTGGCCACCGTCCACCGCGACGCCGACAGCTGGACGCCGGACCAGGCCGAGGCCTTCAAGGCCCCGATCCGTCAGAAATACGAGGACGAGGGCAATCCGTACCACGCCACCGCCCGCCTCTGGGACGACGGCGTCATCGACCCGGTCCAGACCCGCGACGTGCTGGGGCTGGCGATCAGCGCCTCGCTGAATGCGCCGATCCCGGAGACGACCTTCGGCGTGTTCCGGATGTAGTCAGGGCTGGCGGAGAACCTTCTCCATCGCCTTCCCCTTCGCCACCTCGTCGACCAGTTTGTCGAGGTGGCGGATTTCCCGCATGAACGGGTCCTCGATCGCCTCGACCCGGTGGCCGCAGATCATCCCGGTGATGAGGAAGCGGTTCGGGTTCATGGCCGGGGCTTCGGCGAAGAAGGTCTCGAAGTCCGTTTTCGCCGCCAGCAGGGCCTCCAGCTGATCCTGCGAATAGCCGGTCAGCCAGCGGATCACCTCGTCCACCTCGGCCCGTGTCCGGCCCTTCCGTTCCGCCTTGGCGACGTAGTGGACGTGGACACTGGCCACGCTCATGCGGCGGACGCGGTCGTTCGGGCTGGTCTGCATTCAGAACGGTATGGCGGACCGCACCGGCTCGTCCAGCGCCCAGCGGTAGGAGCCCGGACCGAACGGCAGATCGAACAGGCGCGGGGCCTCGCTGTCGGGGGTCGGGTCCATATGCAGTTCGAAGGCCGACAGCAGGGCGCGGCGGGTGCGTTCGGCGGCAGGGCCGTGGACGCCCTTGCGTTGCAGGATGCGCCCGATGACCACATCACGATGGGCCGCTCCGCCCTGGGCCTTGAGCTGTTCCCGGATCTCTGCGGCGAGCTTGACCTTGGTCGGGGTCAGTCGGGCCGGCTTCCTGACGGTGGACGCGACAGCTTTCGACATGGGTGGCCTCGCCCCGCGGACGTTCTCGTTAACGATCCGGTCATCAAGACGAGCAGCCCCTGCCTGTCAAGATAACGCCGGTCTTTGCGCGAGCGCGATGCGATTTGCCGGGCGATGCGTTACAGACTCACAGCCTCAAGAGGACCCGCCATGAGCCAGCCGACCGACGCCGACCTGAACGCCCTCGACATCACCCCGGCCGAGGCCGCCGAGATCAACGCCATCGCCCACCCGCTGCTGGCCGACGCCGCGCCCGACGCCAATGGCGATCTGGTGCGGATCGACTCCACCGCCGACGGCGTGGTCTTCGTCACCATCAACCGGCCCGACAAGCGCAACGCCTTCGACGCCCCGACCATCGCGGCCCTGTATGAGACGTTCGAGACGCTGCAGGGCGCCGACAACGTGCGCGTGGTGTTCATCCGCGGGGCGGGCGGGACGTTCAGCGCCGGCGCGGACCTGGCCTGGATGGCGGACGCCGTCCGCTGGTCCGAGAGCGACAATCGCGATGACGCCATGGGTCTGGCGAAGATGCTCAAGGCGCTGCACGACGTACCGGCGATGACCGTGGCCATCGTCGAGGGCGCGGCCATGGGCGGCGGGGCCGGCATCGTCGCGGCCTGCGACATGGCCGTGGCGGTCAAGGGCGCGAAATTCGCCTTCTCCGAGGTCAGGCTCGGGCTCATCCCCGGGACCATCGCCCCCTATGTTGTCGAGGCCGTCGGTGCCCGCACCGCCCGGGCCTTGTTCATGACGGCCGAACTGTTCGACGCCGACGCGGCCAGGGGCTTCGGCCTGGTCAGTCAGGTGCTGGACAGCGCCGACCAGATCGACGGCTTCATCGCCAGCTTCTCCGACAGCATGAAGGCCTGCGCGCCCGGAGCCGTGGGCGACGCCAAGCGACTGGTGAACCACGTCGCCGGCCACCGCATCGACCATGCCCTGATGGAAGAGACCGCCAAACGCATCGCCCGCGCCCGCGTCTCGCCCGAGGGCCAGGAAGGCGTCGGGGCCTTCCTTGAGAAGCGGAAGCCGCGCTGGGCTGAGTAGCGCGGTGATTGGTGGTTGGTGATTGGTGGTGGCAGCCGCCGCCATCCTGCCCGGTTGGCTCACACCCTGACTGACTGGCCGAACCAATCACCAACCACCCCTCGACCCTCGACCCTCGCCCCTCTAAACCGGACCCATGTTCAAATCCGTCCTGGTCGCCAATCGCGGCGAGATCGCCTGTCGCGTCTTCCGCACCGCCCGCCGCATGGGTATCCGCACGATCGCGGTCTATTCCGAGGCCGATGCGAAGGCCCTGCATGTCCGCGAGGCCGATGAAGCCGTCCTGATCGGCCCCGCCCCGGCCCGCGACTCCTATCTGGACGCGGCGAAGGTTCTGGCCGCGGCCAAGGCCACGGGCGCCGAGGCCATCCATCCCGGCTATGGCTTCCTGTCCGAGAACGCCGACTTCGCCGAGGCCGTCATGGCCGCCGGTCTGGTCTGGATCGGCCCGCCCCCGGCCGCCATCCGGGCCATGGGGCTGAAGGACGCCGCCAAATCCCTGATGATCGCGGCCGGCGTGCCCGTCACGCCCGGCTATCTCGGCGAGGACCAGTCGCTGGCCCGCCTGCAGACCGAGGCCGACGCCATCGGCTATCCGGTGCTGATCAAGGCGGTCGCCGGCGGCGGCGGCAAGGGTATGAGGAAGGTCGAGCGCGCCGAAGACTTCGCCGACGGCCTCGCCTCGGCCCAGCGCGAGGGCCAGGCCTCCTTCGGCGATCCCCGCGTCCTGATCGAGAAATACATCACCCGCCCGCGCCATATCGAGGTGCAGGTCTTCGGCGACAGCCACGGGTCCGTCGTCCATCTCTATGAGCGCGACTGCTCCCTGCAGCGCCGCCACCAGAAGGTCATCGAGGAGGCCCCGGCCCCCGGCATGGACGCCGCCGCCCGCAAGGCCATCACCGACGCCGCCGTCCGCGCCGCCAGGGCCGTGAACTATGAGGGTGCCGGCACTATCGAATTCATCGCCGACGCCTCCGACGGGCTGAAGGCCGACCGCATCTGGTTCATGGAGATGAACACCCGGCTGCAGGTCGAACACCCGGTCACCGAGGCCGTCACCGGCGTCGATCTGGTCGAATGGCAGTTCCGCGTCGCCGCCGGCGAGCCCATGCCGCTGAAACAGGACGAGATCGAACTCAGCGGCTGGGCCATGGAGGCGCGCCTCTACGCCGAGGACCCGGCCAACGGCTTCCTGCCCAGCATCGGTCGGCTGGACCATTTCGTCATGCCCGAAGGCGTGCGGGTGGACACCGGCGTCGAACAGGGCGGCGAGGTCAGCCAGTTCTACGACCCGATGATCGCCAAGCTGATCGTCCATGCGGAGACGCGGGAAGAGGCAGCGGAGGACCTGGCTGAGGCCGCCCGTCAGGTCGAGGTGTGGCCGGTGAAGACCAATGCCGCCTTCGTCATGAAATGCCTCGAGCATCCCCGGTTCGTGGCCGGTGATGTCGACACCGGCTTCATCGCCGCCGAGGAGAGCGATCTCGCCGCTGAACCGCTGTCGGAGATGGGGATCGAGGACGCGGCCAACAGGCTGCGCCAGTTCGCCTCGCCCCGGGGCGACCGGACCATATCACCCTGGGACCATCTCGACGGTGCCATCGGCTTCCGCGCCAATGCCCCCGATCAAAGGACCCAGTCCGTCCGCGTCGACGGCGCGCACCATCTCGCCCAGCTGCTCGGCGAGGACGATCATCCGATGACGCGCCTGATCGGCCTGTCGGCGACACGGGTGATCGCGTTCGAGAATGGCTCGGCCTTCGACGTCAGCGCCTTTGGCCGGGCCGGGAGCGGGTCGGGCTCCGGCCCCGCCTCCGACGGTGCCCTCCGCGCGCCCATGCCGGGCAAGATCGTCGCCACGCCCGCGAAGGCCGGCGATACGGTAACCAGGGGCCAGCCCATCGTCGTGCTGGAAGCCATGAAGATGGAGCACGCCCTCGTCGCTCCGTTCGATGGCGTGGTGGGCGAAATCGGTGTCTCGGTCGGCGATCAGGTGGCGGCGGACACGGTGCTGGCCACCGTCACGGCCGGCGCGGCCTGAGCCCGCCCTAGCGGAACCCCACCCCGCCCACCGGTGTCGTCACCTGGGCATCCGCGAAGGTCGCCATCAGTTGCATGGCCCGGCGGATCGCCGCCTTTATCTCGGGAACCTGCAGCGACGCGCGGTGCGCGGCCTCGTCGGTCCAGACCTCGGTCACCCAGACGGCGTGATCATCCGCCGGGTCGTGGGCGACGATATAGCTGAGGCATCCCGGCATGGTCCCGAGGTTCTCCAGCAGGACCGCGGTCAGCGCCTCCCGTTGACCCGGTGTCGCCGTCATCTTGCCGATCAAACCGTACATGATGCGCCCGTTCGTTTCTGCGCCCGGGGCGGTCCGTGAATGTCAGGGCCGCCGTCAGGTCGCACCCCGAGTCCTTACGCCCCCGGCCCGACCTTGTCTCCTGCGTCGGTCTGCCACGACCTATCGCCGGGGACAGGTCCGGATGCCGACCAGACTGTAGAGCGGACAGGTGCCGAACAGGCCGGTCAGCAGCGGTACGAGGCCGACCCAGCCCCAAGGCGTCTGGGGCCCGACAAAGACGATCGCGATCAGGCCGAGCCCGAGGATGACCCGCAGAATTCGATCCAGCCCGCCGACATTTGCCTTGAACATGATGTATCTCCCGCAAGGTGTTCACTGATGCTGGGCGGCTCCGGCGCGGCGCGCCTTGTCCTGGAACAATCTCCGCCCGGGACACGGGGCATCGCCGGCCGCACTGCGAGAAAGAGGATCGTTTGCCGCTTCACATGATCAAGCTGTGCGTCGGCGTCGCCAAGGTGGAGACGCTCGAACGCCGCGCGGCCAGGGGCGACTGGCTGACCGTCCATACGCGCATGACACCCAAGCGGGCAGCGGAGCTGGAAGACGGCGGATCGCTCTACTGGGTGATGAAGGGCTCGGTGACCTGCCGGATGCCGATCCTCGACATCGCAACCCTGGGCGAGGGCAAGACCTCGATGTGCCACATCACCCTGTCGCCCGCCGTCGTCCGCACTGCCCCCCAGGCCCGCCGCCCCTTCCAGGGCTGGCGCTATCTGGAACCGAAGGACGCCCCGCCGGACCTGTCGACCCTCGACGCCGGCGAGGTGCCGGAGGATCTGGCCAAGCGGTTGAGGGAGATGGGAGCCTGGTAGGGATGAGGGATTAGGGATTAGGGCAGGATGCTGCGACCATCCCGTCGCGGCGTCCTCGATTCCCTCATCCCTCATCCCTGATTCCTAGTCCCTCCAATGCCCGCTCCTCGCTCCGACCGGCTGGAAGACGCCCTTCACCGCATCTTCGAGGGGGGCAAGACCACGCGCGCCAGCTGGTTCGCCCTGACGGGCGGCGAGACCCTGTTCGCAGAGGGCGACAGCGCCGACACACTCTATCTGCTGCGCAGCGGCCGTCTGGGCGTGTTCCGCCGCGATCACGGCGAGGCCCGGCCGCCCCAGTTTGTCGGCGTCATCCGGCCCGGTGAACCCGCCGGTGAAATGGCCATGCTGGCCGGGACCGAGCACACCGCCGACGTCGTCGCCCTGCGCGACTGTGAGGTCCTCGCCCTGCCCCGCGACGCCTTCTTCGAGGCCGCGCGGACCGAGCCGGACCTGATGGTCGAACTGTCCCGACTGATGATCCAGCGCGCGCGAGACCGGCGCTCCGGCGGCGGCGAGCCCAGCGTGTTCGGCTTCATCTCCGCCCGCCCGCAGCCGATCCGCGCCTTCGTCGAACGCATCGCCGCGGCCATCGAGGCCGATGGCTTCACCTGTCAGGTGATCGACCATTCCGCACTCGCCTCGGCCGCCGAATGGTTCAGCCGGGTCGAGGACGCCCACGACTTCGTGCTGTACGTCGCTGAAATGGATGAGCCCGCCTGGGCCGCCCTGTGCGCGCGGCAGGTCGACCGCGTCTTTGTGGTGGGCAATGGCCTGATGGCCCCGCCCAACCGGCCCATGCCGCATGCGGGGGTACTCGACGCCCAGCGCCGCACCGATCTGATCCTCTTGCGCGACCCGCGCATGGCCCGGCCGGCCAATACGGCGGTCTGGCTGGACGCCATCCAGCCTGGCCGCTGGTTCCAGGCGGTCGAGGGCGACAAGGCCGACGCCGACCGGATGGCGCGTGTCATCACGGGCTCGGCGGTCGGGGTGGTCATGTCCGGCGGCGGTGCGCGGGCCTATTCCCACATCGGCGCGCTCAGGGCGCTGCATGAGGCCAGGGTGCCGATCGATTTCGTGGGCGGCTCATCCATGGGGGCGGTCATCGCCGCCGGCCCGGCCATGGGCTGGTCGCAGGAAGAGCTGGAAGCCCGGATTCACAGGTCCTTCGTCGAGAGCGACCCGCTGTCCGACATCACCTTCCCGATGCTGGCCATGACCCGGGCGAAAAAGGTCGAGCGCCTGCTGCTCGAGGCCTATGGGGACGTGGACCTGGCGGACCTGTCCCGGCCCTTTTTCGCGGTCTCCACCAATCTGACCAGCGGCAAGATCGAGGTGCACCGGCGCGGCCTGATGCGACGCGCCATGCGGGCGTCGATCGCCATACCCGGCCTGCTACCGCCCATCGTCATCGACGGTCAGGTGCTGGTCGACGGGGCGGTGCTGAAGAACCTGCCGACCGAGGTCATGCGCCAGATGCACAGCGGGCCGATCGTCGGCATCGACATGTCCGAGACCCGGGGCGTCGACCCGGACCTGATCGAGCATCCGCCGTCGATCTGGCGGCTGATTGTCACCGGCGCCTGGCGGCGGGGTCCACCGATCGTCTCGATCCTGATGCGCTCGGCCACCCTGACCACGGATGCGGACATCGAGAGCTCACGCGCCGCCACCGATGTGCTGATCCAGCCGACGCCCGACGGGCTCGACATCCGCGACTGGAAGGGTTTCGACACCGGCGTCTCCGCCGGCTATCTCGCCGCCGCCGCGGCGCTGGCGAAGCTGGATGGACCCGTCACCGGCCTGCGGCGGCGACGCTCCGTCAGCGACGTCGCGCCACCAGAAACAGGCGCGGAAACGGCAACAGGGTCACGCCGTCCGGACGTCGTGGAAACGCCCCGGACAGCCGCGCGCCGAGGGTGGACAGAAAAGCCGCGCCCATAGACGGGTCGTCCAGCGCCGCAAGGAAGGGTCGCAGCGCCGTGCCCTTCATCCATTCCAGCACCGCCTCGGGTCCCGTGAGGGCGTGCAGATAGGTGGTGGCCCAGATGTCGATCTCGTCACAGGACCCCGCCAGAACCTCATAGTAGCGCTCGGGCGACGGCAGGGGCGCGATGCCCCCGACGCCGGCCAGAGCGGCGGCCCATGGCCCCTCGGCAGCCACCGCACGCATCAGGGTGTGATGCCGGGTCTCGTGCGCCATGGGCATCTGGATGGCGAGGACACCGCGCGACGACAGCGACTCCGCCAGACGAACCAGCAGGGCGGGATGATCGAGCAGCCAGTGCAGGGAGGCGTTGGCCAGGATGAGGTCGGCGGGCCGGTCGGGGCGCCAGTCGGTGATATCCCCCAGCCGCCAGTCGACATCGGTGCCCAGCGCCTGCGCGCGCGCCAGCATGTCGACGCTGGAATCCAGTCCATGGACTGCTGCGCCGGGATGGCGACGCTTCAGCAGGGCGGCGTGCTGGCCGGTGCCACAGCCCAGGTCCCAGATCTCACGCGGCTCCAGATCGCCAGGCAGGCGCAGCAGCAGGTCGAGGGCGGCGCGGTCGCGCTCTGCCTCGAAGCGGCTGTACTGTCGGGGGTCCCAGGCGGGGGGCGTGTCGGTCATGCCGGAAAACGCCTGCACGAAGTGGGGAGATGGTACCGCCTCTCAGGCTTGAACTGAGGACCTCCGGTTCCACAAACCGGCGCTCTAACCAACTGAGCTAAGGCGGCGCGCTCTCGCGAGGGGCGTGTCTAGCGGGGTCTCGGTCGGCGATCAAGACGGATAAGAGATCGCGCGCGCTTGTCTTCGGGAACATCGCACTGCGGCGATCCGGGTCGGCGGACCAATGTCGCTTCCGACCCCCGGTCAGCCGCCAGGCCGTTGCGCTGACGCCAGAAACAAAAACGCCCCGGAGGCGGACCTCCGGGGCGTCTTCGTCAGATTTTGAGCCTTACTCGGAGGGCAGGACGAACGTCATGTTGAACGTCACCCGCGCACCGACCGCAGCACCATCAACCTCGCGAGGCGAGACCCGGGCGCGACGGGCGCCCGCGAGCGCCGCCTGGCCGAAGCCGGCACCGGCCGGATCCTCGGAAATGATCCGGCAATCCGACATGGAACCGTTCGGATTCACCAGGCACTCGAGGCCAACCCGTCCACGCTCGATGCCGCGCGACTGAGCCCGCTCAGGGAACTCTGCCGCCGGTTGGCGCGACCAGGCCGGGTTCCGGATCACCGACGGCCGCGGCGGAGCCGGGGGCGCGGGAGGCGGAGGCGGTCCAGGGACGATAACCGGGGGACCCCGATACTCGACGCGGTCTTCCTTCTTCGTCGGCTCGATCGGCAGCGTCACCGGAGGCGGCGGTGCGTTCGGAACGACGACCGGGGGACGCACCTGCAGCTTGGGCGGCGGGGGCGTGTCCGGCGGAGGCGGCGGCGGCGGAGGCGGAGGCGGCGGGATCGGTTCAATCAGCTCCACGTCGACCGAGTCGTCAGAGTAGTTGATCTCTTTCAACTTGAACGTGGCGTTGATGAAGTAGATCGCCAAGATCGAGAACAGGATGCTGACGACCAGAATGCTGACCAGGAGCACGCCGGGGGGAACCCCGAAGAAGCCCTTGCGCTTCGGCGCGTCGTACCTGGAACGGTGATATTCAATATCTGTCATGATTTCACCGTTTCCTACTGAGCATCCGTATCTTCACCGACCAGGGCAACGCTGTAGAAGCCGTTGTCCTGCAGCGAGTTCATGACCTGCATGAAATCGCCGTACCGGGTCGTTTTGTCGGCCCGGATGAAGATACGTTCGTCGGCGGGATTACGCCGGCCGATCTGCGCCTGCAGCTCCGTACCGATCTGGTCCAGTTCAACCGGGGAGTCGCCAAGGTACGACTGACCATTGCTCTGGATCGAAATATAGATCGGCGTGGGCGGGTTAGCCTGTAGCGGAGCGACGGCACGCGGCAGTTTCACTTCCACGGACGGTGCGGCAAGAGGGGCCGCGACCATGAAGATGATGAGCAGAACCAGCATGATGTCCACGAAAGGCGTGACATTGATCTCGCTGTTCTGCTCAACGGTGTATTTGCCGCCGCCGCCGCCTGAAAGTTTGGCGGCCATCGAGCTTACGCTCCCTTGTCGAGGTTACGCGAGATGGCGTTGGTCAGTTCGGCGCTGAAGCCATCCGAACGGGTGCCGAAAGCCGAGATGCGGGTGTTGAAGTAGTTGTAGAAGATAACGGCCGGGATAGCGGCGAACAGACCGATACCGGTGGCCAGCAGCGCCTCGGCGATACCGGGGGCGACGACGGCCAGGTTGGTCGTGTTGGTGTTCGCGATGCCGATGAAGGAGTTCATGATGCCGTAAACGGTACCGAACAGACCGATGAACGGACCGGTCGAACCCACCGAAGCCATGAACTGCTGGCCGCCCGAGAGGCGCTTGGCCAGGCCGGCCTGAACAGCGGCGACAGCTTGCTGTGCGCGCATCAGGGCCGAGTCAGCGTGATCGCCGGTGACCGAGAGGCCAGCCTGACGCGACAGTTCGATTTCGTCGGTCGCCGCGGCGGCCATATCGGCCAGCGGGTTACCGTCGAACTCGTCCGACGTCGCCACCTTGCGCATGTCCGCGATGGTGCGGGCCTGGCGGAAGGATTCGAGGAACTGGTCGGTCTTGCGGTTGAGCGCGCCGAACTCGAACATTTTGATGAGCAGCAGAACCCAGGTGAAGATCGAAGCCAGAACGAGGCCGATCATCACGGTCTTAACGACCGGGTCAGCGTCCATGAACATGCTGGCCGGCGTCATCTTGCCGTGGTTTTCACCACCGACGACGGCGGGTTCAGCGGCCGGGGCGGCTTCTGCGGCGGCCGGGGCGGCAGCGGCCGGAGCGGCGGCTGCGGCGGCCGGATCAGCGGCGGGGGCATCCTGCGCGAGAACCGGCGTGCCGGCCATAAGGACGCCGGCGGCGGCCATGGCCAGGAGGATGTTGGTCTTCTTGATATCGAACATAGTTCGCCAGTTCCTGCTGTTTGGTCTGACTTGTGGAACCCAAAAGAAACGGCCGCAGACGACGACCGCCCTCGATGAAATTCTAGTCCGCCGATGCGAGGAAAATTCCCCGATCCTTGGAACGCCTTCTAACGCTTCCGGTTGCCTGATGGCTTCCGGCGCGGCGCTGACGGTCTTGGGGAAACCGTTTTCCCCGCCTCCGACAACTGCCCGCAAAGGAACGCGGTCAAGCTCCTTTGGCGAACGCATACCAGAGCGTCAAGTGCGGGGTGGTGCTTTTCCCCTCGCAAGGGAGCCAGCACACCCGAAGCCGAAGATTCAGGCGGAAAGCGACATTTTCATGATGGGGGCCGTCTCTTTTCCCGATCGGGAAAAGGCGATGGTGCCTGGGGGCGGATTCGAACCACCGACACGTGGATTTTCAATCCACTGCTCTACCAACTGAGCTACCCAGGCGCACGCGTCGCGGCGCGGAGGCGGCGTCTATAGGCGAGCCGTTCGGGGGTGTCCAGCCGTCTGATCAGTCTTCGTTCAGGTCGCCCGTCGGGACCTCGTCCACGCCGCCGGGGATGACGTATCCGCCAGTGAACCAGCGCTGCAGATCCACATCGGCGCAGCGCTTGGAGCAGAAGGGCTTGTATTTGGCGTCCGCCGGCTGGCGGCGGCAGGTCGGGCAAAGGGCCATGGTCACCGGTCCTCGATCACAAATGCGCCCGGCGCGATGGCCGGATCACTCACCAGATGGGCCCGCGGACCCAGCCGCGCCACCAGCGGTGCCGCGAGTCCGGCGTCCTCCGGTGCCGCCCGGGCGCTGATGCGGGCGGTCGTCGTGTCGGACTGGAGGGCGAATCTCAGGCTCCGGACAATATCCTGCGCGCGCTGCCCGGGGCGTCTGCGCCGGTCGGGGCCGTTGAGGACCTCTTCCAGCGGCGTTCGCCGCCACGGCAGGGCCAGCTGCAGCACGCCGAACCGGTTGACCGGACCGAACACCACGTCCGGATCGTCGCCGAACGCCGCCTTCGCCGCCGTCATGGCGGAATCACCGTCCTGGCCCGTGCCGATCAGGTCTATGGCCACCAGACCGCCCCAGCGCTTCAGCCGGATCATGCGCGCCGCCGCCTGCAGCCCTTGTCGATTCGCCCGCGTCCGCGCGGCCGCACCGAAGGCCACGCCCGGGGCCGGCGCGAGGTCCAGGTCCACCGCGATCAGGGCCCGGGTGCGCTCGACCCTCAGGTCCAGGCCGGTCTCCATGAACAGCTCGCCGGGCCAGGCCGCCTCTTCCTCGGCGTCCCGACTGGCCTGCACGGCCGCCGCGCCGGTGACCGGCGTCACGCCGGGTGCCAGCCGGGCCAGTATCTCCACGACGGAGGGACCGGGCGTCAGCAGACGCGGCTCGCCCTCCCCGGCCCCGATCAGGCGCAGCGTCGGCCCCTTGCCCTCGCGCGGCTCGGCGGAGACCTCGACCTCGACCTTCTGGCCGACCGTCAACCGGTCCTGCCCCCGGAACGGCAGAAAGCCGTGCAAGACGGCTCCCAGATCGACGAAGCCGCCCTTCAGCCCCGGATGGACCTCGACGATTCGTCCGATGCAGCGGGCGCCGAGCCGATGTTCGGGAACATCGTCCTCGCGCTGGATGAGCAGATGTTCGAACCGGCCATCCCGCACGACCACGCCCCGGACCTCGCCGGGCGTGTCGTCGAGGAAGACCTCGAGGCTCACGACCGCCAGCCCGCGCCGTTCAGCAGATTGACCGTCTCGAACAACGGCAGGCCCATCACGGCGGGATAGCTGCCGACCAGCCGGGTGACGAAGGCACCGGCCCGGCCCTGGATGCCGTAGCCACCCGCCTTGCCCCGCCATTCGCCCGAGGCGACATAGGCGGCGATCTCGGGATCGGACAGAACCTTGAAGGAGACGCGGGTGTCGACGACCCGGTGGGTGGTCCGCACCCCGGCGGTGACCGCCACGCCCGTGAAGACCCGGTGATTGCGGCCCGACAGCAGTTTCAGGAACCGGACGGCCTCGGCCTCGTCGGCGGGTTTTTCCAGCAGGCGACGGCCCACGGCGACCACCGTGTCGGCGGCCAGCACCACCGCGTCGGGCGCTCCGGCTGCCACGGCCTCGGCCTTGGACACGGCCAGCCGCGCGGCGAGGCGCGACGGCGTCTCGTCCTTCAGTGGCGTTTCGTCGATGTCGGCGGGTTCGACGCGGTCGGGCGTGATCCCGACCAGCGCCAGCAGTTCGATGCGGCGCGGGCTGGCCGAAGCCAGCACGAGTTCAGGACGCGACAAGCGCGCGCCCTTACTTGAAGCGGTAGGTGATGCGGCCCTTGGTCAGGTCATAGGGCGTCATCTCGACCAGGACCTTGTCGCCGGCCAGCACGCGGATGCGGTTCTTGCGCATCTTGCCGGCGGTGTGGGCGATGATCTCGTGGTCGTTGCCCTCGAGCAGCACGCGGAACGTCGCATTCGGCAGCAGTTCGCTGACGACGCCGGGAAACTCGAGCAGTTCTTCCTTAGCCATGCGGCCTCTCGCGCCCTGAGAATAGGAGTCAGAACGCGCGCCGGGCGAAAGCGCGCGTCGTTAAGGAGCGGGCGTATGCCTGAAAACGGCGGGTTAGTCGAGGCAGGTAGGTGCTAGGTCGTGATTGGTGGTTGGTGGTTGGTGGTTGGCTGATGCCGACAACCGCGCCTGCAGACTCTTCCGGGGTACCCGGGGCCGGCAATCACCAATCACCAATCACCAACCACCAATCACCCGCTTCACCCCCGCCGGTAAAGCGCCGTCACCAGGGTGAACAGCCGCCGCGCCGTCTCGTGGTCGATGGCGATCTTGCCGTCCAGCCGGGCCTTCAGAATCTCGGCACCCTCGTTGTGCAGGCCCCGGCGGCCCATGTCGACGGCCTCGATCTGGGACGGGGACGTGCCGCGCAGGGCTTCGTAATAGCTGTCGCAGATGGCGATATAGTCCTTCACCACCTTGTTCAGGGGCGTCAGCGACAGGCCGTGAACCCGGTGGAAATCCGGCCCCGTAATGTCGAAGGCCAGACGACCGTCCACCATGGCCAGTTTCAGCGCATAGGGACCGTTCGCCGCCCCGGCCGGCTCGAAACTGTTCTTCTCCAGCAGGTCGAAGATGGCGACCCGCCGCTCGTGCTCGATCTCGGCGGTCGCGGACTGCAACGTCGCAGCATCGAGGTCGATCGAGGTCAGCCGGTGTTCGCTCACGTGGGATCCGCCTCTTCCGACAGATGGGTCGGTGCCAGTTTGGCGGGCCAGCGCTCCGACAGGTCGGTCAGCACCGCGTCGAGGCATTCGACGTCGATGCGCAGGTCGCCGCCGCCGGCGAACATCAGGATGACCCGCCCGCCCGGTGCCTCATCCGGCGCAAACTCCATGGCCAGCAGTTCAAGCGCGCTCTCGGGCAGGCGCGGCAGGCGACGGCTCTTGACCGCGATGACGTCGCCGAACTGCATCGCCGCCATCACCCGCGTCCCGCCGCACTCCCAGCAGAAGCGGCTGAGCTTCAGCGTCACCCGCCGGGACGCCGGCTCCCAGACGATGTCGACCGGGCGCAGGATGGCGTCCTGCAGGGCCGCAGAAATGATGTGCAGATCGTCGGCGTCTTCGGCCAGCAGGCGCAGCGGTTCGACCGGCGCGCGCGCCGTCGTCTCCGTCTCCGCCTCGCCGACCTCAGTGCTCATTCGCATCGTCTTTGACCCGCCGGATCTCGGCCCCGCAGGCGCTCAGCTTCTCTTCCAGCCGCTCGAACCCGCGATCGAGGTGATAGACCCGCCCGACCGTGGTCTCGCCATGCGCCGCCATGCCGGCGATGACCAGGCTGACCGAGGCCCGCAGGTCGGTGGCCATGACCTGGGCCCCGTGCAGCTCCGACACCCCCTTCACCACCGCCTCGCCGGCGTGGACGGAGATGTCCGCCCCGAGCCGCGCCAGCTCCGGCGCGTGCATGAACCGGTTCTCGAAGATGTTCTCGTGGATGACGCTGTCGCCGTCGGCCGTCGTCATCAGGGCCATGAACTGGGCCTGCAGGTCAGTAGCGAAGCCCGGATAGACCTCGGTGGCGACATTGACCGCCTTCAGCCGAACGGCCGGGTCGCGTTTCACGATCACGCCGTCCGAAGTCGGCGTCACCTCGACCCCGGCCTCGATCATCTTCTCGCTCAGCGCCGTCATCAGTTCCGGGCGGGTCTTCGTCAGCCGCACCTCGCCGCCCGTCATGGCGGCGGCGACGGCGTAGGAGCCCATCTCGATCCGGTCGGGAATCACCGACCAGCTGGCTCCGCCCAGGGACGAGACGCCGGTGATGGTCAGGACATCGGTGTCGATCCCCTCGATCCGCGCGCCCATGGCGGTCAGACAGCGGGCCAGGTCACCGATCTCCGGTTCGCGAGCGGCCTTGCGAAGGACCGTCACTCCGTCGGCCAGCACGGCGGCCAGCAGCGCATGTTCCGTCGCCCCGACCGAGACGAAGGGAAACTCGATCTCGGCTCCCTTCAGCCCGTGGGGCGTGCGGGCGATGACATAGCCCTCTTCCAGTTCGATCTCGGCCCCCATGGCGGTCAGGGCCTGCAGGTGCAGGTCGACCGGCCGCGCGCCGATGGTGCAGCCGCCGGGCAGCGAGACCTTGGCCTCGCCGGTGCGGGCCAGCAGCGGCCCCAGAACATTGAATGAGGCCCGCATCTGCCGGACCAGGTCATAGGGGGCGAAGGTCGAGGTCAGGGCCGCGGCGTGGAACAGCGTCTCCTGCCCGTCCGCGCCGTCTCGCTCGCTGACCTGGACGCCGAGCGCCTCAAGGAGCCGGCCCAGAAACTTGGTGTCGGCCAGGCGCGGCATATTGGTCAGCAGCAGCGGCTGATCGGTCAGGATCGAGGCGGCCATCAGCTTGAGGGCGGAGTTCTTGGCGCCGCTGATCGGAATGCTTCCGTTCAGCCGGGCGCCGCCGGTGATGGCGATGCTGTCCATGTCGTCTCTTGCGACCCCGTGCAGGGCGCAAGGGGGGATCGGCTATCTAGCGCGGACAACCACCCCGGCGAAAGGCCGACATCGGTCCGGTCGATGACATTCAGTTGCTCGGCTTTGCAGGCCGGTTGGTCCGGCCCGCCGCCTTGCGACGCCGGAGGTTGTCCCGCAGGGCCGTGGCCAGCCTCTGCGCCCGTGCTGTCGCGGGCGTTTTCGCCGGTGCCAGCGGGTCCGGCAGGGATGCCGGCAGGTCGGGTCGGGGCGCGGCGGTCTCGGACTCATCCATGGGCCGATCAGACCCGCTGCAGAACTTTTCCGCAAGCGGGTGCATTCTGGGCTTCCCCCTTTGTCCCCGGTTGGCTATAGGGCCGCTTCCTCAGAACAGGCCGCCGTAGCTCAGTGGTAGAGCGCATCCTTGGTAAGGCTGAGGTCGTGGGTTCGATTCCCCCCGGCGGCACCACTTCTGAAGACAGAAAGGGCGGAGCTTTTACAAGCTCCGCCCTTTTCCGTTTCGGCCTGCCCTGGCGGGCGCTCAGTTGTCGTCGGCCCGATTCGGCTGGACCAGCGGAAAGCGCCGCGGAGGCCCGCCCGGCCGCATGACCCGCGACTCGAACGCCCCGGCCGCCTCGGGCGGCTGATAGCCCGGGAAGGCATAGCCGCTGTCATCGAAGTAGGGATTGCCGTAGCCGCCGCCATAGCCCCCGTAGGGATAGCCGTTCTCGACCTGGCGATAGCGCAGGTCCAGTCGGCCGTTCTCGCCGATCGGCAGGGAAACGGCGACGCCGTAGTCGCGATAGCCGCCGGTGCCGATGCCGAAACTGACCTCGCCGTGCATCTTGCGATCGTCGGCCGGTTCGCGCGCGGCCTCGGCCCACGGCCTTTCCGCGGTCGAGCGCCCCGCGATCCAGCGATCAATCTGCTGGTCCGTGGTCAGGCCATGCGGCACGGCGTCCTGGGTCGCGCCCGCGGTGGAGGCGGCGACCGGCTGGACGTTGGCTTCAAGGTCGACCGTGGTGGCCGGAGCGGTGACGACGACGCCGTCAGGGTCCGAAGCCATCAATGCGGCCGCGAGGATCAGTCCGGATACGGCCATGCAAGGAACTCCACTGGAAGGATCACCCTAGCCGCAAATGAGGCCAAGGTCAGGCCGTTCCGTCGCCGCGGCCGAGGGGGTCGGGCAGGGTGCCGCCCAGGGGGACGAAGCTGAGCGCCACGGAGTTGATGCAGTAGCGCAGGCCGCCCGGTCCGGGTCCGTCCGGGAACACATGCCCCTGATGGCTGTCGCAGCGGGCGCAGCGGGTCTCGGTGCGGGTCATGCCGTACGACCGGTCGGTGATGGCCCGGACGTGGGCCGGATCGACCGGCTCGGTGAAACTGGGCCAGCCGGTGCCGCTCTCGAACTTGGTCCCGGTCCGGAACAGCGGCAGACCGCATTCCCGGCAGCAGAACACCCCTGCCCGCTTCTCGCCCAGCAAGGTCCCGCAGAACGGGGCCTCGGTACCGTGCGCGAGCAGCACGCGCTTCTCCTCGGCGGACAGGTCGGCCTCCAGCGCGACGCGCTGGCTGTCGCTCGGCGGCGTCAGGTCATAGCCGGACTGGGAACGCAGGGCCGGGGCGGTGTCTGGATCGGTCATGGCCATGAAATAGGAAGTGCCGGCCGTGGGTTCCAGCCTTCTTCCTCCGCTCCATGCGGAGGAGCGCATAGGACTTCGTCCTGAAGCACCGATCCAGGCCCGCGCGGGCCCTCGTCGGGGGCGGATCGTGGATCAATCGTCGCCGTAGACTGTGCTCGGAATGCCGTTGCTGCGGAGCAGATCGGCGGCCAGCAGGTGCCGGTCACCGTACTGGGTCCCGTATTTCGCATGAAGTTCGGTGTACCAGATCGCCCGCCGCCGGGTCATCTCGGCGAGCAGAAGGCGCATTTCGTCGTAGCTATGCTTCTGAACCAGACGGTCGACCGTGGTGCAGTCCGGCGCCAGGGGCAACTGGATTTCGTGCCGGTGCCAGGCCCGGCCCTGGCCGAGCACGTCGAGATAATCCATCCGCGCAATATCGGACATGGCCATAACGGTCGGCTCGTCGAGCCCTTGAGCGAGGATGGCGGTGAGGTTCGCCATGCGTGCGGCGGCGGCCGCCTCGGTGCATGCGGTTTCCCAATCGCGGATGGAGCGCGCGACGACGCTTTCAGCCTTGATCGCCCGGATTTCAGACGAAAGCGCTGACGTGTCGCCCGCAATCCAGGCGTCAATGGCCGGGGTCAGCCGGGCTGCGGCGACACCCTCGCCAAAAGCCTTCTGCGCCCCCGGACTCACGGCCGGGACCGACGCGCCGTCAGAGCAGCCCGCAAGGAGCACAGCCAGGGCCAGCATACGCAGCCCCTGCCCGTGTGGTTGTCTGTCGACACGGCCCATTGTCGTCCCCCCGCCCCGGGTCCCTAGGGGAGGACAAGTCAACGGGGGTTTAACCGCTCGCCATCGGGGCAGACATCGGACAGCGGGGCGGCTCGGCTTCGTTTCAGCCGGGATGACCAGAGGCGGTGCGGGAATCGAAAAGGCCGGCCGGGATGCCCCGGCCGGCCTTTCCTGTCTCTCGAGACTGTCCTGCTTACTGGAACAGCGTTCCAACCCAGGTCCGGACCGCGGTCTCATCGACCGGGTTGCCGGTGTAAACGAGGCCCTGCGCGGGCGTGTAGGGCTGGTTGTTGGCGCGCGGGCGCGAGGTCCAGGCCTTGTGGCCGTAGCTGAGGTCCGAATAGTTCGACGGCAGGCGCAGCAGCGTCGGCTCGACGAAGATCGAGTCGGTCGCCGTGGTCGTGCCCGCGATGCGGACGTTCGGCAGTTTCGACAACAGGTCCAGCGTGTCGAGGCAGCCACCCGAGCAACCGGCGTCGACCAGCACGATCACCGGCCCCTGGACGGGGTTGGGCGCGCCGGTGTCGGCCACGGCGGGTCGGCCCGCGAGGGTGAAGGTCGGACGGCCGGCGGCGATGGCGGCGTCAAAGGCGGCCACGATCTCGCGGGTCTGCTCGATCACGGACATCGATTCCTGAACGAAATAGGGATCGGCCTCCATGCGGCCGAGGGCGGCGGCGTACCAGTCGCGGTTGCCCTGGGTGGCGCGGTAGGTGATGTCACCGGCGGCCGGCTGGCGGCTGACCGTGAACTCCGGCGTCCAGATGCGGTTGGCCATGCCGTAGCCGCGGGCGGTCGAGGAGTTCTCGCCCGAACCCGAGGCGGCGCGCAGGTCCAGGACGAAGCCTTGCGGCCCGCGCAGGGTCGCGGCCTGGGCCTCGACGGCGGCGTTGAAGGCCGGCCAGCCGGCGCTGTCGGCGAAGGAATGAACGTGCAGCCACGGGCGGCCGTTGACCGTCTCAACAGCCAGCGGCGTTGCGGGCGGCATATATACGGTGGCGCGGTAGGCGGCCTCGAGGTCACCGGCAACGACCGGGATCGGGCGGATCTGGATGTCGCGCGGGCGGCCGCGGCCGGACTGGAAGCTGCACTGCGACGGCACGCCCGTGGTGAACGGGTTGTTCCGGTTCCACATCAGATAGGGGGCCGAGGTGACCCGGCCCGCCTCGGTCTCGAGGTTGCCTTCCCAGCGGTCCAGCTTGGCGCGGGCGAATTCCTCGATCGGGGTCAGGTTGCAGCCCGTGACCACGTCGCCGACCCGCGGCGCGCTGCGGGTGCCCGGCTTCACATAGGTCACGACATAGCGGCCATCACGCCAGCCGGTGGCGAAGCCCGGCCAGCTGATGCCGAAATAGGGGCCCATGCCTTCAAAGGTCGGGCTGACCAGGATGTTCGAATCGCGGAAGCCGCCGGCGTAGTAGCGCAGCAGATAGGCGTGGCTGTCGCCGCTGTTCACGCGCGACGAAAGACCCAGCGCTTCCTGCAGACCGCTGTCCAGCCAGGCGCGGAAGCCCTGGCTGGCCGTGCCCTGAACCGCGGGGGCGGGGTGGTTGGCGGCCAGTTCGTCGTGCGACCTTTGAAGATCCTGCCGCGCCAGGGCCCGGAAATCCTGGGCGGAGGCGGCGCTGACGCTGACAACGAGCGACAGGGCGGCGGCGGCGACAAAGGTAAGCGGTCGGGACATCAGGTCAGGCTCCAGGCCAGTAAGCGGGACAGGGACGGATCAAGATTGAAAGAATGGCAATGAATGGAACTCGAACGGGTTAAACCCCATCGGAACCGCCCTTGCCAAGCCCATACCCGGCTCAGGTGAACGCCCCCTCGGTTTACTCCCGTGGGATCGCGGCCTAATCGGGGCGATCACCCCACGCTGCGATCACGTTCGCTTCATATTCAAAGACACATGTTCTCCAAAATCCTGATCGCCAACCGCGGCGAGATCGCCGTCCGCATCATCAAGACCTGCCGCCGCATGGGCATTGCCACAGTGCAGGTCTATTCCGAAGCCGACGCCGGTTCGCTGGCGGTCGAAATGGCCGACGAGGCGGTGCTGATCGGCCCGGCCCCCGCCGCCCAGTCCTATCTGCTCGCGGACAGGATCGTCGAAGCGGTGCGTCAAACGGGCGCGGAGGCGGTCCACCCCGGCTTCGGCTTCCTCAGCGAGAACGCCGGCTTCGCCCGCCGCCTGCGTGATGAGGGCATCGCCTTCATCGGTCCGAATCCCGAAGCGATCGACGCCATGGGCGACAAGATCAGCTCCAAGAAGCTGGCCGCCGCCGCCGGTGTCTCCACCGTCCCGGGCCATATGGGCCTGATCGAGACGACAGAAGAGGCGGTCCGCATCGCCAATGAGATCGGCTATCCGATCATGATCAAGGCTTCGGCCGGCGGCGGCGGCAAGGGCATCCGCGTCGCCCACTCCGACGCCGACATGGCCGAGGGCTTCGCCGCAGTGAAGGCCGAGGCGCTCAACGCCTTCGGCGACGACCGCGTCTTCCTCGAGAAATTCATCATCGACCCGCGCCACATCGAGATCCAGGTGATGGGCGACAAGCACGGCCACGTCGTCCACCTGTTCGAGCGCGAATGCTCGATCCAGCGGCGGAACCAGAAGGTCATCGAGGAGGCCCCCTCCCCGCTGCTCGATCCGGCCACCCGCGACGCCATGGGTGCCCAGGCCGTCGCCCTGGCCAAGGCCGTGAACTACGACAGTGCCGGCACGGTCGAGTTCGTCGCGGGTCAGGACAAGTCGTTTTATTTCCTTGAGATGAACACGCGACTTCAGGTCGAACATCCGGTGACCGAACTGATTACCGGCGTCGATCTGGTCGAGCAGATGATCCGTTCCGCCTGGGGCGAGAGCCTGGCCTTCGAGCAGAAGGACCTCGCCATCAACGGCTGGGCCATCGAGAGCCGCATCTATGCCGAGGACCCCTACCGCGGCTTCCTGCCCTCGATCGGCCGCCTTGTCCGCTACGAACAGCCCGAGGAAGGCGACCAGGGGGACTATATCGTCCGCAACGATTCCGGCGTCCGCGAGGGCGACGAGATCTCCATGTTCTACGACCCCATGATCGCCAAACTGTGCGCCTGGGGCGAGACCCGCGACGCCGCCGTCGACGGCATGGCCCGGGCGCTGGAGGACACCCACATCCAGGGCGTCGGCCACAACATCCCCTTCCTCGCCGCGGTCATGGACCAGCCCCGCTTCCGCTCGGGCAACATCTCGACCAGCTACATCAAGGACGAGTTCCCCGACGGCTTCCACGGCCTGATGCCGGACCGCCGCCAGACCGACATCCTGATCGCCTCGGCCGCCGCGATGAACGAGATCGCGGCCGAAGCGTCCGGCGACCCCTCCGGCCGCACCGACTGGATCGTCCTCATCGCCACGGGATCAGGCGCAGGAGAGGCCCATGGCGTCTCGCTCGCCTATGACGACGATGAGGCCCTGACCCTCGACCTCGCCGGTGAGGAGCGCGCGCTGCAGCTCAGCGACATCGACTGGCGCCCGGGCCTGGCCCAGTTCCGCGCCGTGCTGGACGGCGTCCCCTTCACCGCCGAGGTTGCCCGCGTCGCCGACGGCTTCAGCATCCGCACCCGCGCGGCTCGCGCCCGCGTCCGCGTCCTCAGCCCCGCCGTCGCCGCCCTCTACGCCCGCCTGCCGGAGAAGGTCGCCGCCGACACCTCGAAGCTGATCCAGTCCCCCATGCCCGGCCTCGTCGTCTCCATCCCGGTGACCGTCGGCCAGGAGGTCAAGACCGGCGAGACCGTCGCGATCATCGAGGCCATGAAGATGCAGAACATCCTCAAGGCCGAGCGGGACGGCGTGGTGAAGGCCGTCAGCGCCGCGGCGGGCGACCCGGTGGCCGCGGATGACGTGCTGGTGGAGTTCGAATAGGGGTCAGCCCTGCCGCACGAACCGCAGCCCGCGCAGCAGTGGGTCGCTGTAGCTGAAGCTGGTCACTTCGCCGTCTGCGTTGCGGTGAAACCGCGCAATCATCGCCCCTTGCCGGAACAGGTCCGGCGAGGCCTCCGCCAGCTCCAGCCGCCCGAGCGATCCCCGCCCGAAGCGCACGGCCACGCCCCCGGCGGCGACCATGACCTCGGCGGAGGCGGCGGATTCCCCGGCGTAGCATCCGGCGTAGGCGTGCAAGGCAGGCATCATGACGGCGTCCCGGTCAGCGAGGCCTGCACCGTGACCGCCGCGCCCATGAGCGGCATGAGCGAAACCTGAGCATTCGCTGAAACCGCAGCACTCGTGAGGGCAACGCGACGCCTCAGATCGGTGCTGCGCCCTCAACGACCGCTCCGAACACCCGTCGGAAGCTGGTCCGAAGCGCCGCGTCCGCCTCATCCATCGTCGCCGGCACGCCCAGATCGACCAGGCTGGTCACCCCATGCTCGGCGATGCCGCACGGGACGATGCCGCTGAAGTGGTCCAGGTCCGGCTCCACGTTCAGGCTGATGCCGTGGAAACTGACCCATTTGCGAACCTTGACGCCGATGGCGGCGATCTTGTCCTCCCGGCTCCAGCCCGGGCCCTTGCGCTCGACCCAGACGCCGACGCGACCCTCGCGCACATCGGCCGGCACGCCGAATTCACCGAGCGCGCCGATGATCCACTGCTCCAGCCCCCGCACGAAGATCCGCACATCCTTGCCGCGGTGGTTCAGGTCCAGCATCACATAGGCCACCCGCTGACCCGGCCCGTGATAGGTGAACTGCCCGCCCCGGCCGCTGCGGTGGACGGGGAAGCGCGCCGCGTCCAGCAGGTCGCCGTCCTTCGAGGAAACGCCCGCCGTGTAAAGCGGTGGATGCTCCAGCAGCCAGATCAACTCCCCCGCCTCGCCCGCGGCGATGGCCGCCGCCCGGGCCTCCATGGCCGCGACGGCCTCATCATAGGGAACGTAGCCGGTCGACACCGCCCATTCGACCGGGCGGCCGTCGGTACGGACCAGCTTCGACAGGGTTTCGCTTAAGGCTTGGGAAAGCATGACGCCTCCAATGTGGGGGTCGGGAGCGCCATGCAAGTCAACATCGCCCAGAACCCCGTCTCCTCAGCGTCAGCGTCAGAGTGCCCAGTGAGTCAGATCGAAGCCGTCGAAGTCGAAATTTCGGTCGTCCTGGGGCGTTCCGTCCTGCCGATGAGTCAGCTGCTGCGGATGGGCCGCGGGGCGGTGATCCCGCTTGACGCCTCGGAAACCGACGAAGTCTGGATCCTCGCCAACAACCATCCGGTGGCCCGCGGCGAGATCGAAATCCGCGACGACCGCATCGCGATCACGGTGACCCGGGCGGCGGATGTTTACGACTTCATGGCCGGAGCGGCCTGAGGTCAGGCAGTAGGCAGTAGGCAGTAGGCAGTAGGCAGTAGGGTGTAGCGCGGGACGGAGGGTCACATGGCCGAAGTGCGCAGCTATCGAGACCTTCTTGTCTGGCAGCGAGCCATGGACCTTGCGGCCGCTACCTACGAACTTAGCCGCGCCTATCCTCGCGATGAGCAGTTCGGCCTGACCTCGCAAACGCGTAGAGCGGCCACATCAATCGCAGCCAACATAGCCGAGGGCTACGGACGATCGACGAAGCCGGCCTATCTGAACTTCCTCCGGATCGCGCAAGGCTCGCTCAAAGAGCTGGAAACGCATCTGATCCTTGCCGAGCGGGTCGGCGTGACCGCTTCCGGATCAACCGACAGCCTTCTGAGCGCCGCCGATGAACTCGGAAGAATGCTCAATAGCCTCATCTCCAAACTGCAAAGCCATTCCGCGCGATGAAGGGCGCTTTTTCCTACTGCCTACTGCCTACTGCCTAATCCCTATTCAGCCCCTTCCCTTCCACGCCGACCTCCGCTATCAGCCCCCCTCCGATGCGAGCGGTCGTGGCGGAATTGGTAGACGCGCAGCGTTGAGGTCGCTGTTCCCTAACCGGAGTGGAAGTTCGAGTCTTCTCGACCGCACCATCTGATTTGACAGGGCGAAACATCGGCGAACAGCTGATCTGAAAACAGGGGGGCCAAGCGTGAGCAAGTTCGCAGACGCCCCCCTGCCCGTCGCCTCCCAGACTGAAATCGAGCACGTGGCACTGGATGAGGACTATGTCCTCACCGCGCATTTCGTCGAGAAGGTCGTCGACGCCTCCGACTCCGGCGACGGGCTGAAGCTCCGTTCGCTGCTGGAAGACCTGCACCCCGCCGACGTCGCCGACCTGATGGGCTTCCTGACCGCCGAGCACCGTGCGGTCGTCGTGCTGTGGATGCCGCCCGACCTGCTGGCCGAGACCCTGCCGGAGCTGGACGACAACATCCGCGAGGAAGTGCTCGAGCGCGTCCCGCACCTGACCCTGGCCGAGGCGCTGCAGGAGCTGGACTCCGACGACGCTGCCCTGGTGGTCGAGGATCTGGAGGACGACCAGCGCGAGAAGGTGCTGGCGGCCATGCCCGAGGTCGACCGCGCCGCGATCGAGAACTCGCTGCGCTATGACGAGGATTCCGCCGGTCGCCTGATGCAGCGCGAGGTGATGGCCGCGCCGTCGTTCTGGAACGTCGGTGACACCATCGACCACATCCGCAAACAGGGCGAAGATCTGCCCGAGCTGTTCTTCGACATCTATATCGTCGATCCGCTGAACAAGCCGGTCGGCGGCCTGCCCGTCAGCGGCCTGCTCCGCGCGGCCCGCTCGATCGCCCTCGTCGACATCATGGAGCCGATCAATGCGATCGCTGTCGACCAGGACCAGGAAGAAGTCGCCTACATCTTCGAGAAATATCACCTGATCTCGGCCCCCGTCGTCGACGCGGCAGGCCGGCTGGTCGGTCAGATTACCGTCGATGACATCGTCAACATCATCCAGGAAGAGAACCGCGAGGACATCCTGCGCCTCGCCGGCGTCTCGGATGAGGACCGCGGCTCGTCCGTGTCCGAGATCGTGCGCGGCCGCGTGCCGTGGCTGGCGATCAACCTCGGTACGGCGGTGCTCGGCTCGATCGTCATCTCCTGGTTCGAGGTCACCATCGCCCAGATCGTGGCGCTGGTGATCCTCCTGCCCATCGTCTCGGCCATCGGGGGCAATGCCGGTACCCAGGCCCTGACCGTGACGGTGCGCGCCCTGGCGACGCGCGAGCTGAACAGTTCCAACGCGGCCCGCACCTTCCGCCGCGAGCTGGCCGTCGGTCTCGCCAACGGTCTCGTGCTGGCCCCCCTGATCGGGACGGCCGCCGGCCTGTGGTTCCGGGACTGGCGCATCGGCGCCGTGATCGGCATGGCCATGGTGCTGAACCTGCTGGTGGCCGCCACGGTCGGTGTCCTGACCCCCCTGACCCTGTCCCGGCTGAAGTTTGACCCGGCCGTATCCTCCGCCGTCTTCGTGACGGCGACGACGGACTTCTTCGGCTTTTTGATCTTCCTCGGTCTCGCCACCCTCGTCCTGCTGTAGAACGGCGCGTCCCTTGCTGGCTCTCTGATCGGGCGAGCGCGCCCGTCTCGATTTGGGTCAATCCGTGTCCGAAACGCCCACGCCCCGTCTGAAGGTCTCCCGCGAGGGGATAGTCCTCATCAAGAGCTTTGAGGGCTTCCGTCCGCGCGCCGTACAGGACGAGGACGGCCGCTGGATCATCGGCTACGGCCACACCGCCTCAGCCCGCGAGGGCCTGACCGTCGCCGAGGCCGATGCCGAGCTCCTGTTGCAATACGATCTGATGCCGGTGGTGAAGGCGCTGAACGAACAGGTTCACAGCGCGCTGAACCAGCACCAGTTCGACGCCCTGGCCAGTTTCGCCGTCTCCGTCGGCGTCGACCGCTTCCTCGCCTCCGATGTCCTGCAAAGGCTCAATGAGGGCCATGCCGGCCAGGCCGCCGACGCGCTGATCGGCTGGCCCGAAGACGCCTCCGCCGACGCCCGCCTGCGCCGCCGGGCTGCCGAGCGCGCCCTGTTTGTCGCCGATCCGGCCTCCGCCGTCACCCTGGCCGAGCTGCTGGCCGCGCCCCTCCCGCCGCCGCCGGTCGAGGCTGCCGTCGCGCCCCGGCCCCCCGAACCCGAGCCCGAGGCCGAGGCAACCGCGCCTGACGCGCGGGCCGCGGCCCTGGCCACCCTGCTGGGGGAAGCGTCCGTCCTGCCCGAGGCCACACCGCCGCCGGCACCCGAACCCGCTGATCCCGAACCTGCCGAGGCCCCGGCGACGCCCGCCGCGGACGCCCCGGCGTTCCAGTCGGTGGATGCGGTGACGCGGGTCAATCTGAGCCGCTACTCGCCCTACGCCGCCGCCATCATCGGCCCCCTCCCCGGCTTCGCGCAGGCCGAGCCCGTCGCGGCACCGGTGCTGCAGCCGGTCTTCACCTTTGAAACGCCAACCGCGGCACCCGAGCCAGAGCCCCAGCCTGAGCCGGCCCCCGAGCCCAGGCACGAACCCGAACCCGAGCCCGAGCCGGAACCCGCGCCCGAGCCGGAGCCGGAGCCCCAGCCCGACCCGGAGCCGGTCACGGAGCCCACGCCCGTTACACCACTGGTCTCCGCCGCGCCGATCGCCTCGCCCTTCCCGGCGATGGACCCGGAACTGGTCCTGACGCCCGCCACCGAGGCCGATTTCGTCGAGCCCGAACGCCCCGTCTGGCCGTCGGATCAGCGGGCCCCAGCGCCCGTGGACGAGGAAACCGTCCTCTTCGAGGACGAGCCCACCCTGTCGGTGCTGCGCCACGAGGTCGAACCGGCCGGCCCGCGCCGCTTCGACTGGAGCGAGACCGGCGCCTTTCTGATCATGGGCGTCACTGGACTGGCGGCCTGCGCTGCTTCGGCCGCCGCCTTCCGGCTGTCGATCGAACAGCCCTCCGACATGGGTGAGACCACCGTCCTCGGCTGGGTCCTTGCCCTGATCGGCATCATCTGCGTCGGCGTGTCGTCCTGGCACCTCTATGTGCGCTGGGGCAAGCCGGACTGACTTTCCGGCGAGGGCGGGCGGTGCTAACCCCGCCCTTATGAGCATTCCCAACGCCCCCCAATCGATGGAATTCGGCCTCGGCGAAAACGCCGACATGATCCGCGAGACCACCGCCCGCTGGGCGACCGACCGTCTGGCCCCCCTGGCCGCCGAGATCGACGAGACCAACGCCTTCAAGCGCGAGCTCTGGCCCGAGATGGGCGAACTGGGCCTGCACGGCGTCACCGTCGAGGAAGAGTACGGCGGCCTCGGCCTCGGCTATCTCGAACACGTCGTGGCCATGGAAGAGGTGTCCCGCGCCTCCGCCTCGATCGGTCTCGCCTACGGGGCCCACTCCAACCTGTGCGTCAACCAGATCCGCCGCTGGGGCACCGAGGCGCAGAAGCAGAAATACCTGCCCAAACTGATCTCCGGCGAGCACGTCGGCTCGCTCGCCATGTCCGAGGCCGGTTCGGGCTCCGACGTCATGTCGATGCGCACCCAGGCCCGCAAGGAAGGTGACCGCTATGTCCTGAACGGCACCAAATTCTGGATCACCAACGCCCCGCACGCCGAGACCCTGGTGGTCTACGCCCGCACCGGCGAAGGCAACGGCGGCGTCACCGCCTTCCTGATCGAGAAGGGCATGAAGGGCTTCAGCGTCTCGAAGAAGCTGGACAAGATGGGCATGCGCGGCTCGGACACCGCCGAACTGGTGTTCGAGGACTGCGAGGTCCCGGAAGAGAACGTCATGGGCCCGGTCGGCGGCGGTGCCGGCGTGTTGATGAGCGGCCTCGACTATGAGCGCGCCGTGCTGGCGGCCGGCCCTCTGGGCATCATGCAGGCCGCGCTCGACGTGGTGCTGCCCTACGTCCGCGAGCGCAAACAGTTCGGCAAGGCCATCGGCAGCTTCCAACTGATGCAGGCCAAGGTCGCCGACATGTACGTCGCCCTGAACAGCGCCCGCGCCTATGTCTATGCCGTGGCCCGCGCCTGCGACCAGGGCAAGACCACCCGCTACGACGCCGCCGGCGCCATCCTGCTGGCGTCCGAGAATGCGGTGAAGGTCAGCCTCGAGGCCGTCCAGGCCCTCGGCGGTGCCGGCTATACGAAGGAGTGGCCGGTCGAACGGCTGGTCCGCGACGCCAAACTCTACGACATCGGCGCCGGGACGAACGAGATCCGGCGCTTCCTGATCGGGCGGGAATTGCTGGGCAGCTGACTCTTCCCAGCCGGCCGTTCGGTGTTACATTGAGGGTCATGACGAAGTCCGCCGGACACTATTCGGGTTGGGTGAAGCGAAGCTCTGCAACGGGTCGCTTCACCGCTCCCATCGGACAAACGACCACTGGCAAGGGTTTTCGCGTTGTCGAGTTCGCACCCCCGGCACGTGTTCGGGAAGGCAAGCTGGCAGACGCTCTGAACAAGAAGAAATAGGGCTCTGCGGTTGTCTCGCGCCCCGAATGGATACCGGAAATCGGTGTTCATCAACGCACCATTCAGCGCTGACCGTCGCGACATTTTCAACGCCATCGTTTTTTCGGTCCAGGCCTGCGGTTTTGCTCCGCGCTGCGCCCGCGAGTTTGATGATGCTGGTCAGGTCAGGATGGACAAGATCACCAGTCTCATCCGGGATTGCCGGCTCGGCATCCACGACATTTCCTTCATGGGACTGGATGACGGGGTACCGCGCTTCAATATGCCCTTCGAACTCGGCGTCTTCCTCGGCGCGTGTCGTTTTGCCGAGGGCTGGGTCGGGCGGAAGGCGTGCACCATCTTCGATAGCGAGCCATTTCGTTACCAGAGAGCTCTGTCTGATATAGCGGGGCAGGACATCCGGGCGCACAACTGCGATCCGAGGCAGGCGTCCGACGGGACGCGAGACTGGCTATCTCATCAGGTTCAGCGTCATGAGCGCGTTCCGGGCGCGGCCGCTATCTGGACCATGTACGAAGCATTCTGCGCAGACTTGCCCGGCCTGGCGGCTGCGGCTTTGCAGGAAGACGCCCAGCTGACATTTAACGAGCGTCGATATTTTGCCAGCGAATGGCTGGCCACCCGGCTGTCCTAGGAACCGGTGCCCGGGTTCATCGGTTGCGCCTCCACGGAAGAAGCCTGCCCACACCAGCCACAAGGGCAAGCCGGAGCACGTCAAAGCCTGAGCGGGTCGCTCGGGGTGCCGAGGATTGACGATTGTTAAGTGGCGCCGGGCTATCCTCATGCCTAGATCAAGTCACCCTTGACCGGACGCACCGTCGCCGATGCCTGACTACGATTATCAGAGCGACACCCGGCCCTTCTCGCAGGTGATCGAGGACATCGGCGTCAAGGACGACCCGAGACTGTACCTCGGCGAGTTGGTCAACGCGTTCGGCGAGCGCGGCTTCGGCGCCCTCATGCTGTTCTTCGGCCTGTTGAGCGTCGCGATCGGCATCATTCCCGGAACGACCACCATCCTCGGTGCCCCGCTCCTCCTGATGGGCGTGCAGCTGGTCATCCGCCGCGACCAGCTCTGGCTGCCGCGCTGGGCCCTGAGCCGCTGGATCGAGCGCGAGACCTACCGGGCGGGCGTGGCCCGGGTCCTCCCGCGCCTCCGGAAGATGGAGCGGCTGTCGAAACCGCGCCTCGAGGTGATGACCAGCGAGGTTTCGGAGGTGCTGATCGGCATCGCCACCGTCCTGCTGGCGGTCATTCTGGTCCTGCCCCTGTGGGGCGGGAACCTTGTGCCGGCGCTGATCATCTCGACCTTCGGCTTCGGCCTGTTGCAGAGGGACGGCCTGGCCATCCTGATCGGCTGGAGCGCGATCGCCCTGATCGGCGTCGCGGCCCTGATCTTCTGGCTGGCCTGGACCTGGGTGTCGCCCTATCTGCTGCCCTTCTGGGCCTGGCTCAACGGCCTGCTGCCGGATGCCTGGGCCTGGCTGACGGGTCTGTTCGGCGGCTGAGGCGGAGGCGCCGCCCCCGGACGGATCAGGCCGCCTCTTGCGCGCCCGGCCCCGCAAGGCCCTGCATGATCATCCGGTTGATGTCGATCAGGGCTTCAAAATCATCCTCGCCACGCATGATCGCCGACGAATGACGGCTGACGAACAGGCTGATCGAGATGATCTGGGCCTTCAGGCCCGCATTCATGCTGTTGTTCGGGTCGGAGCAGTCTGTCGCCAGGGCCGACCACAGCCGGCGGTTCCAGTCCAGGGCATCGATCCGCGCGGCGATTTCCGACGGGTCGAGCGCCGAGGCCTGCATCAGAGCCCGGGTGACCTGCCCGAAAAGCCGATACTCCGTCTCACGCGGAGTTTCAGCCCTCGAGGCTGCGGTCTTGTACGCCTGCAGCGACATTCGCCAGACCTTCTTCATATTCAACGAGTTTACGCGCCGCCATCAGCGCCTTGTAGTATTCGCGTGCCATCACATGGCGGGAAGCCGCCACGCAGGCGGCCAGAATTTCGGGATTGCGGGACGCCCCCATGAACTCGCTCAGCCGCAGGGCGAACTCGTCATAGACCTTACCCGCCGCCGTCTCGTCCAGGTACATCATCATGACCGGGAAATAGACGCGCTTGGCCGGGGTGTTGGCGTCCTCGGGCTGGAGAATGTCCTTCTCGCGCAGCACCGACGCCTTGTTCTGCAGAATCAGCACGCCGCGGCGGTCGCCGTTCTGGACGACGGCGCCGTTGAGGACGAATTTCTCGCCGGGCTTCAAAGAAAGCTTGAGCGGCATTTGAGAGAGCGTCTCCTGACAGGCTCCCGACGACGATAGGAAGCCGGGACCAAACGCAGCCTAAATGAACGTGGTTAACCATCTATTGTGCGGCGTCGCCGACGCGAGCGGCTGTGCGGAACATCGGACAGGCACCGGGCGTTGCTCTTCCAGCAGGAGACGACACCATGCCCGGGATCGACGGCTATTCAGACGACCAGGCCCAGTCCGAGGTCTATGACGAGACCCACATCGACGATGAGGGCGATGGCGACATCCTGCCGGATGAAGCCGAGCTGGTTCTGGACGTCACCCAGATGGCCGGCGATGCGGACGAAGAGCCGTTCGACGAAGACGCCGTGGACGATCTGGACGAGGTTCAGGGCGCGTCCGGCATCGAGGCTGAGGCCGACGCCCTGCTGGGCGTGGAAGGCGAACGCCTGACCGAGATCGACGGCGAGAGCGCCGGCGGACGCGGCCCGGACGAGGTCGAGCTCGTCTATTCCGGCCTCATGCGCAATGCCCGCGGTGCCCAGGCCAGCGCGGCCCACTGGGAAGCCAAGACCCTTTCAGACGATGACATCGCCGACCTCGGCTACGGCCCCGACGGCAATGACGATCACACCGCAAAATAAGGAGGGCGACATGACGGCTCACACCGACCACACCCCGCCGTCCCCGCGCGACGACTGCGATCCCGAGACCCCGCACGCCCGCAAGGCCGCGCGCGAAACCGGCAAGCCGGACCAGCTGCGCGAGGCCGCCCGGGATTCTGAAGACCGTCAGGAGGCCCTGCTGGACGAAGGCCTCGAAGAGACCTTCCCCGCCAGCGACCCGGTGTCCGCCAAGCGGATTACCTGACGGACGTCAGGTCTTCACCCGCCAGGTCGCGCCCTGGGGCCCGTCCATGACCACGACGTTCAGCGCATTGAGCCGGTCGCGAATGCGGTCCGCCTCGGGCCAGTCCTTGGCCGCACGGGCCGTGGCGCGCTGTTCCAGAAGGCCTTCGACCTCCGTCCGGAGATCGCTGGACACCTCCCCTTCCAGCCATTCCGCCGGATTGGCCTGAAGCACGCCGAGGATCGCCCCGGCCGCGACCAGTTCGCCCTTGGCGCGGGCCACGACGCCGTGGTCGCCCGCGGTCATGGCGCGCTCGATCTCGCTGGACAGGGCGAACAGGCTCGCCATGGCGCCCGGCGTGTTGATGTCGTCCTCGATCGCCTTGAGGAAGTCCTCGGGCGGCTCGTCGCCGTTGGCCTCGACCCCGGCGGCGCGATGCAGCGCGCCGTAAAGCCGGTCCAGCGCCTTGCGGCTCTGGTCCAGCAACGCCTGGTTCCAGTCCAGCGGCTGGCGATAGTGGGCGCTCAGGAGGGCCCAGCGCACCACCTCCCCCGGCATCGCCTTCACCAGATCGTGCAGCAGCAGGACGTTGCCGATCGACTTGGACATCTTCTCGGCGTCGACCGTCAGGAAGCCATTGTGCATCCAGTAGCGGCTGTACTCCGCGTGGGCGTCCGGCGAATGGGCGTGGCCGTGGGCGCAGACGCCCTGGGCGATCTCGTTCTCATGGTGCGGAAACACCAGGTCGATGCCGCCGCCGTGGATGTCGATCGGCAGGCCCAGCGTCTCCTCGATCATGGCTGAGCATTCGATATGCCAGCCCGGACGCCCCGCGCCCCAGGGCGACGGCCAGGACGGCTCGCCCTCTTTCGAAGGCTTCCACAGCACGAAGTCGTGCGGATTCTTCTTGTAGGGCGCGACCTCGACGCGGGCCCCGGCGATCATGTCGTCGAGGTTGCGGCCCGACAGGCGGCCGTAGGTCTCATAGGACGAGACATCGAACAGCACATGGCCCTCGGCGGCATAGGCGCAGCCCTGGTCCATGATCGCGCCGATCTGTTTCACGATCGCGTCCATATGGTCGGTGACGTGGGGCGCGATGTCCGGCGGCGAGACGTTCAGCCGGCTCATGTCCTCCAGATAGGCGGCCTCGTAGCGGGCGGTGACCTCGCCGATCGGCGTGCCCTCGCGGGCTGCCTTCGCATTGATCTTGTCATCCACGTCGGTGACGTTGCGGGCGTAGATCACCTGGTCAGCGCCGTACTGGCGGCGCAGCAGCCGCACGAGCACGTCGAACACCACCGGCGGGCGCGCATTGCCGATGTGGGCATAGTCATAAACCGTCGGGCCGCAGACATAGAGCGTCACCCGGTCCGGATCTCGCGGGGTGAACACACGCTTTTCGCGGTGCAGGGTGTCGTGGATGGTCAGCGGCATAGTGAGGCGGCAGCTTTCAGTTTTCTTGCAGGACGGACCCGCCGTCCCATATAGCGGTCCTGCTGCACAAGCGAACAGCGTCGAGATCAAGAATGAGCGTCATCCCCGTCAAGCCGGTTCTGGTCGGCGACAGCGCCCCTGCCGGGCGTCCGAGCCGCGAGGAGGCCCTCAAGGCCGTCCGCACCCTGCTGGCCTGGGCGGGCGACGATCCCGATCGCGAGGGCCTGCGCGACACGCCCAAGCGGGTGGTCGACGCCTATAGCGAGTGGTTCGACGGCTATGACGCCGATCCGGCCAAGGAGCTGTCGCGGACGTTCGAGGACGTCCAGGGCTATGACGACATGGTCCTGCTGCGCGACATCGAGGTGGAGAGCCACTGCGAGCACCACATGGCCCCGTTCCTCGGCAAGGCCTATGTCGCCTACATCCCGCAGGAGAAGGTCGTCGGCATCTCCAAGCTGGCGCGCGTGGTCGAGATCTTCGCCCGCCGCCTGCAGACCCAGGAAACCCTGACCCAACTGATCGCCGAAGCCATCGAATCAAACCTGCAGCCGGCCGGCGTCGCCATCATGATCGACGCCGAACACCAGTGCATGACGACTCGCGGCGTGCATCACCGCCACGTTTCAACCATCACCACCCGGTTCACTGGCGTCTTCAAGACCGACGCGGCGCTGAAGGATCGCTTCCTGAAGCTTGCGAAGGGCTGATCCGCTCGCCTGAAAGGCGTATTTGGAACAATCCCGGGGCTATGGAACCCCAACCGGACTGAACCCGCTTTACAAGGCGGTTCCGGGACGCCAAGAGACGAACCGAACGTCATAGCTTGCGCTCGCCGCGATCGCGTCGGGCCCGATGGAGAGAGTGACACATGGGCTCCAAACTTTCCGGACCCGCCGGCCAGGGCGGCAAGACGATCGAGCAGAACGCGGACATCAACGTCACGCCGTTCGTCGACATCATGCTGGTGCTGCTGATCATCTTCATGGTCGCCGCGCCAATGGCCACGGTTTCGATCCGCCTCGACCTGCCGCCGGCGACGCCGCCGGCGAACAACGAAAAGCCGAAGGAACCGGTGTACATCACCATCCAGGAAACCGGCTCGATCTTCCTGGCCGATCGCCAGACCACGATCGAAACCCTCGCCGTCGACGTCTGCACGGCCCTCGCCGTCGCCACCGACTGCCGCGAGGAACGCGTCTTCGTCCGCGCCCAGCCGGACGTGACCTACGATCAGTTCATGGAAGTCATGAACACCCTGCAGGAGAACGGCTACTTCAAGGTCGGCCTGCTGAACGAAGACATCGAATAGGCGCCACGCCGCGCTGAACGACCAGAGGCCGCGTCCGACAGGGCGCGGCCTTTCTCGTGGCCGCCATGAAAAGGGCGCCGACAGGGCTGGAACTGTCCCGATCAACCACGGGAGAGACCGGTCATGGGTGCACAACTTTCCGGCCCCGCCGGCCAGGGTGGCAGGACCATTGAGCAGAACGCGGACATCAACGTCACGCCGTTCGTCGACATCATGCTCGTGCTGCTGATCATCTTCATGGTCGCCGCCCCCATGGCGACCGTATCCCTGAAGCTGGATTTGCCGCCGCCCGTCCCCGGAACGATCCCGGAGCCGAAAGAGCCCGTCTACGTCACCATCCAAAGGTCTGGCGATCTCTTCATCGCCGACAGGGCCACGACGATGGAGACCCTTTCGGCCGATGTCTGCGCGGCCGCCGGAGGAGAGCACTGCAGGGAGCAGCGGATATTTGTCCGCGCCCAGCCGGAGGTCACTTACGACCAGTTCATGGCCGTCATGAACGCCCTGCAGGCCAGCGGCTTCCTGCAGGTGGGCTTGCTCAACGAAGACATCGAATAGGGCCTGACGACCGGCGCGCTATTCCACCGACTGCCGCGGCGGAGCCGGGGTGGCGGCGGCCGGAGCCGCATAGGGCCGCTCGCCGGCGGGCTCAGCCGGAGCCGGGGTCGCCGGTGCGGGGGTGCGGGCCGCAGGACGGGCCGCCGGGCGACGGGCCGGTGCACGGGCGGCGCGAGCCGGCGCGGGTGCCGGGGCATCAGCTGCCGGAGCCGGGGCCGGCGCGGGCGCTGCCCCCGCCGCACGCGGCGCGGGTGTGGCGGCGGGCGCGGCGGTCTCGGCCGCGGGTGCAGCGGCTGCAGAGGCAGCAGCCGCGCGGGCGGCCAGCTGCTGGCGCGCCTCAAAGCGGCGGGCCAGCTTCTCGGTCAGGCTCCGTGCGGCGGCGGGCTCCATCTGGGCCATGATCGCGGCCAGTGACCGCGGCCGCATGGCGGCGGCAACCGGCAGGCGGACATCGTCGTCGAGAGTGGCGAAGACGCGCGCAGCCTCGCGGGGACGCATGGCGGAGTAGACCGCCACCAGCCGGTCATTCTCGGCCTTTTCCTGCTCACTGACCTGACCCAGAAGGACGCGCACTTCGGCCTTCACCGCCTCAAGGGCGGCGACCTTGGCGTCCAGCTTCTGCTCGGCCGTCGCCAGCAGCGGCAGCATGGAGGCGAGATCGGCGTCCCGCGCATCCAATTCGGTCCGACGGCCCTGCAACGACTGGATGATGCGGAGTTCGGCCGGCGAAATTCCGGCCTGCTGCGCCAGTTGCTCCGGTGTCAGGGCACAGACGGCGGCTGCGGCGGCCACAGGCGCTGCGGCGGCCCCGGCGGGCGCAACCTCCTCCGCCCAGGCCCGGGCCCCCTCGAACACACCGGGCGCGACGCCGACGGCGCGCACCAGGACCACCCCGCCGATGGCGACGGCGATCAGGGGCAGCAGGCGGGGGATATTGCTCATGGTCGGCGACTCCAGCCCTCAAACCGGCGAACGCAACGCGTTCGCCACAGGGCTACAAAGATGATGCTCAGGCGGCGAAGAGGTCTTCGTCGAGATTGCGTCGGGACTGGTTGAGGCTTTGCTTCGCAGCCTGGTTAGCGGCGCGGCCGGCTGTCAGGGCACCGAGGATGGCGGCGACCGGTGCCGGGGCGCGTGCCGCCGGGGTCATGCCCTGGATGCGTTCCGCCAGGGCGGCCATGCGCAGGGCCCGCTCATCGTCCGCCGCGACGGCCACGGGGGGCCGGGCGGCGACCAGCACGGGCTTCGGCGCTTCCTGGGGCGGCGTGCGTGTGGTGTCCGGCGCACGGGCGATCAGGGCTTCCAGCTGGGCCTTGACCTCACGGGCCTTGACGATGCGGTCGTGCAGCAGATCGGTTTCCTGGCCCGAGGCCCGCAGGCTGGCAAGCGCCGCCTCGGCCCTGCCGGCGGCGGCATTGAGCTCCGTCACGGCGGTGGCGAAGGCCTGCTGGCCGGCACGAAGGGCTGACAGCTTTTTCTCGAGTCGCACGCCGTAGCCGAGCGCGGCCACCAACAGCAGCATCAGCACGCCGTCGAGAATCATTCCGGTCATCAGCGTCTTCCCTTGGTGAGACTGGTCGCGGTTTCGATGCTGATCGGCGATTCAACGCGCACAGCGATATACTGGCCCTTGCGGCCCATCTTGCCGGTCGTGACCGGAATGGAGCCGCAGCGAACCGAAATGTCGGAGTCCGGCGTTGCGTTCAGCATCAGGGTGTCGCCGACCTTCAGGTCCAGCACCTTCGAAAGCGGCACCTGCTGCTCATCCAGAACCGCGCGGACCTCGGTTTCCGTGGTCCAGAGCTCGGTGGCCAGGTGGCCTTCCCAGATGTTGTCGCGGCCGAATTTCTCACCCATGAACTGCTGCAGCAGCATCTTCCGGATGGGCTCGAGCGTGGCGTAGGGCAGCAGCAGCTCAATGCGGCCGCCGCGGTCTTCCATGTCGATGCGCAGCTTGACCAGGATCGCGGCATTGGCGGGGCGGGCGATGGCCGCGAAGCGCGGATTGGTCTCCAGCCGGTCGAGGCTGAAATGCACCGGCGTCAGCGGCTCGAACGCGGCCCGGGCGTCGGCGAGGACGACCTCGACCATTCGCTGGACCAGAACGCGTTCGATCGTCGTATAGGGCCGGCCCTCGATACGCAGGGCCGCGGTGCCGCGACGGCCGCCCAGCAGCACATCCACGATCGAATAGATCAGGTTGGAATCGACCGTCAGCAGGCCGTAGTTGTCCAGCTCCTCGGCCCGGAAAACAGCGAGAATGGCCGGCAGCGGGATGGAGTTCAGATAGTCGCCGAACCGGATCGACGAGATGGTATCGAGGCTGACCTCGACGTTGTCGGAGGTGAAATTCCGCAGCGAGGTCGTCATCAACCGCACCAGGCGGTCAAAGACGATCTCGAGCATCGGCAGCCGCTCATAGCTGACCAGCGCCGAGTTGATGATGGCCCGAATACCGGTCCGCTCGCCGTCTTCGCCATCGCCCAGATCGAACCCGAGGAGGCTGTCGATCTCATCCTGGTTGAGGACGCGTTCGGACAGGGACGACGGACGCGCCTCCTCCGCTCCGGCTTCTTCCCCGAACGGGTCGGCGCTTTCGGCGAAGGCCGCGTCGGTCATGCCTACTGCACCAGCATTTCTTCGATGAGGACGGCGTCCACCTTGCCCGGCGCCGCGATCAGATTGACGCGACGCAGGATCTCGGCGCGCAGCTGGAAGCTGCCGGCTGATCCTGCCAGATCCTCAGGCCGCAGCTCGCGCAGGAAGCCCTGGAACATGTCCTGCATCCGCGGCATCTCGGCCTGGAGCTGCTCGGCCACATGGGCGTCGCGGGTCTCGAGGGTCAGCTTCAGCTTCAGGAAGGTCGGCCGGCCGTCCGGTGCCTGGATGTTCACCACCATGTCCGGCAAGGTGAAGAAGGTGACACCGTCCGGACCCTCCGCGATCACGCCCAGAGATGCATCCGCAGGCCCGTCGGCGGGCGCGCCGTGGCCCCCGCCCTTTTTCTCGGCCTTCTTGTCATGGCCGCCCTTCTTCTCCGCGCCATGCTCGCCCTCTTCGGCAGCGGCCGGCTTGGGCTGCATCATGAAGAAGGCCGCGGCTCCACCGCCGCCCAGCACCACCACGGCGGCGGGGATCACGATGAACAGCAGGGGGAGCTTCTTCTTTTTCGGCGCAGCGCCGTCCTCGCCTTCGGCGGCGGCCCCATCGGAAACGGCAGGCAGGTTTGCAGCCTCGTCGCCGCCCTCCTTCGCGCCTTTCTTCTTGCCGAATTTCAACATGGACCACGCCCCGAGAATCTCTCGGTCCATACGAACGTTTTTTGGTTAACGAGCCGCTAAGAACCGGCAAATCCTGCCGGGTGATCGGGGAGCAATTCCAGGGCAAATGCCCGCCCTCACTGGATTAACCCTGTTGGCACGGGCGTTGCGAGGGGAAAGCCGAAAGGAGCCGCCCCGTGGAAAACGCCGCCTATGTCGGACTGTCACGCCAGATGACGCTGCGCCGCGAGCTCGACATCGTGGCCAACAACATCGCCAATGCGGACACCACCGGCTTCAAGGTCGAACAACTGCTGCTCGGCGCCGAGATCGGCGAGCGGGCCCGCAACGCCTTCGTCCGGCCCGGCGTCAGCTTCGTGCTGGATAACGGCATCGGCCGTGACTACGGCCAGGGCTCACTGGAACAGACCGGCCGCAATCTGGACTTCGCCATCGAGGGCGAAGGCGCGTTCTTCAAGCTCGATGACGGCGCCGGCGAGGCCTACACCCGCGACGGTGCCTTCACCCTTGACCCCGAAGGCCGCCTGACCACCGAGGGCGGCGCGGCCGTTCAGGGCGACGGCGGCGACATCATTCTGGACCGCGCACTGGGCGAGCCCACCGTGGCTGCCGACGGCACGATCAGCCAGAACGGAAATCCGGTCGGTCGCCTTTCGGTCGTTCGCTTCGACGCCCTGGCGGCGCTCGAGAAGGGCGGCGACGGCCTGTACCGCAACGCCTCCAACGCCACCGCCATCGAGGCGACCGACGCCCAGGTGCGTCAGGGCATGCTGGAAGGCTCCAACGTCAATCCGATCCTTGAGATCACCAACCTGATCGAGATCCAGCGCGCCTACGAGAGCGTGACGCGGATGATCGAGAACACCAACGACCTGTCACGCCGCGCCGTCGAGCGGCTGGGCCGGGCCTAGAAAGGGAGACTGAGACATGCGTGCGCTCAGAACCGCAGCCTCGGGCATGGCCGCCCAGCAGCTGAACGTCGAGGTCATCTCGAACAACATCGCCAACATGAACACCGTCGGCTTCAAGCGTCAGCGGGCCGAGTTCCAGGACCTGCTGTACCAGAACGTCGAACGCATGGGCGCGCAGTCCTCCGCCCAGGGCACGGTCGTCCCGACCGGCATCCAGATCGGCGCGGGCGTGAAGGCCGGCAGCGTCTATCGTATCACTGACCAGGGCTCGCCGACCCAGACCGGCGGACGCTACGACGTCGCCGTCGACGGCCGCGGCTATTTCCAGGTCCTGCTCCCGTCGGGTGAGACCGCCTTCACCCGGGCCGGCAATTTTGCCCTCAATGGCGAGGGCCAGCTGGTCACCGATGACGGCTATGCGGTTCAGCCGAACATCTCGATCCCGCAGGACGCGGTGGATGTCACCATCTCCAAATCCGGACAGGTCCAGGTCATCACCGCCGGCACGACCGAGCCCTCCATCGTCGGCCAGCTGGAGCTGGCCAGCTTCTTCAACGAGGCAGGGCTGGAAGCGATCGGCGACAACCTGCTGATGGAGACCGCCGCTTCCGGTGCCGCCAACGTCGGCACGCCGGGCGATGTCGGCTTCGGCCAGTTGCTGCACGGCTATACGGAAGCCTCGAACGTGGACGCCGTCGCCGAGATCAGCGCCCTGATCATCGCCCAGCGCGCCTATGAGATGAACTCCAAGGTCATCACCACCGCTGACCAGATGCTGTCGGTCAGCGCGCAGGTGAAATCGTGAGGTCCCTGATCGTCGGGGCCGTCGCCGCCCTGATGCTTGCCAGTGCCGCTGTCGCAGGGCCGGTCACGCTGAAAGCCAATCCGGTCGACAGCGACGGCCGCGTGACCTTTGGCGATCTGTTCGACGGCGCGGGCGCGGCTTCCGATGTCGTGGTCGGCACCCGTGCGGGCCCTTCGATCGTGTTCGAGGCCGGCCAGCTCCAGAGCCTTGCGCGCCAGTCCGGGCTGGACTGGGCAAATCCGTCCGGGTTGCGCCGCGTGGTCGTGCGAAACGCGGCCGTCGCGCCCGCGCCCGCCCCCCCGGCTTCCGTTTCGGCCTCTGTCGCCAACGCCGTTCCGCCTGTCGTGGCCGCCCGGCCCCAGCCCGTACGCGCGGGCCTGGCCGAGCGCGTTATCGCCCGCAATGACATGGTCGAGGTCGCCTATGAGGTCGGCGGCGTCCGTCTGACCATCACCGGTCGCGCCGAGGGCAATGCGGCCGTCGGCCAGCGCCTGGCGGTTCGAAACCTCCAGTCGAACCGCACCATCGACGCCGTCGCCATCGGCCCGGGCCTGGCCCTGGCCGGGCCCGCCGCCCAGGACGTCCGCGCCACCCAACAGCTCGCCGCCCGATAGAGGGATACAGTTCCATGCGTACCGTCCTGATCGTCACCGTCGCCGCCCTCAGCCTCGGGGCCTGCTCCACCGCCGTCGAGGCCGTGCGCGGTCCGGAACTGGCACCGATCGGCTATCCGGCAGCCCTGGTCCCGACCACCCAGGCCTACCTCCCCTCGCCCGAACAGCAGCACGCTGACCGTGCCGCCAGCGCCAACAGCCTGTGGCGCGCCGGAGCCCGGACCTTCTTCGGCGACCAGCGCGCCCGTCGGATCGGCGACATCCTCACGGTCAATATCGACATTGACGATCGTGCCCAGACCCAGAACACGACGGCCCGCAGCCGGACCAACGACATCTCCGGCGGCGTGACGAATTTCTTCGGCCTCGAGAACAGCCTGGGCCAGGCCTTCCCGGGCGGATTCGATCCGGCCACTCTGGTCGGGATCGAGGGCGCGTCGAACTCCAACGGCTCCGGCTCGGTCAACCGGTCCGAAAAGGTCAGCCTGACCATTGCGGCGGTCGTGACCGACGTCATGGTCAACGGCAATCTGGTCATTCAGGGTCGGCAAGAAGTGCGCACCAACCGTGAGGTCCGCGAACTGACCGTCGCCGGGATCGTCCGGCCCGAGGACATCAGCTCGGCCAACACCATCGCCCATACCCAGATCGCCGAGGCCCGCATCAGCTACGGCGGCCGGGGTGACATCAGCCGCGTCCAGGCCACGCCCGCCGCCCAGTCGCTGGTCGAGCGCTTCAGCCCGTTCTGAGTTTGGGCCGCGGTCACAGGGCTCCGCCCTGTCGATCCGACGCGGCCTCGCTGCGTAAGGCTGTTCGTCGAACGCGCGATAAATTCGTCACAGCCCTGAGCGGGCGGGGATGCGTCCAAGCGGGGCCGTGAACCGTTAATGGAATGTAGCGTTTCGCAACCAGACGCGAGATTCCCTTATGCTCAAGATCGCTATTCCAGCCGTCGCCGCCCTCGGGCTGATCGCCTTCGCCGCCCGGTCGCAGGCGACCAGTCTCGACGTTCAGAGCATCGCCGCGCCGATGGGATGGCATCTGAGCCACGAAGGCTCATTGGCGAAACTGGCCTATGGCGTTGAAAACTCGGATCAGCTGGCTCTGATGCTGACCTGTGAGCGGGGTCAGACCCAGGCGATCGTCTACGGCGACGTCCAGCCCGCCGGCCCCCGGGTGCTCAAGGCGTCCAGGACCTCCGCCATCGATCCCCTCAGCGGCGACCTGGCCGGCGAGACCCGGATCTCGGTCCGCGATCCGGCGCTGCAACAACTGGCCCGAAGCGGCAAATTGGCGGTCGAGGCCGAGGCGGGCCCGTTCGAACTGTCGGCCAGCCCGGCCGAACGCCGCCTGATCGGCGACTTTTTCGCCTATTGCGGTTCCGACCGCGTCTGACCACAACAGTGGCCGGACCTTTCAGCGGGGGCTGAGCCATGATCGCCTTGTTCGTCATAGCGGCCCTGGCCGCGCAAAGCCCGCCGCCAGAGTCAGCCTGGACCTGGACGCTCTACAGCGACGCCGAGCCCGTGGTTCTCGCGCATGAGGTCCCGGACACCGCCGATCTTCGCACGACCCTGGAATGTGATCCCGGCACCAGTGTCGCGCGTCTGACCCTTTACGGCGGCCCGGCCCTGACCGGCATGGCGCGGGTCACCGCCGGTGAATCTTCGGCCGTTGCCGAGGCGGCGGCAGCGAGGGCCGGTGCCACCAGACTGGCGCTGCGAACGGATCATCCCGTATTCGCCGCCTTTGCCGTTGATGGGCGGATGGCGATCGTCATTGGCGGTGAGCGCCGCCCGGTCGATATCCCCGCGGCGCATCTTGCCAAGCTGCGCCGGTTCGCGGAACTGTGCTCGGGCTGATTGCCGGAGACGTCCATGCGCGCCCCAGCCCTGATCATCCTCGCCGGCCTGGCACTCGGCGCCGCAGCCTGCGCCACGGTCGAAACGCCGACTGAGGCGGCACCGGGCGTTGAGTCATCCGGCGCGCCGGTGCCGGTGGCCGACCACGACTGGTTCTACCATCGCGACGGAAGCGAGGCCCGGCTGGTCTATGGTCTGGCAGAGAGCGATGACCTCCGGCTGGGACTGGACTGCAGCCAGGGCAGCGGGCGTCTGGCGCTGAGCGCGGTCGGCGGTCCGGACGCGAAGCCGGAAATCTACATTGAAGCGGGCGGCGAGACGGCGCGGTTTCCCGCACTGTCAGAGCCCTCCCAGCTGAACGACGGCGTGTTTCTGACCGCGGACGCTGACGCGGATGCGCCTGTGTTCCAGCGCTTCCGGCGGGTCGGCTGGCTGGCCCTGTGGCTGGACGGGGAGCGGCAGGCCTATGCCCCCCAGCCGGAGTCGGCACCCAATATCGAACGGTTCTTCGCCTTCTGCGGTTGACGCAGCGGCTCCGCTCCGGTGCAGTCCCGCCCGATCCGGGAGAGGGACCTCATGAAACGCGTTATCACTGCCTGCGCCGTCGCCGTACTCACCGCCGCTGCGACTCCTGTTTTCGCCGGCGCTGCACCGGTTCAGGCCGAGGCCGTCCGCAATGCCGAGAACCCCGCCCTCGCTGCCGTTCTGGCGGACTACGAGACGTATCTCCGCGCCGTGGATCCGATCAATGCGGGCATGGAGGGCGACCGGGCGGCCCTGTCGCGTCTGCCCGACAGCTCCCGCGCCTTCGAGGTGGCACAGGAGCCCGTGCTCCGGGGATTCGCCGACCGCCTGGCCGCGATCGACCCGGCCGGCCTGAGCGAGGATGACCGGCTCAACCACAATTTCCTGACCTATGTGCTTCAGCGTTCGATCGCCCGGATCCCGCTCGACACCGGCCGGATCGACGCCTTCAACTCCGAGGGCGGTCCCGGGCAGAACCTGGCCTATGTCGCCAGCGTCACCCGCATCGCCACCGTCGCTGATGCCGAGGCCTGGATCGCCCGGCTTGAGGCCATGCCGGCGAGCTATGCCGCTCCCCTGGCCAACGCCCGCCGCGGACTCGAGACCGGCCTGGTCCAGCCGCGCTCCATCGTCGAGAACGCCCTGACCCTGATCGGGCCGGAGGCGGCGCTGACCCCGGACGCCGACCCGCTTCTCAAGCCGTTCGCGACCCTGCCCGCCTCCATTCCGGCGGCCCAGCAGGCGGCCCTGCGCGCCCGGGCCGCCCGGGTCGTGGCCGACAGCATCATGCCTCAGCGGCGCGAGTGGGCGCGGTTCCTGCGCGAGGACTATCTGCCCCGCGCGCCCGAGACCCTGGGCCTGGTTCACCGGCCGGGCGGGCGCGAGATGTATGCCTATCTGGTGCGCGGCTACACCACGACCGACCTGACGCCCGACGAGGTCCACGCCATCGGTCTGGAAGAGGTCACCCGCATCCGCGCCCGCATGGATGTCGAGATGCGGGCCGCCGGCTGGACCGGTGATTTCGCAGGCTTCCTCAACTTCCTGAGGACCGATCCCCAGTTCTACACCACCACACGTGAGGACCTGATGGAGAAGGCGTCGGAGATGGCCAAGCGGGCCGACGACGGCCTCCCGGCCCTGTTCGGAACCCTGCCCCGCCTGCCCTATGGCGTCCGCCCGGTGCCGCGCGAGATCGAGGCCAACTACACCACCGGCCGCTACAATCCCGGCTCCGTCGAGAACGGCGTCGCCGGCGGCTATATGGTCAACACCTCCAGCCTGAACCAGCGCGGCCTGTACGAACTCCCGGCCCTGACGCTGCACGAGGCCGCCCCCGGCCACCACATCCAGATCGCGCTGCAGCAGGAGGCCGAGGACGGCCCCTATTTCCGCAAGAGCGTCGACGTCACCGCCTTCACCGAGGGCTGGGGCCTTTACTCGGAATTCCTCGGCGAGGAGATGGGCTTCTACCGCACGCCCTATGAGCGGTTCGGCCGCCTCAGCTACGAGATGTGGCGCGCCTGCCGGCTGGTCTCGGACACCGGCATCCACTGGCTCGGCTGGGACATCGAACAGGCCCGCGCCTGTTTCCGGGATAACTCGGCCCTCGCCCCGCTGAACATCGAGACCGAGCTGCAGCGCTATATCGGCTGGCCGGGCCAGGCCACGGCCTACAAGATCGGCGAGATCCGGCTGCGGGCGATCCGCACCCGGGCGGAGGCCGAACTGGGCGATCGCTTCGACATCCGCCGCTTCCACGACGCCCTGCTGGTCGACGGCCCCCTGCCGATGGCCCTGCTGGACGCGCGGATGGACCGCTGGATCGCGGAAGAGAAGGCGCGGCCCGCCGACTAGAGGCCGAGCGCGGCCCGCACCTTCTTCGTCAGCTTCGCCGCGACAATGCCGTGGGCGATGGCCAGATGTTCGGCCAGATCGGCGTCCGGCCAGTCGGCCGGATCATCCAGATGCACCCATTTGGCGCGGGCCAGATAGGGTGCTGGTTTGGCGCGGCCGTCCCCGGTCAGCACCTCGAAGGCGATGTCAGAGACCTTGAACGACAGACCGCCCATGCCCCCGACAATGGCGAACATCTTGCCGCCGACCTTGTAGGCGTCGTGATCGTCGCCGAACGGGTGGTCCAGCGTCGCGCCGGGCAACGCCAGGCACAGCTTGCCGACCCCCGCGCGGTCCATGATCAGGCCTCCACGCCCACACCGATCGGGCAGACGACGCCCGTCCCGCCGATGCCGCAATAGCCGGCCGGATTCTTGGCGAGATAGCCCTGGTGATAGTCCTCGGCGAAATAGTAGGGGCCCGCCGGCGCGATCTCGGTGGTGATGGTCCCGCGCCCGGCCGCCGACAGCGCCACCTGGTAGGCGTCGCGCGAGGCCCCGGCCTCCGCCCGCTGTTCGTCGGTCAGCCAGTAGATCGCCGAGCGGTAGGTGGTCCCCACGTCATTGCCCTGGCGCATGCCCTGGGTCGGATCGTGGTTTTCCCAGAAGGCCTTGAGCAGTTCGCCGTAGCTGATCTCCTTCGGATTGAAGACCACCTGCACCACCTCGGCATGGCCGGTGCGGCCGGTACAGGTCTCCTCATAGGTCGGATTGGGCGTGATCCCGCCCGAGTAGCCGACCGAGGTCACCCAGACGCCCGGCAGCTGCCAGAAGATCCGCTCCACGCCCCAGAAGCAGCCCATCCCGAGGATAGCCGTCTCGAACCCTTCAGGATGCGGCCCCTTCAGGGGCCGTCCGGTTACGAAATGGACCTCGTCGGTCTGCAGGGGCGTCGCCCGCCCCGGCAGGGCCTCGGCCGCGGTCGGGATTTCGTGGGATTTCTGGAAAAGCATGGCGGGACTCCCTGGCAGGCCACGGTCAGAAGGCCGGGCCTTCCCGATCCGACGCGGCCGGTCGAATGATCATTCTTCCATATGGGGCCTCATGAGCCGCTTGCCGAGGGGGTCCGGGTGTTCTATCAGCCTCGCCTCGCGCCGGATCGACCTCCGGCGTGCTGCGAAGGCCCTCGGGCAACGTCGTGGAAACGGACAGGTGGCGGAGTGGTCGATCGCGCACGCTTGGAAAGCGTGTGTAGGTGAAAGCCTACCGAGGGTTCGAATCCCTCTCTGTCCGCCACGGCACCGAAACAGTTTCAAATCACGAGCCCAAGCAGCCCTGGCTGATTGGCAGGCGCTTGCCACACGGGCTTCGCGAGCCCTGTGCTGCGGGCGTCCGGCGGAGGTCAGTTGCCGTTGGACTGCCCTTGCAAATCCGGGCCAACGCCGGCCCCAAGGGCCCCCTGGACCGCGGCAGGCTGCTCGCTTGACACCCCGGGTTCTGTCACCGGACTATACTGTATGGTGAGAAAGTCGGCGATCTCTGAACTGGAGGAGACTCTCACGACCGCCTTCAGTGAGCGGCGGAGTCCGCTGCGGGCGATTACGTCGCGCGTCGATCCCAACGATGCGGAAGACCTGCTTCAGGACGCCGCCCTTCGCGCCATCGAGACCGAACGCCGGACCCCGGTCCACAAGCCGCTTCATCTGCTGCGTCGCATCCTGCGCAACCTTGCGGTCGATCACGCGCGCGGCCGGGCGCGGACCACGCGGCTGTTCAATCCCGCCGAAGCGCCGGACATCGCCTGTGATCGGGGCGGACCCGAACGCCAACTGGTCGCCAGCGAGCGTCTGCATCGGGCCTTCACCATCATCGACAGCATGCCCTGCCGTCGACGTGAGGTATTTCTCCTGCACCGGATCGATGAACTCACCCACCTGCAGATCGCTCGCCGGCTCGGCATCAGTACCAAGACGGTCGAGAAACATATCAGCCTGGCCATGGTTCAGCTGTCGCGCGAGATTGATCGCGAATGAGTGATAGATTCGGGGTGGGGGTGGAGGCCCTCCGCGCGTCTATAGGGGGGGGGTCAGCAAGGCACGGACGGACGCGATGATCAGGGACGAGCGCGCGCGTGAGGAAGCCGGTCAGTGGTTTGCGATCATGCGCCGCGGCGCAACGACGCTGGAAGAACGCAAGGCCTTTGACCGATGGCGCGCTGATGCCACCAACCAGCGCGCCCTGGATGCCATGCATGAACTCTGGGGCGAGCTGGCTGTCCTGAAGACCCAGGCTGTTCAGCCCGTATCCCGGCCGGTGCCCGGCCGTCGCGCCTTCATGATCGCAGCCTCTGCCGCCGCCATGGTGGCCGTCGGTACGGGGGCCGTTCTGATGCCCCGACTGACTATGACCGAGGTCCGGACCGGTATCGGTGAACAACAGACCCGCGCCCTGCCGGACGGCAGTGTCATGGCGGTCAATGTTGACAGTCGCCTGCAGTATGACTTCGACGACCGTCGGCGGATCAGGATGGATAGCGGCGAGGCTGTCTTCTACGTTCGCAAGGACCCGCACCGGCCTTTCGTGGTCTCCGCCGGGGCCTATGACGTCCGGGCAATCGGTACGGCTTTCAATGTGCGGCGGCGCGGCGACGCGATGGAGGTGTCCGTCAGCGAAGGGGTCGTCGCCATCATCAACCGGGGAGACGGTCGGGAGCTGATGCGCTTGCGCGCCGGTGAAATGAGCGTCCTGCCGCCAGAGCCGGATCGGGCGCGTGCCGCGGTCGTGCCGGTGCCCGTCGAGAGCGTCGCCCAATGGCGGATGCGGGTCCTCGAATACGACGATGTTCCTGTGCAGGCACTGATCGCAGAGCTGAACCGGTTCTACGACAGGCCGCTGCGCATCGACGGGACCGCCCTCGCGAACCGTCGCATCACGGTGCGGCTGCGCGTCGAGGACCGGGATCGCACCTTGCAGACGGTCGCCGAACTGCTCGATGCCCGGGTTGAGCCCGGAGCGGGTTTCGACTCCCTGGTGGCACCCCCCGCCCCCACGAGCTGAACCGTCTCACCCCCGGGGAGGTAGGGGTACGGCGGTTCTCCACGTCTAAGTCAGGAAATGTCCTTGGGAGGGAACAATGCGCAGACTTATGGGTACGGCGATCTTGCGCCGTCTGGCGATGGCGGGTGTGGGAGCGGCTGCCCTGACGGCGGGCCTGCCACCGGTGGCCATGGCCCAGGAGCAGACCGCCACTTTTGAAATCCCCGCACAAAGGCTGTCGTCCGGTGTCCGGGCCCTGGCCAGCCAGGCACGGGTTTCGCTCGCGGCTCCGTCCGATCTCGTTGAGGGCCTCAATGGACCCGCCGTAAACGGTCAGATGAGTGTCCGGGCGGCTCTGAACCAGCTTCTCGCCGGCAGTGGACTGGAAGCCCAGTTCGTCAGCCCGGACAGCGTCCGCATCGTCAGAAGCGCATCCGGGGTCATCACGACCCAGCCGGCCACGGCCAATGCCGAGCTCGAGGAAATCATCGTCGTCGGCTCGCAGATCCGCGGCGCGCGGGTCAATGACGCGCTCCCCGTGACGGTCCTTGATGCGGAAGACCTGGACGGTGTCGCCGCGACCAACGGCGATGAACTGTTCCGCGCCATTCCCCAGGCTGCCGACGTCGCCTTCAACGAGTCCCAGGACGTGGGCGGCATCAATGACGCCCGTGGGGATACGGCTTCGATCAACCTGCGTGGTCTCGGTACCGGCAACACCCTGATGCTGCTGAACGGCCGCCGGATGATCCTGCACCCGGGCACCCAGACCGAGAACCTGGTTCCCGTGGCCACGGTCAACACCAATGCCATCCCGACGATGGGCGTGCGCCGGGTCGAGGTCCTGCTCGACGGGGCCGCGGCCCTTTACGGCACGGACGCTGTGGCTGGCGTGATCAACACGGTCCTCAGGTCTAATTTCGAAGGTCTGTCCGTCGAGGCCGGCGGCGGCGGTGCCGAAGGCACCAGCATGCGCCAGTACGATTTCAGCATTCAGGCCGGCCGTGACTTCAATGATGGTCGCACCAACATCTCGATCATGGGTGACTACAGCACGCGCAGCGAGCTCTGGGCCCGCGAGCGGGAATATTCCCGCACCAGCGATATCCGCGGGCTGGTTGCCGACACGCCTTTTGCGGGTGACACCGACTTCGACAACAGTTCGATCGATACGCCCTGGGGCGAGTTCATTCGTCTGACCAGCACCTTTGGTCCGACAACCCAGGGGACCCGGGTCAATGGCCAGACCCTGACCACCAGCAGCGTCTTCCATCTCCAGCCCAGCACCAACCCGGGCTGCGTGGCGCCGGGCTCGGTGGCCGGTACCTGTTTCGACAACTCCGTCCTCACGACCGCCACTGAGGACGCCAATCTCCGCTATAACGTCAATGATGTGCGGGCCCTGGTCGGAGCGAACGACCGCTACAATCTGTTCACCTTCGTCAATCACGAGTTCGACAACGGCCTGGAGTTCTTCGGCGAGGCCGGCGTCTACTATGCGGACTACAGCACCCAGCGCGAGGCGGAGACCTCACTCGCGAACGCTCCGATCATCATGGCCGCGAACGCCTACTGGAACCCGCTCGGCCCGGTCGGCAGTCCCAACCGTCTGCCCGGACTGTTGACCGGCACCACCGGATCGACCCCCTTCCCCGCCGAGGGCGCGCCCCTGATCATGCAGGACTACCGCGTGCTCGACGCGGGCCCTCAAAGGATCAATGTCGAGAGCCTCTCGACGCGTTTCCTGACCGGCCTTCGCGGTGAATGGAACGGCTTCGACTGGGAATCGGCCCTGGTCTATTCGACCTCGCAGACCGACGACTCGATGCGCACGATCAGCAGCACCCTGTTCGAGGATGCGGTGTCGCGCTCGACGCCGGATGCCTACAATCCCTTCATCGGTGGCAGCCTGGTCGATCCCACGCGGGGCCCTGAGGTCGGCAACTCCCAGGCCATCATCGACAGCTTCATGGTGGATGTCTCGCGGGTGAGCGAAACCACCATGACCATGTGGGACTTCAAGCTCTCCCGGCCCGATCTCTTCGTCATGCCGGCAGGACCTGCGGGGATTGCGGCGGGCCTGGAGCTCCGTCGTGAGACCTTCTCCGATGACCGGGACGATCGCCTCGACGGCACCATCACCTTCACCAACAACGCCGGCCAGACCACCGGCAGCGACGTGATGGGGGCCAGCCCGACGCCGGACACACGCGGCTCGCGCAGCGTCCAGGGGGCCTTCGTCGAACTGGCCGTTCCGCTGGTTTCTGCCGAAATGAACATCCCGCTGGTCCATTCCCTGGACCTGCAGCTGGCGGCGCGCGCCGAGAACTATTCGATCTTCGGATCCGTCGCCAAGCCGAAGGTCGCCCTTGCCTGGCGTCCGGCCTCCTGGATGATGGTGCGCACGGCCTGGTCCGAAGGATTCCGCGCCCCGAACCTGCCGCAGCTCTACGAAGAGGGCGTCGAGCGTTCAAACACCCGCACCGACTGGATTCGCTGCGAGGTCGAGCTCCGGGCCGGCCGGATCGCCAATTTCAATGCCTGTAGCGCCAGTGTCAGTTCCCTCAGCCAGCGCTCCGGCAGCCAGGAGCTCAAGCCGGAAGAGTCCGAGAACTTCACCGTCGGGATGGTCGTTGAGCCGCGCTTCCTGCCTGCCGAATGGGGCGACCTGACCCTGACCCTGGACTACTGGAACATCCAGCAGGAAAGCCTCATCGGGATCTTCGGCGACGCCAATGCCCTGACGCTGGACTACCTGCTGCGCACCCAGGGCGACTCAAACCCCAACGTCGTCCGCGCCGCCCCGACACAGGCCCAGATTGACGCCGCCGCCGGCACCGGGCTGGCCCCGGTCGGTACCCTGATCCGGGTCATCGACAACTATCGCAACCTGCAGCCGCGCGACGTCGACGGCATCGATTTCGGGGCCTACTACAGCCTCGACGACACGCCCTGGGGCGATTTCAGCTGGCGCCTGAACGCCGCCAAACTGCTGACCTTCTTCCAGGACCCCAGCGAGGATTCGACGCTTCTGCTGGCCGCCCAGGCTGCCGGTGACATCGATCCCAGTGTCCGGATTGTCGGTGCCAATGACCTCAGGCTTCAAAACGGACTGCCGGAATGGCGGGCGACCTCGACGGTCACCTGGCGCAACGGCAACTGGGGTGCCGGCCTTTACAGCAGCTATGTCAGCGAGGTGGTCGATACCAGCGCCACCCTGGCCGACGGCACCGAATGGGTGGTCGACGACTGGCTGACGCACAATGTCTATGCCCAGTACGATTTCGACATTCCGGGCGTGCTGAACGACACGCGCATCCGGGTCGGGGTTCGCAATATCGAGGGCAAGGACCCGCCGCTGGCCGATCAGTCGGCCGGCTATCTGGGCAGCCTGCATTCGAACCGCGGACGCTGGTTCTACGCCACTCTGCGCAAGCGCTTCTGACGGGACGGCGGCACCGGGGTGACCGGTGCCGCCTGTCTGCTCCAGCGTCCGGGCCCCGGCCCTGGTCGGCCCGTCCGTCCCTGCGAGATTTGACTGAATGACCGATGCCGCCCCCCGTCCGCCCGAACCTGCCCGGCGAGGCCCCTTCACGCGCTTGACCCGACTGTGGTTTGCCACGGCCCTGTGGAAGCGGATTCTGCTGGGTCTTTTCCTCGGCGTGATCGCCGGCCTGATCCTCCAGGAGCGTGCGGTCGACATCAAATGGCTCGGTGATGCCTTCATCCGGCTGATCCGCATGCTGGTGGTGCCGCTGGTGTTCATCACCATCGTCGCCGGCGTGGCCGCCATGGCCGAACCGCGACGACTCGGCGCGATCGGGACCAAGACCATCGGTCTCTATTTCGGCCTGATGTTGATCGCCAGCAGCCTGGGCCTCCTGATCGGCACTCTCCTGCAGCCCGGCGTCGGGGTCGATCTCAGCGGGGCGGTTCCCATCGTCTCGGGCACGCCGCCCGGGTCGTTTGGCGAAACCCTGATGAACATCATTCCCGTGAATCCGATTGCCGCCATGGCCACGGGCGACGTGCTGGCGGTCATCTTCTTCGCCCTGCTGCTCGGCACCGGCATCCTGGTGGTCGGCGAGCCCGCCCGGCCGCTCCGCCGGCTGTTCGACGCCGGCTCAGCGGTGATGCTGCAGATCACCTCCTTCGTTATGGAGATGGCCCCCTTCGGTGTGTTCGCCCTGATCGCCTGGGTGACCGGCACCAGCGGCGCAGGTGCCTTCCTCAGCGTCTTCAAACTGGCCCTGTGCGTGCTGATCGGTTGCGCCATCCAGACCCTGCTGGTCCACGGCGGCCTGATCCGCCTGCTGGCCCGCCTGCCCGCGCGTCCCTTCTTCCGGGACGTGACCGATGCCGTCGTCGTCGCCTTCACCACCTCGTCCAGTTCGGCGACCCTGCCGGTCGCGATGCGGGTGGCCCAGACCAACCTGGGAGTCAGCCCGACCGTCGCCTCGACCACACTGCCGATCGGTGTCACCCTGAGCATGGACGGGACAGCCCTGTATGTCGCCCTGCTGGCCATGTTCGCGGCCCAGGTGTTCGGCATCCAGCTGACGCTGGTCGACTATCTTATGGTCATCCTGACGACGACCCTGGTCGCCATCGGAACCGCGCCGGTTCCCTCGGCCTCGCTTTTCATCCTCGCCGCCGTGCTTTCGGTCCTCGGCATCAGCGCCGAACAGACGGCCCTGCTCGTCGGTTTCATCCTGCCGTTCGACCGGCCCCTGGACATGATGCGCACCATCCCGAACTGCACCAGTGATCTGTCGGTCGCCGTGGTCGTTGCGCGGTCCGAGGGGGAACTCGACGTGCCGTCCTATCTTGCGAAGCCTGTCGAATGAGCGCGCCGACCCCGCTGCTGAGAAAGGGGTCCATCACCCTTTTCGCCGGCCTCATGGCAGCGTTCTCGCTGTCCGGAGGGGCGCGGGCCCTGCCCCGGGCGGACGAGGCCGCGCCCCGTCAGGCCCTGGTCAGCGCCGCCCATCCGATCGCGGTTGAGGCCGGGCTCCGGATCCTCAGGCAAGGCGGCAGCGCAATGGACGCCGCCGTCGCCGTTGAAGCGATGCTCGGTCTCGTCGAACCCCAGAGCTCGGGCCTCGGTGGCGGGGCTTTCATCATGTATTTCGACGCCGCCACGGGCACGGTCAGCGCCTATGACGGCCGTGAAACCGCGCCGGCGGCTGCCGCTCCGGACATGTTCCTGGACGAGTCCGGTCGCCCGCTGTCACGGGCGCAGGCCATGCTGTCCGGGCGTGCGACGGGGGCTCCCGGGGCTGTGCCGGTCCTTGCGCTGGCCCATGCGGCCCACGGGCGACTGGACTGGGCTCGTCTGTTCGACGGACCGATTGCCGTGGCCGAGGCCGGGTTCACGATCACGCCGCGTCTGGCCGAACACATCCACGGCACCTTTCCCCAGGCGACCGCCCCGGATGTCCTCGGCTATTTCGCACGAGCTGACGGCAGCCGCATGCAGGTTGGCGACCGGCTCGTGAACCCCGCCTATGCCGGGGTGTTGCGCCGGATCGCAGTCGAGGGCCCCGAGGCGCTTCAGCGTGGACCGATCGCCGAGGCCATCGTCCAGAGAACGGCCGGGTCGCCCCTGGCCGGCAGTCTGACGACGGCGGATCTGGCTGCCTATGAGGCACGGGCGGTCGATCCCGTCTGCGGCCCCTATCGCGTCTACACCATCTGCGTGCCGCCGCCGCCGTCCAGCGGCGCGGCCCTGCTGCAGCTGATGGCCCTGCTGGACCGGACTGACATCGCAGAGCGCGGTCCCGACGACCCCATCGCCTGGGTGCAGTTCGCCGAGGCCAGTCGCCTGATGTATGCCGACCGCGACCGCTATTTCGGCGATCCCGATTTCGTTGATGTGCCGGTCGCCGGCCTGCTGGACCCCGCCTATCTGGACAGCCGGGCGGCCCTGGTCGGTCGCCGGGCCTCAGGGACGGCCCCGACCCACGGGGAGCCCGACGGAATTGCTTCACCTGGTCCCGACGCGACAGCCGAACCCCGCGGCACGACCCATTTCGTGGTCGTGGATTTCGACGGAAACGTCGCTTCGGTCACCGCGACGGTCGAGTCCTACTTTGGCTCCGGCCGGATGGTCCACGGCTTCTTCCTCAACAACCAGATGACCGACTTTTCGTTTCGTCCGACCGATCCGGACGGTAGCCCGGCCGCCAATGCCGTGGCCGGTAGCAAACGTCCCCGTTCGTCGATGTCACCGGTCATCGTGCTGGATCGCGAGGGTCGGCTGGTCGCGGCCCTGGGCTCCCCAGGCGGCAGTGCCATCCTGGCCTATAACGCCAAGGCCCTGGTCGGGCTGCTGGCCTGGGACCTGCCCCTGCTCGAGGCGTTCAGCCTTCCAAACCTCGTCGCCCGCGGCGACAATTTCAACGGCGAAGCCTCACGCCTGCCCCCGGGTATGCGAGAAGAACTGGACCGGCGCGGCGTGACCGTGCGCCCCGGCAGTGGTGAGGATTCGGGCCTGCACGGTGTGGTCGTGGGACCGACCGGACTGAGGGGGGCTGCCGATCCTCGCCGCGAGGGGGTAGCGATTATCCTGGAGCGCCTTCCATGAAGACGAAGCATTCAATCCTCTTTGCCGCGGCCCTGCTGTCCCTGCCGGCAACCACCGTCACGGCTGCCGTCGTCCAGGATACGGCCGCGCCGGAGACTGCGGCCCCGGCCACCCTCCCGGAACGGGTGGCCTTCCGTAGTATGGACGACGCACGCACCGAGCTCGTCGGCTACCTCTATTCGCCCGAAGGCGTTCAGGGTCCGGCTCCGGCGGTGGTCCTCATGCACGGGCGGGCCGGTGCCTATTCCTCCCTGGCCGACGGCGTTTACGACGCGACCACCCTGTCCATGCGGCATCGCTACTGGGCGCAGTACTGGGCGGCGCGCGGCTACTACGCCCTGGTCGTCGACGGCTTTGGGCCCCGCGGATACCCCGGGGGCTTCGAGCGCGGCAGCTACGGCGAGCGCCCGGATGCGGTAAACGAGGTCACGGTGCGCCCGCTCGATGCCTATGGTGCCCTGCGCTACCTGCGCACCCTGCCGGGTGTGGACGATGACCGGATCGGGCTGATGGGCTGGTCCAACGGCGGCAGCGCGACCCTCGCGACGATGGCGGACGACAAGCCCGGCGACATGCGCCGCCTGGGATTCCGCGCGGGCCTCGCCATGTACCCGGCCTGCGGCCTGCACAACCGCTTCGACCGTGCCGGCTACAGCCCCTACGCGCCGGTCCGCGTGTTCATGGGCACCGAGGACGAGGAGGTCTCTCACGATCGCTGCCGCGACCTGATCGGCGCCAGCCGGGCGCGCGGTCATGACGTGACCTTTACCTCCTATCGCGGAGCCACCCACAGTTTCGACGACCCGGGCACCCGCCGTCAGTCTGTGCCGGCCAATGCCCGCGCCACGGCCGATGTCCGCCAACAGGCCGAGATATTCTTCGCTGAGGCCCTCGCCCCCCGCCTGCCCTGATGGGCCCTCCGGCGAAACAGCCGGCCGTCAATATGTGAGCTCTCCGATGTTGCTGAAGCCCCTGTCCCTGCTGTGTGCAGTCGTTCTGTCGGCCACCTCCGTGCTCGCACAGGAAGCCCCCGCCCCCGTTCGCCCGGGCGCAGGATCGGGCGGCGATATCGTCAGCTACGACCAGATACATCACCCGGTGGTCGGGCGCGGCGGCATGGTGGTCAGCCAGAGCGCCCCGGCGTCAGAGGTCGGGGTCGACATCCTGCGACGGGGCGGCAATGCCGTCGACGCGGCGGTCGCGGTCGCTCTCGCCCAGGCGGTGACCCTGCCCCGCGCCGGCAACCTCGGCGGCGGGGGTTATATGCTGGTGCATATGGCGGCGACTGCCGATCAGCCCGCCGTCGATCTGGCCATTGACTACTATGGTGTCGCGCCCCGGGCCCTGACCCCGGACCTGCTACTGGATGACAATGGCCGGTTCGACCGGACAACGCCGGCCGGGTTCCGCAACGCCTCCGTGCCCGGGACGGTGGCAGGCCTGTGGGAGGCCCACCAGCGTTTCGGCAGCCTGCCATGGTCCGACCTCGTCGCCCCCGCCATCGCCCTCGCCGAGGACGGTGTCCAACTGAGCGACGGCGAGGCCGAAGCCACCGCGGGACGGGCCGCCGTCCTCGCCCGCGACCCTGGAGCGCGCGAAGCCTATCTGAAGCCGGACGGCACCCCCTATACGGCCGGCGAACGCTTTCGACAGCCCCATCTGGCCTGGAGCCTGCGCCAGGTCCAGGCCGGCGGTGCCGACGCCTTCTATCGGGGCGAACTGGCCCGGCGCATCATCGCCGGGGTCGAGGCCGGCGGTGGGATCATGGACGCTCGCGACATGGCCGACTATCGCGTCGAGATCAGCGAGCCCCTGTGGTCCGATTACCGCGGCTACCGCATCGCCCACATGCCCCCGACTGCCTCGGGCGTGAGCGTTGCCGAGGCCCTGAACATCCTCGAGCTGTGGCCGCTGCGGGACATGGGCTGGGGCAGTGTCGACAGCCTTCACCTGCTGGCCGAGACGTTGAAAGTGGTCTCGGCGGACCGCAGGCTGCTGGGCGGTGGGCCCCAGTGGCGCACGCCCTCAATGGGCCTCGCCAGCAAGGGCTTCGCGCGCGAGCGGGCCGGTCTGATCCGGCTCGACCGGGTCCTCGGCGAGGGAGATGTCCCGGTCGGGGACCCATATCCGCACGAGAGTCGTGACACGACCCATTTCTCCGTTGCCGATGCCGCGGGGAATGTCGTCAGCAACACCTTCACCCTTTCCAACTCCTACGGAGCCCATGTGGCGGCTCCGGGCACGGGGATTCTGCTCAACAACTCCCTCGACAATTTCTCGTGGGGCAGTGCCGACGATACGGTCACGGCCAACCAGCCCGCACCCGGGAAACGGGTCAGGTCGACCATCTCGCCCATGATCGTCTTCGGCCGTGACGACCGGCCCTGGCTGGTGACCGGCACGCCGGGGGGCAGCTATATCGTGCCCACGATGATCCAGCTGGTCGTCAACGTCATCGACCATGATCTCAATGTCGCCGAGGCCGCCATGCGCCCCCGGATCAACCAGGGTGCCGCCGGACGGCCGCTGGAGTTCGAAGCCGGCTATTCCCGCGACATCGAACGTCTGCTGGAGGCCCGCGGCCACGAAGTCAGCCCTTCAGCCACCATGGGCAGCACCCAGTCGATCATGATCGACGGTGACCGGTTCCTCGGTGCAGCCGACACCCGCAGGCCCGATGCCCTCGCGCTCGGAGTCCGCTGAGCGCGCCAGAGCACACAGGTCAGGACCGAGGCACCTTCACCCGCCCCCTCCCGCCCCTGTTCAGGTCCCGCAGAGACAGGTTGACGTTGGACCGCCAGCACCGCCACGCGCTCCCTCGATAACCGCCGGGAGACGCGAACCTCACGCGCGCACCAGGATTTCCCCACCGAACGGGCGGCGCTCAGGCGGAGGCGGTTGTCATTGGCCTGCCCCAACCCGCTCAGCGTGGACGCACGGCGGTGGAGCTTCGGTGGTTTTCAGAACGCGTAACCACCGGGTCACGGGGCCGAGAAACGCGTCATTGGCGGTCAGATCTCCGAAGATGTCTGTCATCGCGAGCAACTCGGACTGGTCAACACCGCCTGCTTTCGCGAGCGATCTCAGTTCGTCCGCCCGGGGGTGACGAAGGGCCAGGGAATGGTCATCGACCAGGGCGAGGCGATGGATCCAGGCCGCGACGGCAAGGGAGAGGCGTCTGATCGGCCTGCCGGCTGCCAGCCTGTCCCGGATCGGGTCCAGCAGCAGATTGATCGATGCGTCCGTATTGATCCGTTCGACGGTGTCGCGAAGCGTGCGGTTGGAAAAGCGCTGCACCAGTCGATCCTGATAGGCTGCCAGATCGACCGGCAGGTCCGCAGGCAGGGTCGGTGACAGTTCCTGTTCCATCAAGGCGCGGATGTAGCGCGCCAGCCTCGGGTCCCGCATCGCCTCAGCGACCATTCGATAGCCCAGCAGCCAGCCCAGTGAAGCCAGCGCCAGATGGCTGGCGTTCAGCAGGCGCAGCTTCATGCGCTCGAACGGCTCCACGTCTGCCGTGAACTGGACGCCGACAGCCTCCCATTTCGGCCGACCGTCGGCGAAATCGTCCTCTATCACCCATTGGGAATAGGGCTCGCAGATGATCGGCCAGGCATCCACCAGCCCCCAGGTCCCTGCCATCGCCGCGACGTCGTCCGGGCGTGTCACGGGCGTGATCCGGTCCACCATGGTCGCCGGGAATCGCGCGTGTTCCGCGATCCAGCCGGCCAGTTCGGCATCAACCAGACCAGCGAAGTCCAGCACTGCAGACCTGAGCAGGCTGCCGTTACCGGGCAGGTTATCGCAGCTCAGCGCGGTGAAGGCCGGTCGGCCGGCGTTCATGCGTCGTCGGTAGGCCTCGACCAGCAGTCCGATGACGGACCCGGGGCGTTGCGGATGGGCCAGGTCCATCACGATGAGGGGGTTGGCCCGGTCCAGCCGCCGCGTGATGGCATCCAGGCAGTAGCCGTTCTCGCTGACAGTCAGACTGACGATGCGGACCCCGGCCCCATCGATGCAGTCCAGGATGACCTCGGTGCCCTCCGGAGCGACGATGTCGACGATCGACCCTACGACCTGGGCCGTCGCCCCGTCGTCGTCGCGCTCGACCAGCGTATAGAGCCAGTCCTGTGCAGAGAGCGCATCGCGGACGCCCGCATCGAAGGGCGTCAGGCCCGCGCCGACGATGCCCCATTCCATCGCCTGACCATCGTTCATCAAGGCGTGGACGTAGCGAGCCATGTGGGCGCGGTGAAACGCACCCGGCCCGAGGTGGACGATGCCCGCGGTGATCTGTGACGGGTCATAGGTCAGACCCGCCACCCCGTCAGGCAGACGATCCAGCGTCGCGCAACAAAGCCTCGGAGGCGTCACGTCTGCTTCGGCGCCGCCCTGGCGGCCAGGGCGAAGGCGATCAGCGAAAGGAGGCTGGACGCGAGTCCGACCCCCGCCAACGCCGGTGCCAGCGCCCCCTCTCCGCCGACACGCTCGCTGATGATCGTCACCAGCGACGGTGCCACGCCAAAGCCGATGAACGATCCCACGACGACAAACGAGCCCAGGCAGAGCGCGCGGAATTGATTGGGAACCAGTACGGCGATCGCCGTGGCCGTGATCAGACCCGTGGCCGTCCCCGCCAGAAGCAGGGCGGTGAGCAGCAGGGCGAAGCCGGGCACGCCCGGCATGATCGGAAACAGGGCGGCGGGCACACCGATCGCCGAGGCGATCACCGCACTGATCAACAGGCCCCTGCCGCCGCCTCGTTTCAGACCTGCGTCCGCTGCGATCCCACCGGCGATCGTGCCGACCAGGCCCGAACCCAGCAACACCAGCCCCATCCAGCCGCCGAACTCGGCGGGCTGCAGTCCATAGGTCCGCATAAGGACGGGCGTGGCCCAGATGCCGGCCGAGGCGTCGGCCATGATGACAGCGATCTGCCCCACAAACAGCGGTGCCAGAAGGCCGCGCCGGTCCCACAGCGCCTGCATGGAGGCCTGGAAGCCCACGGCCGCCTTCTCCACCTCCTGTCGGACGGGTTCGCGCAGCATCAGCAGCGGCAGGACCAGCAGGGCGCTGCCACCCGCGAAGATCAATTGGGTCACGCGCCATGCGGCCATTCCGAACAATGGCTCGGTTCGCGCCGACAGGATTCCGAACAGGGTACCGCCCACGGCGAAGGCCAGGGCGATGCCGACCACCTTGCCCATGGAGAGGAGCAGCAGCGACCGCCCCCGCTTGTCCGGTGGGCAGAGGTCGGCGGCGATGGAGATGGCGACGGGTAGCACGACCGTAAGCCCCAGGGCCGACAGCATGCGGGCGGCGAACAGCATTTCGAACGACGTAGCGAAGGCACTGGCGGCGGCGCCCACGCTCCACAGCACCGCCAGGACCAGCATGATGCGGACCCGGTTGCTGTGATCGGCCATCCATCCGATCGGAATGGACAGCAGGGCAGCGGGGATCGCGGTTGCCATGCCCTGCACCAGACCCATCTGCATATCTGACAGGTTCAGGTCGGTGCGGGCGAACTCCTGCACCGGACCGAACGCCGCCTGGACCGCGCACCCGGCACCGATGCTCAACGCCAGAATCGTCAGGGTCAGGCCGAGCCCACGCGAACGGGGCACAACAGGCCCCGGCTGTGACCCGAGCGTGGCCTCGATCGCGGTTGAATCAGACATGGCCCTGCTCCGGGTTTGCGAGGCCACGCAGGATGTCCCCGATCGAGGCGTCGAAATGGGCGTCCATCGCCTGGACGGCGGCATCGGCGTCGCGATCCATGATGGCGCGGGCCAGGGTGCGATGACGCATCAGCGTCGCAGCGCGGTCCTCGGGGCCCTCGCGGGTCTTCCAGGCCGCGGGCACGGCCTCGTGCATCAGCGGTGCGAACGAGGCGACGATCTGGACGAACAGGGCATTCTTGCCGGCGCGGGCGATGGCATCGTGAAAGGCGATGTCATGGGCGGCGACCTTGTCCATGTCGTCGTGATCACGGTCCATCGCTTCAGCCAGGTCGACGATTGCCCGGGCCTCGGCGTCGGTCCGGTTCTGGGCAGCGAGGGCAGCGGTGCGGATCTCGATCGTGCGGCGCACGTCCCAGACGTCAGCGACGGAAATCTGGGCTGTAGACACGGCGTGATCCAGCGAACTCGCGATCACGGCACCGTCGATGGCGCTGACGCGGGGTTTGCGGCCGTTGCCCACGTCGAGCAGGCGCAGCGCCGCAAGAACGCCGAACGCCTCGCGCATGACCGCCCGGCTGACCCCCAGTTGGCCGGCGAAATGGCCTTCGCCGGGCAGGCTGTCGCCAACGCGCAACCCCTCGGCCCGGATATGGGCGCGGACGGCGTCAATGGCGCGCTGGACCAGCGATCCGCCCTCAACGCCGGAGCGCCCGCTCATGGTCAGTCCGCTCATCAGGCGGCGATCCGGGCGGCCCGGTAATCGGACGGCGAAAGGCCGAACCGACGCCCGAAGGCACGGGCGAAGCTGGCGTTGTTCAGATAGCCGTTCTCGTAGCCGATAGAGGAGATGGGCAGGTCGGTGGTGACCAGCATCCGGCTGGCCTCGGAAAGCCGTCGCTCGGCCAGGGCCTCGGCGACGCTGCAGGCGAACATCTTTCGGAAGCCGCGCGTCAGCTTCTCGCGGTTCATGCCGCAGCGGGCGGCGATGCCATGCAGCGAGAGCTTCTGGCCCCACTGTTCGTCGATCAGCCGGCGCGCCTCCAGCAGACGACGACTGTCGGCCTGCGACAGGTCGCTGTCTCCGGCGGCGGGAACCAGCTCGCCCCCGTCCAGCGCAGCCCAGGTGTCGCAAAGAAGCTCGAGCGCCTTGGCGGTTCGATAGATGTCGCCCGCTTCAGTGTCGCGGTCGCATTCCCGAAGCGCCAGCGCGATGGCGCGCAAGGAACTCGGCAGGTGGAAATCCAGGCGTTCGTCGGCCTGCGGAAGAGTGTCGGCACCGATGCGGGCCAGACCCGAAGGCGAGATGAAGAGCACAATCCGCGTAACGCCTGTATCCTCGGACGCCAGTTCCTCCGCTCGCCCCGATCCCACGAGGCTCAAGGTCGCCGGAGCATCGATGGATCCGAGGTCGAAGGCGACGACGACCGGATCCGGCGGGATCGAAGCCTCCTCGAAGGGACCTCGCCCGGTGAAGACGGTGAACTCGGGCGAAACGACCAGGCAGCGACGCGCGACGGGCGCGGGGTTCGAAGTGATCATGGGCTCCTCCCGCCTCTCTGACGGAGGCTGAGGGGTGACGATGGAGCTATCTGACAGCTTTGGCAAGAGCTATCAGATAGGTTCTGCCTCGGGCGCTCAGAGGCTGAAAATCTTACCGGGATTCAGCAGGTTCTGCGGATCCATCGCCCGCTTTATGGTGCGCATGAGATCGACCGCCTCGCCCAGCTCGGCCACCAGCCAATCCTGCTTGCCCAGTCCGATCCCGTGCTCTCCGGTACAGGTGCCGTCCATGTCGAGCGCCCGCTGGACCATGCGTCGGTTCAAGGCCTCGGCCTCGGCGGCCTCTTCCGGCTTGTTCGGGTCGATGACGAAGACGACGTGGAAATTGCCATCACCAACGTGGCCCAGGATCGGGCCGGGAATGGAGGCACCCTCCAGATCCTGTTTCGTCTGGGTGATGCATTCCGCCAGACGGCTGATCGGAACGCAGACGTCGGTGGGCCAACCGACGCAACCTTTGCGCAGGCCAATGGCGGCATAGTAGGCCTCGTGCCGCGCTTTCCACAGCTTGGCACGTTCCTCAGGCAGGCTGGACCACTGGAATGCACCACCGCCGTTGGCCGATGCCAGGGCCGAGACCGTCTCGACCTGTTCCTGAACGAAGCGCTCCGAGCCATGGAACTCGAAAAAGAGCGTCGTCTTCTCCGGATAGTCGAGCTTTGACCAGGCGTTGACCGCCCGCATCTGAACGTCGTCCAGAATTTCGACCCGTGCCAGCGGAACGCCCAGCTGGATGGACTGAACCACCGTATCGACGGCACCGGCCAGGGTCTCGAAACTGCACACGGCCGAAAGGATCGATTCCGGAATGCCGTGAAGGCGCAGGGTGACCTCGGTGATGATGCCCAGCGTGCCTTCCGAGCCGACGAACAGCCGCGTCAGGTCATAACCCGCCGCAGACTTCCTTGCCCGTCGGGACGTGCGGATGTCGCGTCCGTCCGCCGTGACGACCCGAAGCGACAGCACCGCCTCACGCATGGTGCCATAGCGCACGGCATTGGTGCCCGAGGCCCGGGTCGAGGCCATGCCGCCGATGGTGGCGTTGGCCCCTGGATCGATGGGGAAGAACAGGCCGACATCGCGCAAATGTTCGTTCAGATGCTCGCGCCGGACCCCCGCCTGGACCGTGACGTCGAAGTCCTCGGCGTTCACCTGGACGATCTGGTCCATCCGGGACAGGTCGATGGTCAGACCGCCGTTGACCGGGGTGGTATTGCCCTCGATTGACGTGCCGGCACCGTAGGCGATGATCGGCACGCCAGCCTTTCCGCACAGCTTGACCGCCGCCACCACGTCCTCGGTCGACAGGGCGAAGACGACCGCGTCGGGCAGGACTGTGTCGAAATGCGCCTCGCTGGCTCCGTGCTGGGCCCGCATCGCCTCGCCGAGGTGAAGGCGATCACCGAACACCCCCCGAAGGCTTTCAATGAAGCCATCGGGGAGTCGGCTCGGCTCCAGGGAAAGAGGCAGGGCGTTCACGGTCGATCCAACTCAGGCTGACTTAGAAGCTGTACCCCACGCGCACTCCGACGCGCCGACCGTCACCAATCTGACCCAGGCTTCCCAGCGCCGGCAGGCCGGCGGCAGTCAAGGTGGAGCTGTCGATGTAGGATTCGTAGTACTCCTCGTCGAACAGGTTATTGGAGAAGACCGCAAACTCCAAACTGTCCACCCGGTAGGAAATCGTGGCGTTGGCCAGGAAGTAGCTGTCCAGTTCAGGCGCGAAGGTGTTGGACAGGCCCGCGCCGATCCGTTCGCCCTTGCCCACGATGCCGCCCGAGAAGGTCAGGTCACCGCGACCGAGCGGCACGACGTAATCGCTCTGAAGGCTCATGGTCCAGGCGGGCTGGAACGGGATGCGGTCGGTCGGCAGCAGGCGGCCGGTCGTCTGGCGATAGCGTGTATCGTCGGTGATCCGGGCGTTCTGCAGCAGGCCGCTGGCGCGGATCGTCCAGGCGTCGGTCATCTCGGCGGTGATTTCGGCCTCTACGCCGTAGGAGCGCGCATCGCCGGTGTTCAGGTTGATGCCGACGATGCCCGCCCCGGTGGTCGAGGGTGCCAGGCTGTTGGCGGCGATAATGTCCTTGTAGTCGTTGTAGAAGACCGCACCCTGCAAGGAGACCCGGCGGTCGTCGGTGCTCATCTTGGTCCCGATCTCGTAAGTCCAGACCGAGTCGCCGTCATAGGTCAGGTTCGGCGCCCCCGGGCCGTTGGTGCCGCCGCCGCGGAAACCGCGCGCGATAGACGCGTAGACCATGCGGTTGTCATCGATCCGCTTACGCAACGCTATCCGGGGCTGGACCTCGTCGGCCTCATAACTTGAGTTTCGGGCGCTCTCGAAATCGATCTGCTGGTGATCGTAGCGCAGGCCAATAGTCAGCTCGAGGTCAGGCTGGATATTCCAGAAGGCGGTGCCGAAGACGGCCCAGATGTCCGCGTCGGATCTGGCGAAGGCCGGCACGGTGAGGCTCGCCGGCACCACCAGGGTCGCCGAAGTCTGGTCCAGGGTCTGGTTCGACCGGAACACGCCGACCAGCGAAGTCAGGTTCTCGCTCCAGCGGCTGTCGATCCGGGCCTCGAGGCTCCGGGTCTCGAGGGTATTCTCGCCCGTCGAGCGGAACAGGTTGATCGACTGGAAGTCGCCGTCGCTGTCGCTGTCGGCGTCACGCTTGTCGTAGGAAGCGATGACGGTCAGGTCGTGCTGCTCGCTCAGCGGCATCTGCAGACGACCGTTGACACCGCTGTACTGGTAGTTGGCGACACTGCGGAAATTGGTGCGGGCGTCGTCCACATAGACAGTCGGTCCGGTAGTGACGGCATACAGCGGATTGGTGCCGTTCACCTCGTCATAGTAGGCATTCAGGCTGACGACTGCGGGCCCGGCCTGCCACCGCAGCGCGCCGCGGATCGTGTTCTGCTCCAGCCGATTGGCGTCGTCGAAGCCGAGGAGGCTGTTCTTGATGAAGCCGTCCCGGTTCTGGGTGCCGATCGAAAGGCGGCCGGCCAGCACGCCCGGAACGATCGGTCCGGCCACGGTGGCGCCGACGATGTAGTAGTTGTCCGGCCCGGCATAGGTCGCCGTCAGCCTGCCTTCCAGCACGTCCGTCGGCTGCTTGGTCGTGACGTTGATCGCGCCACCGAGCGTGTTCTGGCCGAACAGGGTCGACTGCGGCCCGCGCAGGACCTCGATCTGTTCGACGGCCAGGGTCGGGCTGTTCAGGTAAGACGTGTTCTGCTGGTAGACGCCGTCCACGAAGATGCCGACGCCGGGCTGAACCGTGTCCAGCAGGGTCGTACCGATGCCCCGGATCGAGATGAAGGCGCGTCCGGCGGCATCGGAGTTGATGTTCAGGCCTGGCGTGATCGCCGCGATATCGCGAACCGAAGTAAACTGGCGGTTCTCAAGCGTCTCGGCCGTGACCGCGGTGACGGCGACAGGCACGTCGATCAGGCGCTCGGAGCGTTTGCGGGCCGTGACGATGATGTCGTCGATCGACGAGGCCTGGTCGGCGGCCGCCGAAGGAGCCTGCGGCGCAGTCTGCGCCGAGGCAATGCCGCTGGACATGGCTGCCAGACCGACGCCGGCCGCAAGAATGGTGATGAAGCGCATTGTGGTTGTCTCCGCCCATGAAGCGCCGGATCTGCTCCGGTCGTTGGGATGAACGTGCGCCCGTCGAGACCTATCTGAAAGGTCGGCGAGTATGCCGATCCGCAGCCAGACTTAGCGCGATGCTGCTTCCCCTGCATCAATGGCCAGCGCCAGCGCGCCCAGCGGACCTGCGCTGTGGCCCAGGCCTGGCTGAACGATGAAGTCGTCGATGACCGCTGCGATCCGATCGGCGACGCCGTAGCCGTTGAGGCTCGCCAGCAGCGTGGCGCGGATGCGCGGAAGAAGATGCGGCTGGCCCATCCCCAGGCCACCGCCCAGCAGGATCCGTTCGGGGGCGGTGGTCAGCACCAGATTGTGACAAAGGGCGGCCAGGGCCGACACCACCACCTCCCAGGCCGCGTCCGTCGTGGACAGCTGCTCGGCAGGCACACCGGCATGCGCCAGGACTGCGGGCCCGGACGCCAGGCCTTCCACGCAATCGCCATGAAAAGGGCAGACACCGGCGAAGGTCGATCCGGGGGGGCTCGGAATGCGAAGGTGCCCCGCTTCGGAGTGCCCCAGGCCGCGCACCGAACGTCCATCGATGATCGAGCCCACGCCGATGCCGGTCCCTACAGTCACATAGGCGAACGACGCGAGACCCTGGGCTGCGCCCCACCGCCCCTCGGCAAGGGCCGAGCCGTTGACGTCCGTGTCAAACCCGACCGGCACGGCCCAGCAACGGAGGGGCCCCAGGAGGTCGAACCCGCTCCAGCCGGGCTTGGGCGTGTTGACGACACAGCCGTAGGTCGGCGATCGCGGATCGAGGTCCAACGGTCCGAAGCTCGCGACGCCGACAGCGTCAAATCCATGCCGTTCCGACCATTGGCGGAGCCGGGCATCAATGGCGTCCATCGTCCGGTGCGGACCAACCGTCTCGATCCGGGCCTCCGAGCGAATGTCGTCCAGGCCCGTGCCCAGCATCATCACACATTTCGTGCCGCCCAGCTCGATGCCGACCTTTAGCGGCACGGCCTTCGCCGAATGGTTCATTCGCGCCACGTGGCGGCGATCGGAAAGTCCGTGTCGGTCTCGGCGCGACCCTTGGCCAGTTGATAGACCTGGCGCGTCCGGGCGTCGTACTCGGGCCATGGCGCAGAGCCGTCCCGGGCGAAGTCGATCCACACCTTCTGAATGCTGTCGGCCAGGGCCTGGGGCGGCGGGGTCTGGCCAAGCAGGCCGGTCGGTCCTGTGGCGGCATCCAGGGTGTTGAACACGAACGGCACCTCCACGGCGTGACATGCGCCAAGCTCTCCGCCCAGTGCAGGCGAGCGCCAGTCCATCTCATAGAAATGGGTGCGGCCCTGATGCGCCTGGGCATAAGCCCGCGCCGGCCAGCGGAACACCAGGTCGTTCAGGGCCCGGGTCAGGGTCGCACCGCCGGAGACGCCGCGCCGCCCCAGTCCATAGCGTTGCAGAATACCCAGCGCCCCCGGCTCGGTCCGGCTGAGCAGAAACCAGGCCAGCAGCCGGCCCAACTTGGCCTTCACACCCGTCGGCACGAAATACAGGTTCATCTCCTCGGCGTTCGTCCCGATCAGAAGATCGACCTCTGCGCCCGCGCCCTTCGCCAGGGCCTGCAGCGGCGGGACCGGGATCACGTCGTCGCCGTGGACCGGCAGGAATTTGCTCAACCCGTAGGCGGGATCGCGGCCGTTCTCGCCACGCATGTCCAGGCCTGCGGTTGGAGCCTGCACGACATCCTGCGCATCGAGCCCGGCCTGAACGCTGGCCGAGCGAAATCCCGCCGCGTTCGCAGATACGCCCAGAAGCTTCGCCAGCCGATGCACGACCTTTCTCATCGTCCTGACCGATCGAACCATCGAGCCGTGCCCGCTTTGCACGATCGCGCGACGGAACAGGCCACGCGCCGGAGGGGAGACCACCAGGTCCGCGATCGACATCGCGCCCGCGGATTCGCCGAAGACCGTCACATTTGCCGGGTCACCGCCAAAGCCCGCGATGTTGTCGCGCACCCACATCAGCGCTGCGATCATGTCGCGCAGGCCGAGATTGGTGGGAACACCGGGAATCGGCAGGAAGCCCTCGATCCCCAGGCGATAGTTGATCGTCACGCAGACAACGCCGTTTCGGGCGAAGCTGGTCCCGTCCTGTGTCGGTGCCGAACTCGCGCCGCCGACCCAGGCCCCGCCGTGGATGAAGACCATAACCGGCAGGCCGGCCGGGTGCGTACCCTCCGGAGTCCAGATGTTCAGGTTGAGGTATTCATCCCCCTGCTCCCACCCGGTTCCGACCAGCGGCGTCAGGTCGAGGGTGGGGAAATCCCTCAGTTGATAGGGTGCCGTTGGCCCGAAAGCGGTTGCGTCCCGGGGCTCGTCCCAGGAGGCGTGCGGCTCTGGCGGCAAAAAGCGCAAATTCCCGACAGGCGGCGCTGCGTAGGGAATACCCAGGTATCGGGCGACGCCGTCGATCACTCGACCCCGCACCCGGCCACTGGAGGTGTTCGCGATCACGGCATCGGTTGGATTCAGCATGGGACTCACAATGGACCGGGCGGGCAGCATCCAGAAGGCGATCTGATTTGCTGACAGGCCGTTTTCATTGACTGATCCGCAGCCACAAGAGCCCGGCCTTCTTCACCCGGATGGCTCCTGCGGGGACGGCGAACCTCTCCCGGGCATGCCCCGCAAACACTGGATCATCGCGACGCCTGCGGCCTGTGTCTGATGTGGCGCCCCGCCAGGGTCTGGATGCCCGCCACGCCCGCGAGGGTAAGTGTACGTTGGAACTCATCGCGTAGAAGCCTGAGGGCGTGAGTTACGCCAGCCTCGCCGGCAGCGGCCAGGCCATAGAGATACGGTCGGCCGATCGAACAGGCGGTCGCGCCGAGGGCCAGGGCCTTGACGATGTCCGAACCGCGCCGGACTCCCCCGTCGCATATGACATCCGGGCCGTCGCCCAGCGCATCTCTGACGGCGGCGATCTGATCGATTGGCGCAGGCGCACCATCCAGTTGGCGTCCGCCGTGGTTGGAGATGATCACGCCGCTCGCACCGGAGCGGATTGCGCGGGTGGCGTCTTCCGGCGTCATCAGCCCCTTGATCGCCAGAGGGCCGTTCCACTCGGATGCGAGCCATTCGACGTCACGCCAGTTCAGGCTGGGGTCAAACTGACGACCGATGAAGTCGAAAAGACTCATCGGGTTCGTAGCAAGGGCGTCCGTCCTGTGACTGACGTTGGCCAGATCGAACCTGGCTCCCGTCAGCGCGGGTATCGACCAGCCGGGATGCAGGGCGAAATCGAGAAGGGAGCGCGCCGTAAGGCGAGGCGGCAGGGACAGACCACTGCGACGATCACGCAGCCGGTTGCCCGCGACCGGCGTGTCGACCGTCAGACAAAGTCCGGCGTAGCCGGCTTCGCGGCATCGCGAGACAAACTCTCGCGTAAGCCCGCGATCCTTGAAGACGTAGACCTGGAACAACATCGGGACAGGAATCGCTTCGGCCAGGTCCTCCAGCCGCGTCGTGCCCATGGTTGAAAGACAGTAGGGGATGCCCTGGGCCGCCGCGGCACGAGCTACGGCGAGCTCGGCGGAGCCATGGAACATCCGGGTCAGGCCGGTCGCGGAGAGCATGAGCGGCCAGGCGGCCGGCTGTCCAAAGATGGTCGTCGCTGTCTGGATTGACGAGACGTCCGTCAGGACATCAGGGACGATCTCGTAGTCCTTGAAGGCATCAACATTGCGCGACAGGGACCATTCCTCGTCTGCCCCGCCGTCCAGATAGTCAAATACTGGACGAGGCAGGCGACGGCGCGCCAGAACTCTCAGGTCTGCGATGCTGTGGGTCTGATCAAGGGAGGGCACGCCTCATCCTACCCCAATGCCACCAGTGATCGGAAGCCGACCTTCCAGCGCTTCCTGACTGTGACCGTCGCGTTGGAGACCGTGCACATCCTTGGTGTGGATCGGCACAGCCTGACGGACAACCACCCTGTGAGGACGAGACGCTCGCAAGCTGACACTCGCCTCTCCTCCCCTCAGCCCACAAGCTGGAGACAGGTTCGTGCCTGACCGCCAGCACCGCCACGCCGTCAGTCGCTAACTGGCGGTTCACGGGTTCCACGAATTTTGCTCTGGCATTCCCGCGACCTGTGAGTAACCAGAGACGGCCTTGGGGTCTCTGCTTCGGGAGAACACCTGCGTTGCGCCGCCCAGAGGACGCAACCTATACTCCGAAGACGCCAACATCTCCCGGCCGGAGACTCGATTGCCCCAACCCATTCGATCTGTCCTGATTGTGGGCGGTGGCACCGCTGGCTGGATGGCCGCCGCGGCGCTGCAGCGCACCCTGGGACCCCACGCGCGCGTGTCACTCGTTGAGTCCGACGAGATCGGCATTGTCGGCGTCGGCGAAGCCACCGTTCCGCCCATCCGCGATTTCAACGCGATGATCGGTCTCGATGAGGCCGAGTTCATGCGGGAGACCAAGGCGACCCTGAAGGTCGCTATCGTGTTCAAGGACTGGGGTCATCTCGGCAACCGCTATGTGCATCCGTTCGGCACCTATGGCCGCGGACCGACGCTCGCTGAATTTCAGCAGACCTTTTTCGCCTTGAAGGCACGCGGCCTTGCCGGCGACCTCGGCGACTATTCCGTCTGCTCCCGGGCCGCCGACGCCGGCAAGGTGGGAGACCGCGATCCCGATCCGCGGTCGCCGAAGAACAGCCTGTTCAGCGCCTATCATTTCGATGCCGGCCTGTACGCGAGGTACCTGCGAAGGATCTGCGAGGGACGCGGGGTCGAGCGCGTCGAGGGCAAGATCGTCGATGTCATCCAGAGGGCGGACGACGGGTTTGTCAGCGGCGTCGCCCTCAAGGATGGACGCGTGCTGGAGGCGGACCTCTTCATCGACTGCACCGGGTTTCGCGCCCTTCTGATCGAGGGGGCATTGAAGGCCGGATATGAGGACTGGTCGCACTGGCTTCCGGTCAACCGCGCCATGGCCGTCCCCTGCGCCAGCGTCAGTCCGCTGACGCCCTACACCCTGTCGACGGCCCGCGAGGCTGGCTGGCAGTGGCGCATCGCCCTGCAGCACCGGACCGGCAACGGCTATGTCTATTGCTCGGACCACCTGTCCGACGACGCGGCGCGCGAGACCCTTCTGGCCAATCTAGACGGCGAGCCGCTGGCCGAACCGCGCCCGCTGCGCTTCGTCACCGGGCGGCGAAAGAAGTACTGGGACAGGAATGTCGTCAGTCTGGGCCTTTCAAGCGGCTTCATCGAGCCCCTGGAATCGACCAGCATCCATCTGGTCCAGGCAGGTATCTATCGCCTGCTGCAGCATTTCCCGGACCGGGATTTCAGCCCGATCAATATCGAAGGCTACAATCGTCGCCTGGGTCGCGAGGTCGAACTGATCCGTGACTTCGTCATCCTGCACTATCATGCGAGCCAGAGGGACGACACGCCGTTCTGGCGGCAGGTGGCGGCCATGCCGATCCCCGACAGCCTGTCCGAGCGGGTGGAGGCATTCCGCGACCGGGCCTTGCTCTACCAGGTCGGCGCCGACGAATACTTCAGCCAGGGCTCGTGGCTGGCCGTGATGTACGGCCAGGGTATCGTCCCGCGCGGACCCAATCCGCTGTACCAATACCAGGACGCCGAGAGGAATGCGGCGGGGCTCCGCCAGTTGTCCGACATCCTCGCCCGCACGGTGGAGAGCCTGCCGGATCACGCAACCTATCTGAAGGCCAACCGGATGTGGTCGGGCGCCGACTGACGGGTCGTCGAGGCAGACTGAACGCCCGGGCATGGGCGACCAGCCAGCCCGTCGACCGGACGCGGGCCGCTCCGCTCAGTGCGAACCGGGCGTTCCCGAGGCGGCGGCGTTCCGGATCCTGGCCTTGGACGCGGCGAGCGCGAAGCCGGCCAGCAGCAGATAGCCGATCAGCGGGACATAGAAGACCGGGTTGAGGGTGGCCGCGCGATCCGCGATCTGGCCCGCGATCGGCGGCAGGACCGCGCCACCGATAATGCCGAAAACCAGCAGGCCGGAGGTGGCCGGGATCGGCGCCGTCGATCGCTCCAGGGTCAGGGTGAAGATGGTCGGGAACATGATCGAGTTGAAGAAGCCGATCGCGATCGCGGCATAGGCGGCGGTCGTCCCGCTGGTCTGGGTGACCACGAGGCAGAGCAAGGCCGCCACGGCCGTGTTGACGATCAGGATGGTGGTCGCCGGGATCCGGGTCAGCATCAGCAGGCCGCCGACGAGACGCCCGACCATGGCTCCGCCCCAGTACCAGGCCACCATACTGCCGGCGGCGGCGAGCGGGACGTTCAGAATATCCGGGCTGTGCAGGAAATTGGTCAGCAGGTCGCCGATCGTCACTTCCGAACCGACGTAGAAGAAGATGGCCAGCGCCCCGAGCACGGCCCAGGGGGACTTCAGCGCCACCAGCGGGGACATCCGGTCCTCGGCGGTCGGCGTGGGGGCCGCGGCGTTGATCGTTTTCCGGGCGGTGAAGATGAAGACGGCCACGACGGCGAAGAACAGGCCCACCGCGAGGAAGGCGAGGTCGATGCTGCGCAGCGACTCGGCCCGCGAGGCCGGATCGGTGATCACCGCATCCGCGGCGAACACGCCTCCCGTGAGAAGGATCGGCGCGGCGATCAGCGGCCCGAGCGTCGTGCCCAGGGAGTTGAAGAACTGCGAGAAATTCAGGCGGGCGTGCGAACTCTTCGGCGCGCCCAGGGCGGCAACCAGCGGATTGGCACCGACCTGCAGCAGGGTTACGCCCGAGGCGATCACGAACAGGGCGATCAGCACGCCGGGATAGAAGTCGGCCAGGGTGGCGATCGGCACGATCAGGCACCCGGCGACCATGGTCACCAGCGCCACGATAATGGCCTGGCTGTACCCCAGCCGGCCGAGAATGGCGGCGGCCGGAATGGAGGCGATGCCGTAGGCGATGAACCAGGCGAAGGTGGTGAGGGTCGCCTCGGTGTAGCTGAGCTCAAACACCCGCCGCACCGCCGCGATCAGCGGGCCGATCAGCGAGGTCACAAAGCCCCAGGCGAAGAACAGGGTCGTCACATAGGCGAACGCCAGGCCCGTGCCCTTCGGCTTGCCGGCTGAAATCTCTGTCATGGCACTCTCCTCGCCTTGTGCGGTCCGTACATAAACTCAGCGATCTTGCATCAGCCGGTGCCATCAGCGCCAGCGGCCCCAGCCGTAGTTACGGGGCGCCGGCCACGGAAGCAGAAGGGCCGCCCCGGTCTCCCGAAGCGGCCCCTCCCCGACCGGTTGGGACGGTCAGTAGCGGTAGTTCACACCGACCAGGAACGTCCGGCCGTAGACCTGATGGTCGATAATCCGGCGCTCGTCACCGTTCTCGTAGGTGAAGAACGGTTCGTCGGTCAGGTTGTTGACTTGGAACTGCGCGGACAGACCTTCCAGCGGCCCGGATTCGAACTGGTAGCCGATCTGGGCGTCGACGATGGATTCGGCACCGACCTGCCGGAGCGTACGGCCGTTGCCGAAGCCGGCGACCTCGCCCAGGAACTCCGAGCGGTAGCGGTTGCTGATCCGGGCCTGCACGCCGTCCCGCTCGTAGTAGAGCGTGACGTTGGCGACCGTTTCCGACAGACCCGGGATCGGCGTCGCCGGATTGCCGGGATCAGGCTGGATTTCGCTCTGGGTCGACGAGATCGAGAACTGGCCGCCGAACCCTTCCAGAGCGGGCGAGATGAAGTCAAACGGCGTGGAAACCGAAAACTCGACGCCGTAGATCGCTCCGCCTTCGCCGTTGGCGGGGGCCGAAACCAGACCCTCGTTGATGACAGCGGCCCCTGCGCCCGTCGGGAAGCCGGTGAAGTCAAACACCTGGTTCTGATTGTAGATGTAGGTGTCCAGGTCCTTGTAGAAGCCCGCGAGCGACACATAGGCAGACCGGCCGAAATACTGTTCGATCGAGATGTCGAAGACATTGGCGATCCACGGCTTCAGCTCCGGATTGCCACCGCCGCCGCTCCAGGGCGAGCTGTTGACCGTGGCTCCGGGCACGTTGAGCGCACTGTTGAAACCGAAGGTCCGGGACGCCCGCATCTCGTCCATCCGGGGCCGGGCCTGGGTCCGGGCCGCCGCCAAGCGCAGGAAGCGCTGGTCGCCGATTTCGAAGATCAGGTTGGCGCTGGGCAGGAACTCGGAATAGGTGTCGCCGCCCGTCACGGCCACCGAACGGGTGCTTGCGCCGCCGCCTGTGGCAGCGAAGCCGCTCGAGCTTTGGTCAACCAGGGCGATCTGGAAGCCGACATTTCCGGTCAGCGGCATGCCGGCGAAAGTCGTTTCCAGGTTGGCCCGCATGAACGGCGTGACGATCGTTTCCTCAACCGACCAGTTCTTGGCCAGGACGTCCGAGTTGGGGTTGCGGACCAGGGTGAAGAAGCCGCTGTTGAGCAGGCCGAGCGTGTCGTAGCTGACCATTCCCGGGATGCCGATGAAGGCGAGCGAGGTCGGGTCGAGACGGTACTGTGTCGGAACGACATTGAAGCCGCCGCCGGCCACGCCCAGGAAGAACTCGTCGGCGATGAGCTCCTTCTCCCGCGTGTTGTAGTTCACGCCGAAGTCCACCGACGTGACCGGGCCGGAGGTGAAGTGCGCCGTGGCCTGCAGACGGGTCGCGAACAGCTCGTCAGTGACCGTCGGGCTGTTCAGGTAGCCGTCCTGCCCGCCGGGGATCACATCCCCGCCCCAGCCCTGGGGGCTGCTCGGGCGGATGAGGTTGAAGTCGGCATAGTTCAGCGTGTTGTCAAACTGCGGAATGCCGTTGCCGTCAATCCGGAAGGTCAGCGAATCCGCAGCGCCCGAACCGTTGTCACCCGTGCCGGCGTAGCTTTCGATGATCTGGTCCGTGCGGTCGACACCGGAGTAGCTCACGTCCGCGACGAGGGTCCAGCGGTCGTTCGGCGTGAACTCCGTGTTGAAGCCCAGGGCCTTGACCTCGCTCTCGCGGGTGTTGACGTCGTTGCGAACGACACCGCGGACGTTGTTGAAGGTGCCCTGGGTGACCAGACCGTCGGCGACGGTATATCCCGGCTGGAGCGAAGCCGATGACCATTGCAGCGGGAACTCGATGCCGCGCAGGATCTGGGTGTTGTCAAACCGCGAATAGAAGGCATCGACCGTGGTGTGCCACTGGTCATTAGGCCGGAACTCGACGACGCCCATGAAGCCGTCGCGCTCAAGCTCGGACGACATCACATAGGGTTTGGTTCCGCCGATGACACGGGTCCCGGCGGCGATGTCCGGATAGCCCCAGGCATTGAAGCGCTCGGACTGGTAGGGCGAGCCCATGTGGGCATATCCAAGGGCGATGCCGATGGTGTCGTCCGCGAACTGATCGATATAGGACACGCTGTAGCGGACACCGTTGTCGGTCGTCCCGGCGTTCAGGGCGCCGATGTCATTCAGCTCGTAACGCACGTTGGCCGCGAAGGCGCGGCGGCCGTAAGCCAGGGGGCGGATGGTCTGCAGGTCGGCGGTGCCGGCAAGGCCCTGACCGATCAACGCCGCGTCGGGCGTCTTGTAGACCGTCACGCCCGAAAGCAGTTCCGACGGATACTGGTCGAACTCCACGCCGCGGTTATCGCCGGTCGTGACCTGTTCGCGACCGTTCAGAAGGGCCGTGGTGAAGTCGGGCCCGAGGCCCCGAATCGAAATCGCCTGGCTGCGGCCGTCGAGACGCTGCGCGGTTAGGCCCGGCAGACGTGCCAGCGACTCAGCGATCGACACATCCGGCAGCTTGCCGATGTCTTCAGCGGTCACGACCTCGACGATGGAGGTGTTGTTCCGCTTTGCCGCGATCGAGCTCTGGATGGACGCGCGGATGCCGGTGACGATGACTTCATCGATTTCCTGCGCTTCGGCGTCGGTCTGCGGCGCATCCTGGGCGGCGGCAGTGCCGACACCGGCCAGAAGGCCGATTGCGCCGAAAGCGGCTCCGGCAAGAAGGCGCGCGCGCCGGGTGACCTTGTAGCTCATCTTCATTCTCCCTGGTGCCGCCGCTTTTCTCGCGAAAGCGTCCGGTTTCATCGCAAAGTTATGCAAACTTCCGGGAACCTTGCAAGCATGTAATACTCTTGCTGGCCACCTCCGTGGCCAAAATGTGACGGAGCAGGCGGGCCTTGCTGCAGTGCACAAGGCGCTTTCTCCTTGCGCTGCCGCATTTTTGACGCCTGAAACATTCGGATTGACAGCTGGCAACTCCACTGCAAAATCTTGCAAACCGATCTGGCGGCCACGCAGCTTCCGGACGACCCGAGGAAAACGACCGATGGGCAGAATCAAACGCTGCAGAAAGGGACCCGGCGCTGTCGCGATCGGCTGCCTGATCGCGGTCGTCTGGGCCGGGCTCGTTGGAGCAGCTTCCGCCCAGACCCTCCCCGACCGGCTCAACGCGCTCCGTGAGCGCGCGCCCGAGGACGAGGTGATCTACTTTGTCCTGCCGGACCGGTTCGCGAACGGAGATCCGTCAAATGACCGGGGCGGGATGACGGGAGATCGTCTGGTCACCGGATACGACCCGACCGACCCGGGGTTTTACCATGGCGGCGATCTGGCCGGCCTGACGGCGCGGCTCGACTACATTCGCGGGCTTGGTGCCACAGCTCTCTGGATCGCGCCCGTGTTCCGGAACAAGCCGGTCCAGGGGCCGCCCGGTCAGGAGAGCGCCGCCTACCACGGCTACTGGATCACCGACTTCACCCGGATAGATCCGCACCTTGGAACGGACCAGGAATTCCGGGCGCTGGTCGACGCCGCGCATGCCCGCGGCATGAAGGTCTATCTGGACATCGTCATCAACCACACGGCCGATGTGATCCAGTATCGTGAGTGTCCGCAGGGCGGTTGCGACTATCGCTGGGCGCGCGACTACCCGATCCAGCGCCGCGGTGGTCTCTCGGGCGAAGCGATAAACGCCGGCTTCGTCGGGGATCGCACGACCGGGGATTTCGCGCGCCTGACGCGGCCCGACTATGCTTACAGCCCCTATGTTCCGGCCGGCGAGGAACACCTCAAGGCGCCGGCATGGCTCAACGAGGTCGGCCTGTACCACAACCGCGGCAACAGCGCCTGGTACGGTGAAAGCGCGCTGGACGGGGACTTCTCGGGCCTCGACGACGTGATGACCGAGCACCCGCGCGTCGTACAGGGCTTCATCGACGTCTATGGATCCTGGATCGAGACCTATGGAATCGATGGTTTCCGGATCGACACCGCCAAACACGTGAATCCCGAGTTCTGGCAGGCCTTCGTCCCCGCCATCCTGGAACGCGCCCGGGCGGCCGGAATCCCGAACTTCCATATCTTCGGCGAGGTCTACGGTTTCGAGCCGGGTGAGTTGGCGCGCCATACGCGGGTCGACGGCCTGCCCAGCGTGCTGGACTTCGCCTGGCAGCGGGCCGTTCAGGAAGCTGTGGCCGGAACCGCGGGGCCAGACCGCATCGCCCGCGTCGTCAACGCCGATCCGGTCTATGCCGGCGGCGCAGCCGCTGCCCTGCGGCTGCCGACCTTTGTCGGCAATCACGACATGGGCCGGATCGGTCACCTGATCCTCAAGGATCGCCCGGACATCAGCGACGCGGAGTTGCTGGACCGCACCGCCCTCGCCCAGGCGCTCATGATTCTCGGGCGCGGCGTGCCGGTGATCTACTACGGAGACGAACAGGGCTTCACCGGTGACGGGGACGACCGGCGCTCGAGACAGGATATGTTCGAGACCCGAACCGCGGCCTACGCCGACGATCGACGGATCGGCAGGGCCTCCGGCCCCTTCGACCCCCATGCCGACCTTTACGTCCGCATCGCCGGACTGAATTCCGTGCGCGCATCGGACGCGAGACTGCGGCGGGGGCGTGTCGTCCTTCGATCCGCGGACCAGACGCCTGGCACCCTGGCGATCTCCCGAATTGACGGGGAGGGAGAAACACTGGTGGCGTTCAATACCTCGATGGAGGCGCGCACGGTCAATGTCACGGTTGAGCCAGGCTCCGGCCTGTGGCGATCTCTCATGGGGGCCTGCCCCGCCCGCAGCTCGGCTCCGGGCGTCATAACCCTGTCCCTGCCCGCTCTGGGCTACCTCGTTTGCGTATCCGAAAGCCCCGCGTGACCGCCCAGATTCTCGAACTCCCCAGGTCCAGGGCCAGCGCCGCCGAATGGTGGCGGGGTGCCGTGATCTATCAGGTCTATCCGCGCAGTTTTGCGGATACGAACGGCGACGGCATCGGGGACCTCCCCGGCGTGACCCGGAACCTGGAGTACATCGCCTCTCTCGGGGTCGACGCCATCTGGATCAGTCCCTTCTTCACCTCGCCGATGAAGGACTTCGGCTATGATGTCGCCGACTATTGCGACGTTGATCCCGTCTTCGGAACGCTCGCCGACATCGACCTTCTGATCGATAAGGCGCACAGACTCGGCATCAGGGTCATTACCGACCTGGTTTTCGCCCATACCTCGGACCAGCACGCGTGGTTCCGTGAAAGCCGTGAGTCGGGCTCGGGCCCCCGAGCCGACTGGTACGTGTGGGCCGACCCGCGTCCCGATGGTTCGCCGCCCAACAACTGGCAATCGGTCTTCGCCGGCCCCGCCTGGACCTGGGACGCCCGGCGCGGCCAGTACTACATGCACAATTTCCTGCCGGAGCAGCCGCAGCTCAACCTGCATAATGTCGCCGTGCAGGACGCACTGCTGGACGTCGCCCGCTTCTGGCTTGACCGCGGTGTCGATGGCTTCCGCTTCGACGCGATCAATTTCGCCATGCACGACCCCCTGCTCCGCGATAACCCGCCGCTGCCGGCGGGCGGCAAGCGGACGCGGCCGTTCGACTTCCAGGACAAGCTCTACAACCAGTCACATCCGGCCATCGTCGACTTCCTTGCGCGGATCAGGGCCCTGACTGACAGCCGCGGCGGCCGGTTCAGCGTGGCCGAGGTCGGCGGTGACCACGCCGATCAGGAGATGCAGACCTTCACGGCGGGCGAGCGCCATCTAAACAGCGCCTATGGGTTCCTCTATCTCTACGCGCCGACGCTGGCCCCCGTGCTGGTGCGCGAGGGAGCCGAGGCATGGCATGGCCGCGACGGCCAGGGCTGGCCGTCCTGGACATTCTCGAATCATGACGCGCCTCGCGCCATCTCGCGTTGGGCCGAAGGCCGCGATCTGAAGGCCGTCGCCGAGATGGCGATGCTCCTGCTGATGACGCTGCGGGGGAATGTCTTCATTTATCAGGGCGAGGAACTTGCCCTGCCCCAGGCCGCGGTTCCCTTCGATCGCCTGGTCGATCCCGAGGCCATCGCCAACTGGCCCGAGACCCTTGGCCGCGACGGCGCCCGGACGCCGCTACCCTGGAACGCCGACCAGCCGCAGGCCGGCTTCTCAACAGTCGAGCCCTGGCTCCCGGTGGATTCGAGACATCTCGCGCTTTCCGTGGACCGCCAGGAACGTGACCCGGCATCCATGCTGCAGACCACACGCCGCCTGGTCGCCTTCCGCAAGGCGCACCCCTGCCTGCTGCTCGGGGACATGAACCTCCTCGAGTCCGGGGCCGACCTGCTCTGCTTTGAACGGGTCTATCGCGGAGAGCGGCTGCTCTGCGTGTTCAACCTGGGCCACGCCCCGACCGGGTGGACAATGCCGCAAGGGCTTCGGGTCATCGAGGCCGTCAACCTCAACGAGACGTATCAGGATGTACTGCCGCCCATGGCGGGTCTGGTGCTGACGGGCACGCGGGGATGACCTCAGCCGCCGCAGCTCTCGCGTACGATCAGGTCAGTGGGGATCCGCTCCGAGCGGCCCACAGAGTCGCCGGGGTTATCGATCAATTTGGACACCAGCAGCCGGCCCGCCTTCATCGTATCCTGCGCGATCGTTGTCAGGGCCGGGCGGCTGTAACGGCTGAAGGGCACATTGTCGAAACCGATGACAGATACGTCCTCGGGCACCCGCAACCCGGCGTGCAGCAAGGCCCGCACAGCGCCCAGGGCGATCTGGTCCGAGGCGCAGACGACCCCGTCGAATTTCACGCCGCGCCGGATCAGGCTGTCGACAGAGGCCTCGGCCGACTCGACCTCGAAATGGGCTTCCATGATCAGGTCGGGATCGACCTCGATGCCCGAGCGGGCGAGGGCTTCCAGATAGCCGCGGTGGCGTTGCATCGCCTCGGGGGGCTCCAGGTCCCCCAGAAAGACGATGCGCTTTCGGCCCAGTCGCGCCAGATGCAGCGTCGCGCGCCGTCCGCCTGCCAGGTTGTCCGACCCGACCGAACAATAGGCCTGGTCCGGCATCTGGGCACCCCAGACCACGAACCGGCCCTCGGTCTCCGCCAGCCGGTTGAGGCTTTGATGCAGGGTACTCTGGCCGAGAAAGATCACGCCATCGGCGCGGCTGGTGTTCATCGCCGCGGACAGGTCATCGTAACTGGTCGGCGAAAAGTGGCTCATGATCACGTCGCAGCCGCGTTCCCGCGCCGCCTCGCCGACCCCGGCCAGCAGTTCGAGGAAGAAGGGATCGCTCAGCCGGCCCTCGCGCCCTTGCGGACGCGGGGTCACGAGGGCGATCACGCCGTCGGCGCCGATCGGCCCGGCGGGCATATAGCGGCGGAACGGGTAGTCATGCTCACGCGCAAGCTTCCAGATCAGCTGCTTTGTTCGGGCATTGACCGCCGGGCTGTCGTTCAACGCGCGCGAAGCCGTCGAAATCGATACGCCCGCCAGTTTGGCCAGGTCCTCCAGGCGTGTGTTGCGTCGGCTCAAGCGAAGGCTCCGGCAGGGCTCAGGTCTGCAAAATTTGCTGCAAACATTGCTTGTTCTGCGCCGTACCGACCGCGCTTGGCAAGGGCCGCACTGTGGAGATTCGCCCTATGCTGACACGCCGCTCCCTGATTTCGACCACCGCCCTGATCGCCACCCTTCCGGCGACCACGGCACAGGCCCGGGATCCATCCGTCAGCGTCGGTGCCACGTCACCCGACGGCGTGCTGTCCGTATCCGTCTCGGTCACCGGCGAAGGTCGGCCCGAATACAGCGTCAGCCGTCTGGGTCGCCTTGTGATCGCACCCTCGCGCCTCGGCTTCCTGCTGACCGACGCGGCCAAGCTGGAGCGCAATTTCACGGTCACGGCCGAGGCCCCGACACAGCATGATGACACCTGGGAACAGCCCTGGGGCGAACGTCGCTTCATCCGGAACCACTACACCCAGCTCCGCGTCCACCTGAGCGAGCGGAGCGATCTCGAGCGGCGGATCGATGTCGTCTTCCGCATCTATGATGACGGCGTCGGCTTCCGCTACGAATTCCCGGACCAGCCCAATCTGAAGACGGTGAAGATCGGAGACGAACTGACCGAGTTCGCGGTCGCCGATCCGGGCACCGCCTGGTGGATCCCGGCGTTCGAGTGGAACCGGGAAGAATATCTCTACAACCGCACCCGGATCGACGCGGTCGGCGTGGCCCAGACGCCGCTGACGGTCCGGTCCGACGATGGCCTTCACATCTCGATCCACGAAGCGGCGCTGACCAACTATTCCGGAATGAACCTGCGCCGGGTCGAAGGCGGGCGGTTCAAGGCAGCGCTGACACCGGGCCTGTCCAACGCGGCGGTCGAACTCGCCACGCCCTTCACCACCCCCTGGCGGACATTGCAAATCGCAGACCGCGCCGGGGCGCTGGTCGAATCCAGCCTGATCCTGAACCTCAACGAGCCCAATGCGCTGGGCGACGTCAGCTGGTTCAGGCCGATGAAATACGTCGGCATCTGGTGGGAAATGCACCTGGACCTGAAGACCTGGAACTCCGGCCCGAGGCACGGCGCGACCACCGACAACGCCATCAAACACATCGACTTCGCGGCCGAACACGGCTTCGGCGGCGTGCTGATCGAGGGCTGGAACGTGGGCTGGGACGGCGACTGGTTCGGGACCGGCTGGAACTACAGCTTCACCCAGGCCTATCCCGACTTCGACATCGAACGCGTCGCCGCCCATGCGCGGCAGAAGGGCGTCGAGATCATCGGCCACCATGAAACGGGCGGCAACGGCTACCACTATGAGCAACAGCTGGACGCCGCGTTCGCCCAGATGCAGCGGTTCGGCTGGCACTCGGTCAAGACGGGCTATGTCGCCGACGCCGGGGGTGCCCGGGTGCGCGGCCCGGACGGCCAGCCCCGCCTCGCCTGGCATGAAAGCCAGCCGATGGCGCAGCACCATCTGCGCGTGGTCGAAACGGCGGCGAGATATCAGGTCGCGGTCAATGCGCATGAGCCGTTCAAGGACACCGGTCTCCGCAGGACCTGGCCGAACATGATCTCTCGCGAAGGCGCACGCGGGACCGAATTCAGCGCCTGGGGCCAGCCCGGCAACCCGCCCGAGCACGAGCCCAATCTGGTCTTCACACGCCTTCTGGCCGGGCCGATGGACTACACGCCGGGCATCTTCGGCATGCAGACGCGCGCGCCGGACGGCATCGCGACCACCTGGGCCAAACAGCTGGCGCTCTATGTGACCATCTACAGCCCCATCGTCATGGCCGCTGACCTGCTCGAAAACTACGAGGCCAATCCCGGCCCGTTCCAGTTCATCAAGGACGTGGTGACCGACTGGTCGGACACCCGGGTGCTGAACGGCGAAATCGGCGACTTCGTCACCATCGCCCGCAAGGACCGCAACTCCGACCAGTGGTTCCTGGGCGCCATGACCGACGAGCATCCGCGCGTGCTGGACACGCCCCTCTCCTTCCTCGATTCCGGCCGCCGCTACCGGGCCGAAATCTACCGCGACGCCCCCGACACCCACTGGAACACCAATCGCGAGGCTATCGTGATCGAGTCGCGCGACGTGACGTCAGCAGACACACTGAGCCTTCACCTGGCACCCGGTGGCGGCCAGGCGATCCGGTTCGTTCCCATCGGCCGAGGACGCCGCGCATGAGCACAACAGCCCCTGACATCAGCCTTGCCGGTCGCACCCGGCCTCGCCTGAGCCAGCTCGCCATCTGGAACATGTGCGTCGGCTTCTTCGGCATCCAGATCGGCTTTGCGCTGCAGAACGGCAACGCCAGCCGCATCTTCCAGACCCTCGGCGCCGAGGTCGACAACCTTGCGATCCTGTGGATCGCGGCACCGCTGACGGGGTTGCTGGTCCAGCCGATCATTGGCCATTTCAGCGACAAGACCTGGGGGCCGCTGGGTCGCCGGCGGCCCTATTTCCTCGTCGGTGCCATCCTGACCTCTGCGGCCATGATCTACATGCCGAACGCCCCGAGCCTCTGGCTGGCAGCAGCCACCCTCTGGGTCATGGATGCGGCCATCAATGTGACCATGGAGCCGTTCCGCGCCTTCGTCGGCGACAACCTGCCGGACGAACAGCGTACCCGCGGCTATGCCATGCAGACCTTCTTCATCGGCACGGGTGCGGTGCTGGCCTCCTGCCTGCCGTGGATCCTGACCAACGTCTTCGCCGTGGTGTCGACCGCAGCCGAGGGCGTGACACCCGACTCCGTCAAGCTGTCCTTCTACATCGGCGCCGCGGGGACGCTTCTGGCGGTGCTCTGGACCGTCTTCTCGACCCGGGAGTACAGCCCCGAGGAAATCGACGCCTTCGAAACCACCCGTACCGCCGCGCTCGCGGCGCAAGGCACCGATGAGCGGCAGGCCCCTGCCCGCGGCTCCACCACCTATATGCTCGGCGGCCTTGTCTGGCTGATCGTGGGCTGCGCCGGGATCTACGGCGTCCGGGCGACGGGCGTCGAAAAGGAGCTCTACGTCCTTTCAGGCTTCCTCGCCGGCTTTGGCGTCCTGCAGATCGTCGTCGGCCTGATGCATCGGGCCCGCGCCTCCAACGGACTGACCGAAATCATCGACGACGTCTTCCGGATGCCCCGGACGATGCGCGGTCTGGCCGTGGTCCAGTTCTTCAGCTGGTTCGCCCTGTTCGCCATGTGGATCTACACCACGGCGGCCGTCACAGCGGTCCACTACGGAGCCACCGACCCGACCTCGGCGGCGTTCAACGAAGGCGCCAACTGGGTCGGCGTCCTGTTCGGCGTCTACAACGGCGTCGCTGCCCTCGCGGCCTTCGCCATCCCGGTCATCGCCCGGCGCACAGGCCGGAAGGTCGCCCACGCCATCAATCTGTCCCTCGGCGGGCTGGGCCTCATCGGCGTCTTCCTGATCCGCGATCCCCAGCTGCTGTGGCTGCCGATGATCGGCGTCGGGATCGCCTGGGCGTCAATCCTCTCCATGCCCTACGCCATACTGGCAGGCGCTGTGCCGGGGCGGAAAATGGGCGTCTATATGGGCATCTTCAACATCTTCATCGTGGTGCCCCAACTCCTCGCCGCCACCATCCTCGGCCTGGTCCTGAAGAGCCTGTTCGACGGTCAGGCCATCATGGCACTGGTCATCGGCGGCGTGAGCTTCTTCATCGCCGCCGCCGTCAGCCTGGGCGTCACCGAGCCCGGGGCCGCCGAATGAGCCTCGACCGGCGATCCGCCCTTGCCGGCCTCGTATGCCTGCCGGTTCTGGGCTGTGCCGGACTTGCCCGCGCGGACGCCCCGGCGAGCGGCCGTCTGGTGCAGCACACAGATGTCGTCTCGGCCCACCTCGGGCCGCGCAATGTCACCGTCTGGCTGCCACCGGGCTATGACGCCGCCGACGCGGCCTGGCCGGTGCTTTACATGCACGACGGCCAGAATCTGTTCGACGGTTCGACCGCCGGCTATGGCGTGGAATGGGGCGTGGACGAGCACATCAGCCGTCTCGGCGGAAACGGCCAGATTCGCATGCCTGTCGTGGTTGGTGTCTGGAACACGCCGCTGCGACTGCGCGAATACGTCCCGGCCGACATGATCCGGGCCCTGCCGGAGGACATCCGCGCGGACCTGCTTTCCCTCTATGGCGGCGAGCCGCTGTCAGATGCGTATCTGCGATTCCTCGTCGAGGAACTGAAACCCTTCATCGACCGGACCTACCGGACCCGGCCAGGTCGCGACGACACGACCATCATGGGCTCCAGCATGGGCGGACTGATCTCGCTCTACGCCCTGATGAAACATCCGCAGGTGTTCGGCGGTGCCGGCTGCGTCTCGACCCACTGGCCGCTGCGGGTCGAGCGACTGGACGACAACCGGCTGGAGCGCTGGCGCGAAACCATTGTCCAGACCTGGAGCCGGGTCATCGCCGAAGGGCTGCCCGACCCGCGCGCGCACCGGCTGTATTTCGATCGCGGTGATGAGACCCTGGACCAATTCTACGCCTTCTTCCAAAGCCGTATCGATACAGTCGTGGCCGGTCGCGGTTGGGGCCCGGACCGCTTCCGCAGCCTGGTGTTCCCCGGTGCCGAACACAATGAAGCGTCGTGGAACCAGCGCCTCGACGCCCCCCTCACCTTCCTGCTCCCCCCCGCCTGACGAGTTCCTGATGCGCATCTCTCCATTCGTCCTCTGCGCCGCCCTGTTCGCCACGGCCGGATGCTCGACATTGCAAGGCCTGCTCCCCGGCGGTGAAGCGGCACCCCTGCCGGATCCGGCCCCGCAGATCGCCGCCGTCGCCCCCGGCGCGCCGGGTGACCAGCCGACCTGGGTCAATGCCGCCAAGACGGGTGTCGGCGCGTCGTACGAGGCCTATGTCGACGGCCAGTACCGCGACGGTGGCCGCACCGGCGACGTCAGTCGCGTCTGGTTCTCGCTCGCCGACGGTGTCCTGACCGAGACCATGTACGGCCTGATCCACGAGGCCCAGATCAAGCAACTCCGCTTCGCCGTCGTTACGGGAACCGGGCTGTCGGTCGAGGGGACGGACACCACCAGCCGCACCGAATATCTGCATACGGATGCTCAGGGCCGCCCGCTGTCGCCGGCCTATCGCATCATCACCACGGACCGCCAGGGGCGGTATGAGATCGAGAAGCGGATCTACACCGACCCGGACTCGCAATCGCTCGTCATCCGGGCCTCCATCCGCGCGCTTCGGGGCGAGGTTACGCCCTACCTGCTGCTTGAGCCGCACATGGCCAACACCGGCGTCGGCGACTCCGGCGACGCCGTGGCTATGGGTTTCACCCAGGTTGAAGACGCCCGGATTGAAGAGCCCGGAGCCCTGTATGCCTACGAAGGCGACACCCACCTCGTGCTTCAGGCCGATCACGCCTTCATCGCCGCCAGTGTCGGCTTCGTCGGCACCTCCGACGGCCTGACGGACCTCGCGGACGGTCGGCTCGACCATGTCTACCGCTCCACCGGAGACGCGTCCGGCAACATCATGCTGACCGGGGGCCTCGGCAACATTGGCGCGGGAGAAACGCTCAGCCGGGACTTCGTGATCGGCTTCGGCGGGTCCCGACAGGAGGCCCGGCAGGCCGCGGGTGAGAGCTTCGCCACCGGCCTTGATGAGGTCCTGGCGCGCTTCAACGGTCAGGGCGACCACGTCGGCTGGGAGGACTATCTCGCCTCCCTGTCCGAACTGCCCCGCATCGCCCGCCAATCCACGGACGGCGGCAAGCTGGCCTGGGCCTCGGCCCTGATGCTGAAGGTGCAGGAGGACCGGACCTATGCCGGTGCCCTGATCGCGTCGCTGTCAAACCCATGGGGCGATACCGTCGATGCGACGGAGTCCTCGACCGGCTACAAGGCCGTCTGGCCGCGCGACTTCTATCAGGTCGCCATGGCCATGGCGGCCCTCGGGGACACGGAGACTCCACGAGCCGCCTTCCGCTACCTGCCCCAGGTCCAGGTCCGCGCCGACACGCCGGGCAATACCGGCGCGACCGGCTGGTTCCTGCAGAAGACCCACGTCGACGGCGAGATCGAATGGGTCGGGGTCCAGCTGGACCAGACCGCCATGCCCATCATGCTGGGCTGGAAACTCTGGAAGGCCGGTCTCGTCTCCGACGCCGAAATGACCGCCATGTATGGCCGAATGATCAAGCCGGCCGCCGACTTCCTCGTCGACGGCGGTACGGTCGGCATCCTCTGGAACGACCGACGGATCACCCCGCCCTGGAGCCAGCAGGAGCGCTGGGAGGAACAGGAAGGCTATTCACCCTCGACCACGGCCGCTGTCATCACCGGCCTGACCGTCGCCGCCGACATTGCGCGCGCCTCGGGCGACCCGGCCTCCGCCACCCGCTACGAGGCCGCCGCGGACGACTATGCGGCGAGGATCGAGGCGCGGATGTTCACCACGTCCGGCGAGTTCGGCGACGGCCGCTACTTCCTGCGCCTCAGCCGGAATGAGAACCCCAATGACAAGCTGCCCCTCGGGGAAAACAACGGCCAGCCCGCCCTGGCCGAGGATCGCATCATCGACGGCGGCTTCCTCGAACTCGTCCGCTACGGCGTTCGGGCCGCCGATGCGCCGTCGATCACGGACAGCCTGCCCGAATACGACGACCAGACGCGCGAGGCCCGTTTCCGCGTCCGCTACGACCTGAACGGCAGTCCCGGTTTCCGCCGCTATGGCAACGACGGCTATGGCGAGAACACCGACACGGGCGGCAACTACGGTGTCGGCGGCATGACGCCGGGCCAGCGCGGTCGGGTCTGGCCGATCTTCACCGGCGAACGCGGCCACTACGAAATTGCCCGCGCCGTCTCGGAGTCCGCACCGGACGCCGCCTTCGAGGCGATCCGCCGGACCTATGTGCGGGGGATGGAATCCTTCGCCAACGACGGGCTGCTGCTGCCCGAACAGGTCTGGGACGGTGTCGGCAATGCCACCCCGCGGCGCTATCAACCGGGTGACGGCACGGATTCGGCGACCCCCCTCGCATGGACACATGCGGAGTACATCAAGCTGCTCCGGTCACTGGACGACCGGTCCGTCTGGGACCGGTACGCCCCGGTCGAGCGCCGCTACGGCCAGCCGGGCGGTTGACCCCACTCCTTTCAGATCGCTTGGGAACGGACGGAGGGCGACGTTGAATCACGCGATAAGCACGACCGAACTCTATCTGTTCGCCATGCTGCTGATCTTCAGCGTGCCGTATCTGATCTGGCGCGGCTTCCGGACGGAGTTCTACGCGCCCCTGGTGGTGGTGCAGATCATTGCCGGCGTCCTGCTCGGGCCGGGTGTGCTCGGAGCCGCGTTTCCCGAGGCCCATGCCGCGGTATTCAATCCCCAGGTCATCATGGCGCTCAACGGGGTCGCCTGGTGGGCGGTGATGATCTTCGTCTTCATCGCCGGACTGGAACTGGACCTCAGCAAGGTCTGGGAACATCGGGTCGAGACGGGCGTGACGGCTGGCCTCGCCCTCGCGACGCCGCTGGCGGCGGGCACCGTGGCGGCTGTCTGTCTGCTGCAGTTTCCGGGCTGGGCCGGATCAGACGGTCAGAACTGGCAGGTCGTGCTCGGTATCGGCATGGCCTGCGCGGTGACGGCCCTTCCGATCCTGGTCTTGCTGATGGAGAAGCTCGAGATCCTGCGTCGGCCTCTCGGCCAGCGCATCTTGCGCTACGCCAGCCTCGATGACATCGCCATCTGGGCGGTGCTGGCGCTCATCCTGCTCGATTGGGACCGCATCGGCCGCCAGGCGGTCTTCATGGTCGGCTTTGCCGTCGCGGCCATGGCGGTGCGCGCCCTGATGCGGCGCATTCCCGAACCCGATCGCTGGTATGTCAGTCTGATCTGGCTGGCGGCCTGCGGGCTGGCCGGCGACTGGTCCGGCCTGCATTTCATGGTGGGGGCATTCCTGGCCGGTGCCGTGCTGGATCAAGGCTGGTTCGACCGCAGCAGGATGGACCTGTTCCGGAACCACATCCTGCTCGCGATCATGCCGGTCTTCTTCCTCAGCACAGGGCTCAAGACCCGGTGGGACGTCGGGGGGGCGGCGGTTTTCATGGCCGCCGGCCTCCTCCTCATCGCCTCCGTCGCCGGCAAGCTGGCCGGCGTTCAGCTCGCGGGCCGAATCCTGAAATGGCCCCGGGGAGAGGCGTCAAAGATCGGCTGGCTGCTCCAGACCAAGGCGCTGATCATGATCATCTTCGCCAACATCCTTCTGGACCGGCAGATCATCAGCAACGACGCCTTCACCGCCCTTTTGCTCATGGCCATCGCATCGACCATGCTGACCATTCCCATGGTGACGCCAATGCTAAGGCCAGGGACCGCCCTGGCGAAGCCAGGCTCCCGGAAAAGGTGACGAGGCGCTCCTGGTCAGCACATAGGAGGCGGCCACTCTCGTCAGCCTCCCGGCGTGAAACAAGAGGCCACCAGCCCCGCCGCCCTCAAAACGGAGACCGGTTGCCACTGGACTGCCAGCACCGCCACGCACACCCGGGACGATGCTCCGATCCGCCCCCCCGCTCCGCAAGGTCCTGACAGGTCAGCGCCACGAGATCCCGAAAGCTGGACTGTACCGGAAGCCCTGGCCCGGGGCGGGCCGGATCACCTCAGCCGGCAACCGGTGACGCCTGGACGAATACGGCTTCACGAGACGCATCCCCGACAGGGGCTCAGGCCGACCCTGCCGGAGACCTTCCGGCGCTTGCCTGGCCGCACCCCTGGCGGCCCTGCCCGCCCCTTTCAGTCTTGCGTGGCAGGCCTCGGCGCGAGGGCGTCGACGAAAAACCCGGTCGCCCGGGCGAAAATGTAGCGCCAGGTCGGCTCGTCGAACACGTGTTCCGACGACCGCATTGTGACTGTGGTCACCGGCACCCCGGCGTTCTCCAGTATGCCCGCCCAGCGGCGGGTTCGGGCAGGCGGGATCACCGGATCCCGATCCGCATGTATCAGGAGAACCTGCGGCCGGCGGACGATGTCGCCAGGCGCGACATTGCCGGCCGAGGCCACGCCGACCACCGCACGGATCGCGGTCGACTGGACGGCGACCTCGGCGGCCAGGTATCCGCCCCGGGAGTACCCCAGGGCGCCGAGACGGTCCGGGTCCACGCCGGAAAGCCCCAGCGTCCAGGCGGAGGCATCGCGCACCGCCTCGGCCCACCAGCCCGTGTCATCGGTCTGTGCCGCGTCGGGCGCGCCGCTGAAATAGTCGGGAATGACGACCGTACAGCCCCGCAGGGTCCAGGCGGCCGCTTCGCGATGGAAGTCGCGCAGAGACCCTGCAAGCCCGCCCGAGCCGTGCAGAAGGAGGATCGCCGCGCCGGTGAGATCGCCGGCCCCGGCGGGCTCCATCACGAAGACGACATGATCCCGTCCCCGGCTCTGGAAGACGGTTCGGCGCGTTTCCACGGAGCCGGCGAACGCCGTTGGCGCAGACCGGCCGAGACCCAGACCGAATGCGGCGGCGGCCAGGCAGTGGCGGCGGTTCAAGATGAGGCTCAAGCTCTGCTCCTCCTGTATCCAGACCCCGGGGCGGCGCCCCTGCCCGCCGCATGCGACGGATGGGGCGTTGACCGGGACGCATTTGGTGTCCCTGCCTTCCTGACCCGACGCGACCCCCCGTCGATCGCCGACGGGGGGCCTTGCCCGGCGATAATGGGAGTCCTTGCGGACAACCCATTACGCCCCTGGTTGTTGAAGGCAGTTCTAGAACGGGCGGTAGTTGAGCCCGATGAAGAAGCGCGTTCCGTAGGGATCGAAGTTGGCGTTCAGGACACCGCCGAGGTACCGGGCCTGTTCGGCGTCGAAGGCGTTGACCACCCCCATCCGTAGCGACAGGTCATCCCTGGCGTTCCATTTGACCGTGAAGTCATGGCGGGCGAAGTTGCCCGTGTCATAGGTGTCGAGCGGACGGACGTCGATATTGCCCGTTCCCACCTGGGCGCGGTACCGCGCGCTGTCCTGGGCGGTCTGCCAGTCCACCGTCCAGTTGACGCTCCAGATGTCGTTGGGCGTCCAGGTCAGCGACGAGGTCAGACGGACGCGCGGAAGCTGGACGTCCGATGACAGCTCCTCAAAGGCATTCGGGTTGCCCGGATTGAGGAACCGCTTCTGCTCGATCAGCCAGAGGCCGCCGACGCTATAGTCGAACCTGCCCCAGTTGCGGCCGAACACCTCTTCGGTGTCCAGCGAATAACGCGCCTGGAAGTCCAGGCCGCGCGTCTGCAGCGCGGCGTAGTTGAGCGGTGCCTGGATGAAGCCGCCGACCGGGTCCGCGCCGGGAGCCCCGATGCCGAAGGGGATCGCGGGGTTTCTCCGGAAAATGAGGTTGCAGGCCGTCGCATTGAGGGTCGGGCCGTTGACGCAGTTGGCCGCGATTTCGCCGACCAGCGGGTTCGCGATCACGTTCTGAATCTCGATTTCATAGTAGTCGAGGACGATTGTGAGGTTGGGAATGAAGCGCGGCTGAAGGACCGTCGAGAAGGTGAAGCTTTCCGACTCTTCGGGCTCGAGCGCGGGGTTGCCGCCAAGAACACCGGCAATGCCCGAAGGATAGATACGGCCACCGCCTGCGGCGAGAATGAAGTCGTCCAGGTTGGTCGCGGTGGCACCGGCGAAGTCGAAGGTCAGCGCCGTGCCATTGGCCGTATTGTAGGCGGCGAGGAGGGCCTGGCAGTTGGCGATGCGGTTCGTCCGGATCTCGGCCGTCTGCAGCGCAATGTCATTGGTGGTGCAGGGATCGACCAGGTTGTTGCCGAAGGTCTGGTTGAAGGGCGCGAAATTCTCGAACAGGTTCGGCGCGCGGAACGAGGTGTTGAAGCTGGACTTGAACGTGATGTCCCCGATCGGACGCCAGACCAGGTTCACGCCATAGACGTCGCCCTCGCCGGCGGTCGAATAGTCGAACCGACGATACGACCCGCTCAGTTCGGCGTATTCACCCAGCCAGCCGTCGCGGAACAGCGGGATGGACGCCTCGGCGAACCACTCCTCCGACGTATACTCCGCGGCAGCGAAATCCGCGCCCGTGTTGAGGAACAGGAAACGGTCACCGGTGCTGGCGGTGCGGCCGACCCCTTCCGTGAACTCACGCCGGTGTTCGGCACCGACGGCGATGCCGATCGCACCGGCCCCCCAGAAGTCCCAGAGCTGGCCGGAGATCGCCGCAACCGCCTGTTCCTGTTCGTTGGCGTGCGTCACGGTGACCGCCGCATCGACATAGTCCAGCGCCGCCTGGCTCTGGTTGCCGGCGCCGAACACATTCAGCGGGACGCAGTTGTCGACCGCTGCCTTGAAGGCGGCGTTGTTGTAGGCGGTGCGGCCGCCGAAGACCCCCCGGAAATAGTCGTCGAGGTCGCCCACGCCCGACCGCTCGATCCGACGGGCGCGGCAGACGATCTCGCCGGGACGGCCATTGACGACGCCGGCCGTGTCGATGACGGCGTCAGCGGCCAGGGCGAAGCGCTGGGCGTCGACGCCGCGCTCGACATTCGCATTCGTGGCCTCGCCGGAGACATACGACAGATCCCAGTCGATGTTCCGGATGAAGGCGATCTGATCGAAGTCACCACTCAAGGCCACGACAAAGCGATTCACTTCGCGGTGGTTGTCCTGCGTGCGATCCGGGCCGAACAGCACGTGGCGCGCCCACTGGCGGGCCGTTGTCGTCGCCGCCGTACCCTCCGTGTTGGCGTTGGCCGTCCAGTTGGTGACCGTGTTGCCCGTGATCGCATCCTTCACGTTCTGGGGCAGGTAGGCGTTGTCGGTGTACCGCAGGTCGAACTGGTTCAGGGCCCGGATCGTGTTGGTCCACGTTGGGGCATAGCTGCCGTCATTCAGGAAGATGTCGAAGAAGGTGGGCTGGGCGACGTCAAAGGTGTCCTCCTCGACCATCTTGTATTCGACGCTCAGGTCGACGTTATCCAGCAGGGCGAAATTGGCACCGACCTGGTAGCGGGCCGAGGTGGACTGCGGAAGGCGGGAATCCTGGCCGAAGCGCGAAGGTGCCTCACCATCGCCGCCGATGTTTAGCGGGCGGTTGATCCCGACGTTGCCGACCCGCTGACCGAAATTGGCAAGACGAGCGGTGTTGCCTTCGTAGATGTAGGTCCTGGTGGGGTCGACGCTGTAGCAGTTGGCGCTGGTGAGCGCCGTACAGTTGGCCAGCGGCACATCGGGATCGTTCAGCGGGCTCGGACGCTGGGCGTTGGCGAGCGTGGTCTGGCCCCAGCGCGGGCGCTGCAGGGTCCTCAGATTGCTGAACAACTGGTTGTCGATCATACCATCGTTGACCGCATTGGTCGGATCGGCATCGACGCCGACGAGGGCATGCGCGGCGTCAAGCCAGTCGATATCCAGGCTCTGGACCTCATCAATGTCCTCGTACTCACCGAAGGCGTACAGGTTCAGCCTGTCATCCAGCAGGTTGACGCCGGCCAGGGCCGAGATGCGTTTGTTGGCCTGGCCGTCCTGGTTGATCATGCCGTAGTTGGCGTCGATCTCGAGGCCTTCGAAGTCGCGGCGCAGCTGGAAGTTCAGCACACCCGAGACGGCGTCGGCGCCGTAAACCGACGAGGCGCCGCCGGTGACGATCTCGATGTTCTGGATCAGAAGGCGCGGAATGGTGTCGATGTCCACGGCCAGATTGCCCTCAGCGGCACCGACGTGCCGGCGACCGTCCACGAGAACCAGGGTACGACCGCTACCCAGCGAGCGCAGGTTGGCGAGCGCCAGCCCCCCGTCGTTCAGGAACCCACCGGCCGTGTCCGACGGAACATATGAGCTCGACAAGGCCGGCAAGGTGGCCAGGTAGTCGATCACCGTCGACTGGCCGGAAGTCAGGAGTTGCTCGCCCGTGATCTGGATCAGCGGGGTCGGGGCGTTGGTCGGGTCACGACGGATGCGCGAACCGGTGACGACGACTTCGTCGATCTCGGTGGCTTCACGGTCAGCCTGGCCCTGGACGTTGACGCCCGGGAGCTTGTCCTGGGCGAAGGCCGGGCTGGTGATGGCGAGGACGGCGGCCCCGCACAGCATCGATGTCCCCAGAAGACCGGATTTGTTTCTAGCCAATTCAAACTCCCCTAACTTCGCTGCGAAGTGATGGAGCAGGCTACACAGCAAATATCCCCGTCCAAAGAGTTTGTGTCCCTTGTTTGTCATTAGCACGACAGACGAGGCGGCCCGATCACATATTCTACACTGTAACAACTACAGTATAATTAGTTAGCGAATGGGAGGGTTGTTGCAAAGTTGCAAATGCTGCCGGCAAGGGTCGCTCGATGCATTTGTCCGGCCCGGAAGTCGGCGTTCCAGTCCTGCTGGCCGGTGTCCGAAACCGAAGGGCAGGCGACGCGGGTCCCGCCGCACGGCGGAACGCCTGGCCGCGGCGGGTCGCAGCATCTGTCAGATCGAACACTGAAACCGTCTCGCACCAGGCAGCGGTCACAATGCCGGGGATCGATCGACCTCGCTCATCTGACGGGAGGAAGCGGCGAAGCCCTGCGACCCGGCGCAGAGGGCGGCGACACCCTCTTCCATGAAATACCCGCCGGAGCGCAGCGTCTTCACCGTGTCGGATTCCAGGCCGGCCTTCATCATCTTGCGGCGAAGCCGGACGATCGATGTCCGGAAATGATTGATCGACAGGCCCGGGAGTTCTTCAGCCGCGATTTCGCCCGTCACAGGCTGGCCCGGCCGAGCGAGAAACACATAAAGCAGGGCCACTTCGCCCGGCGTGAGCACCGCGGTGTCGCCTGTCGGGCCGGTCAGCTTTCGCGTTATGGCGTCGATGCGCCACGACTGCGCACCGCGAACCCGCTGGTGGCCGCCATCCATGCCAAGGATCCGGGCATTGAGCAGCGCTCTCGAGCGCCGAACCAATGCACGCGCTCTCGCGAGGAGTTCGCGGCTGTTGAAGGGGCGGCTCAGCAGATCGTCGGCCCCGACCTCCAGGGCGATGACACGATCGGTTACATCAGCGCTGTCCGAGATCATGATGATCGGGGCGGCGTACGAAACCGCCAGCCTGCGACAGACAGCCATGGCCCCGCCATCGCGCAAGCGTCCATCGAGAATGATCAGGTCGGCGTCTTCAAGCCGAAGGGCGGCTTCCGCTTCCGCTCCGGTTTCGACGCCGCGTGCCAGGAAGCCCTCGGCCTCCAGCAGGTCGCAGATTTGCGACCGTTCGCCCTGATCGCCGCAGACCACAAGCACGCCCGGATCGAGCTCGTCGAACTGTCTGGAAACTGTCTGGCTGGTCATTGCACTCATGCTTCACAAGGCCGCCGCCCGCGAGCGGTCGCCGGGGAGTGGGAACTGGCAAGCAGCTGAAGCGCCCGGGGCATTGGGAGCAGACAGCTGAGGGGCTCTGGCTGGGTCGGCGCGGCGTCCGGTCCGGTCGTGGCGATCGCCCTCCGCTCCACCCAGCCTCGCGAGGGCCCCGCTCACGTCCGGCTGTGAGACATCCGGTCCCTCTCCCGCGCAGATCCGCACGGGGTTGGCGATCAGGCGATCGATCCTGGCGCACAGGTCCCTGCCCTGCCGGGTCAGCCGTATCGTCTTGGAGTTTCGCGCGGGCCCCTGGGCGCAGAGTTCGACCAGACCCAGGTACGGTGAAAGGGCCCAGCGGGAGCCTCTCGGCGTCAGCGCCCGAATAGAGCGTGAGGCGGTCGGCTTCTTCAGACCGCTGATGGTCGCCAGCTCCGTGACGCTGATACCTTCGTTTTCGGCGACATAGAGGAAGACCAGGATGTTGGACATGTTGATGCCCAGGTCCAGGGCGCGGAACGTCTCGATGGCGGCGAGGACCGTATCTCTCCGGCGGCTCGCGCCGAACCCGGTCAGGGCTTCAGTCGACATAGGAGTTCAGCTTTCCCGTGCTGGAAAGTCTGCCGCCAGGCGGATGCCCCGGCGACATGCCACGGCGCACCTGCCGCCGTTCCCGAAACTCGAGCGCCGCGTCCGCATAGCTGTCGCGCATGGCGCCCAGCAGGGACTCGATGCGTCTCTGATGATCCGCTGCGTCGACAAAGTCAGCGGCATCAATGTCGATGGTGATGACCGCCCGCAGTCTCATGTCGCGCACCCCGTCACGGCGCGGGATTGCGCTGTGCTGAACCGACGCCAGCGCCGGTCCGGACCAAGAGAGCGTGGGACTGAGTCCATGGAAAGGCCCTGTGAAAGCGTGCCAACTGGCATGATCGTGACGCCGATCATGACGCAAGTTAGTATTTATTCCAGTGACTTTTTTTTAATAGGAGGACGCCCCACTCTGGAACCCGCCATGCCGGGCGCTCCGGCGAAATTTGTAGTTGCCGGTTTGCAAATGTGACAAACGCGAAGCAAGCACCGTGGCCTCGGTCAAGTCGCATTCAGGCCGCGTTCTCGAGGGGCTGTTCGTGAGCATAAGAACGGAAGAGGCGGACGAGACCCTGTGGGTCATGAACCGGGAACAGATCCGGCTGGCGAAGAGCCCGCGCCGACATGACATCGTGGACCGACTGGCCGCCTCGGGACCGCTATCGATCCGTGAGCTCGCCGAAATGCTCGGGGCTCAGCCGCCGGCGCTCTATCACCACATGCGCCAGCTCGTGGAGGGCAAGATTGTTGTGGAGGCGGGGCATCGCACGGTCCGACGGAAGCGTGAGCAACTCTATGACACCGTGTCCCGACGGATTCGCCTCGGCGCGGCGCTTGAGGATCCTGCGAACGACGATCTCATGACCGAGATTGTCGCGGGGCTGACGCGGCAGATGGATCGGGACTTCCGCCACGGGCTCAGCTCGGCCGACCGCGACGTGGCGGGCGCGGCCCGTAACCTTGGATTTCTCCGGGTCGTCTGCACCCCCAGTCCCCAGACCCTCGAGAAGGTGAACAGCAAGCTCGAGCAGATCGCGGACCTTCTGTGGCGCGACCAGGCCGGCGACGGTAATCCGCCTGTCGTTTTCCACTGGCTGATGGCACCCCTCACGCCGCCCCCCGCAGATTCCGGGAAAGGCTAGCGAACAGGCCGTTCGTCGGCCGCGCCCGTCTGGCTCACAGCCCGTTGCTGACGGGGTCACTCGCGACGCTTCGCCAGGGTGAACAAAAAGGGCGGCGGACCCGAAGATCCGCCGCCCCGAAAGATCCTGGGTATCAGGCCCTAGAAGTTGGCGGTGATACCGAAGAAGAAGTAGCGGCCGTTTGAATCATACAGCTGCGGATAGGTGTTGCCGTTGCCGACGGTGCCGACGCTGGTGGACAGAGGCGGATCGCTGTCGAACACGTTGTTCACGCCGGCGCGCAGTGTGACGGTGTCCCTCACCTGCCAAACAGCGGCCAGGTCGAAGTAGTTCTTGTCGTCAAGAACCTTGTCGATGCGTGCCGGGCTGTTGTCGAGGCTGCCGTCAGGCCCGAGAACGGCGACTTCCGACTCGCCGTAGTAACGCCAGGTGCCCGAGACATCGATGTCCCACGGGGTGAGCCAGGTCACGCGTCCACGGTGACGCCATTCCGGATTCGGGACGTCGCACTGATTGGCATAGAAGCCGGCGCAGTCGTACACGCTGTTGACGAAGCCCAGACCCGTGTCGGTCCCCAGTTCCTGCAGCAATGTGCCGACGAACGAGAACTGCAGCGAGCCCATGTTGGCGGCGCCCCAGTCTTCCAGATCAACGCCGTAGTTGGCGTTGAAATCGATGCCCGAGGTGCTGCGGCCACCGATGTTGACGTTGGTGTCGATGACATTGCCGTTGTTGAGCCAGAGGGCCCCCGTCGCACCATCGCGCACGATCAACGAACACGCCAGGGCGTTGCCGGCGGTGTAGCAGGCGTCCAGGGTGTTCAGGGGACCGATCCGGCCGATGAGGTTCTCGACCTCAATGCTGTAGTAGTCGATCGACAGGTTGAAGCGCGGCAGGAAGCTCGGCGTCAGGACAACGCCGAGGGTGTAGGTGTCTGCCGACTCCGGCTCCAGATTGGGGTTGCCGCCCTGAAGGAAGTTGTACTGACCGGCGGGGCTGTCGAGCAGGCCTCCGTCGCGTTCAGCGGTCGTCACCTGGTGAGCGCCGGCACCGACGCAGCTTGCAGGAACCGGTCCGGCTCCCTCCGCTGCGCGGCCGGGGGCCGAACAGGGGTCGAAGTCCGCGTCGAACAGGTTGAAGCCCCGGGCGGTGAACAGTTCGATCACATTCGGGGCCCGCACCGCGCGCGAATAGCTGGCGCGGAAGCGGACGTCTTCAACCGGCGCATAGTCGAGGCCGACCTTGTACGTGTCGGCGCCGAAGTTTTCGTACTCCGAACGACGGTAGGCGGCGTCCAGCGAGGCCGAATAGGCCCAGGGCTGGTCGTCAGCGAGCGGAATCTGGATCTCACCGAAGACTTCAGCAACCTCGGTATCACCGACGAAGCCGATGGTGGCGCCGCCTTGACCGGCGCCGTCGCCGGTGGCGAAGGCGCTGTCCGTGACCGAACCGAGGTAGTCACGGCGATACTCGGCACCGAACGCGACCTGAACGCTGCGTGAGGCGGCCGGCATGGACCAGCCCGTGTCGCCCGTGATGGCGGCGGTCACGACCTGCTGGGTGGTCTCGCCGGTCTGGAGCAGCGGGATCTGCACATAGTCCAGAGCCGCCTGGGTCACGCCACCCGGCGCGAAGATGTTGTAGGGCACACAGGTGGGATCCGACCCGTCCACCACCGACCGGCAGGTCGCGGTAACGCCGGGGCCCGGGTCGCTGTCGACGACGTCAAACGCACGGGCGAGACGCGTGTTCGAGAAATCGTTCAGAGCGGTCCGTGCGAGGCGAACACGCGAGAACTGGGCGGCCACATCGTAGTTCCAGCCGTCCGTGATCTCGCCGCGAACCCCGGCCACACCGCGGTAGGAGGTGTAGTTGAGCGAGTCCTGACGACCGCCGCCTTCGACGTTCCGGCGACCGATCAGCATGTCGACGGAACCGGCCAGGCCGCCGCCAGCGCAGCCGATGGTGGTGCGCTGTTGGGTCGACAGCAGCGGGTTGGCGCACTGCACCGTGATGATCGGCCCGAGGAAGGCCCCCGAGGGAGCGATCTGCGCCACCGACTGATAGTCCGAGAACATCAGTTGGGCGAAGACTTCCGCCTTGTCGTTGACCTCATAGCGGCCGAAGGCGCCGAGGGTGTAACGCTCATCGGGGCGCTGGTAGTAGTTCGACGGGCCGTAGTTGTACTGGTTGAGGGCCGCGTTGAAGGGCGTGAAGGTGCCGGTGCCGACGCCGGCGGTCCCGCCGACGGTCGAATTGGACCCGGTGTTCAGCGAAATGAAGCGCCCCGGGAAGGAGGTGCTGGAGCCGCCGCAGACGAAGTCGGCGGCGCCGGCCCCGCCATCGATCGCACAGGCCGAATAGTCGCGGTCGCGCTGCAGGATCGCATTGTTGTTGCGATAGCCGGCGTAGGCCATGATGTTGCCGCGGCCGTCGGCCGAGGACGCGCCCAGGGTCACGTTCAGCGAGCGGCTCTCACCGTCGGAGACTTCGTCCTCGGGCAGGGCGAACTGCGACGGGTTGGTCGCGGCGCGACCGGCGATGACGTTCCGCAGGTTGCCCACGCCGTCATAGCCGTTGTTGTGCTGATAGAAGCCATACTGGGCGTCGATCTGCAGACCTTCGAAGTCCTTCTTCATGATGAAGTTGACGACGCCGGCGACAGCGTCCGAGCCGTAAACGGCGGAGGCGCCGCCGGTCAGGACTTCAACGCGCTCAACGAGTTGTTCCGGGATCTGGTTCAGGTCGGCGGCGTCGTCTCTCGGCGAACCGTAGCCCATCCGGCGACCGTCGATCAGCACCAGGGTGCGCGACGAGCCGAGGTTGCGCAGCGAAACCGTGGCCGTGCCCGAAGCGCCGTTCGAGACGGTCGAGTTCTGGGCGGCGAAGGCTTGCGGCAGTTGCGAGATCAGGTCTTCGACCCGGGTCACACCCGCGACGTCGATGTCCTCGCCGGTCACCTGCGTCACCGGGCTGGTGGTGACAAGATTGGCCTGCGGAATGCGCGAGCCGGTGACGACGACATCGTCGAGTTCGGCATCCTGAGGCGCCGCATCCTGCGCAAGGGCCGGGGCTGCCGCCGAGAAAAGGGCGGCGCCGCAGATGATGGTGGAAGCCAGCAGTCGCTGGCGACGAAGAGTAGCTTTCACGGGGCGATTCTCCTGAAATCGGCGACGCCGCTCCAACCGAGCGACGGGCGCATCACTCCCGAGGGCTCAGCCCTGGGGAAACGCGTCGTGAATAGTTAGCGCCAACGAACCAACTCCGCTCAACGTATACATCTACTTATGTCTTGAATATTTCACGCAATGTCGCGAAATTGGCACGACAACAGTCATACTATTGCCCGACAACTGCACTCTACTTGTAAATTGACGCAACAATTGATGCGGTTCGGTCGCGAGCCTGCACTGTTTCTGTCACAACCGATGCGGCAATGGCGGGCCGACTTGCGGCAGCGTACCCAGGAGCAGACGAGACCTGAAAGAGATGAGTCGCTCGATCGCCTCGCGCTCGCGCGCAGCTTTCCGGGCAATCAGGCCCCGCCGGCGCCCTTAGCGCCCGGAAGCCGCGAGAGACGCTATACGCGCCGAAGTATCTGTCCGGGTCACCGAACTGTTCGGCGAGTCCGCCAAAGTCGGACTGGCGGAGACCGATTGTCAGACGACTGCCGCCATCCTCAAGGCTTCACAAGGCCTCCATCTTATGGCACTCAAAGTGCCGCTAAAAGGTGGAGACAGTTCTGGCGCGCGGGGCAACACTCGCCCGAAAGGATCACACGGTTCTGCTGTCCCGCCCGTTCCACGGGTTCGCGGTTCCGGTCACCGGAGCGCCAGGCCTGAACTTCCCGGTTCGTCCCAAGGTGGCGGCTGCGCGACCAGGCATGGCGGCCAAGGGCTGCGGGCCAGGCCTGGGCCGGCTCCGGGTCTGGTGATCTGCCGGCGAATTCACAGACATATGGATTGAGGACGACGATGGAATTTCTTCGCACCCCCGATGAGCGTTTCGCCAATCTGCCGGGCTACGCATTCACACCCCGCTACGACAGCGTCGAGGCCACGGACGGCTCGATGCTGCGGATCCACTATCTCGACGAGGGCCCCGCGCAGGGGCCGGTGGTGCTTCTGCTGCATGGAGAGCCGACCTGGTCGTATCTGTACCGGTCCATGATCGGTCCGTTGGCGGATGCCGGATTTCGCGTCCTCGCGCCCGACCTGATCGGCTTCGGCCGGTCCGACAAGCCGGTCGCGCGCGAAGCCTATTCCTATGCCGCCAATCTGGATTGGCTGGAGCAGTGGTTCCTCAAGCGAGACCTCGCCGACGTCACGCTGTTCTGCCAGGACTGGGGCGGTCTCCTGGGTCTCAGACTGGTCGCGGCTCACCCCGACCGGTTCGCACGCGTACTCGCCTCCAATACCGCTCTTCCCGATGGCTCGGACCTGGGCGATGGTTTCCGGCAATGGCGCGACTTCAGTCAGAGCCGGCCGGACATGGAGGTCGGCAAGGTGGTGGCGCGGGGGGTCAATCGCCGCCTGACCCCTGCCGAGGTATCGGCCTATGACGCCCCCTTTCCCGACGTCACCTACAAGGCCGCCGTCCTGACGTTCCCGACACTTGTTCCCGTTGGTCCCGATGACCGCGAGGCAGCTGAGAACCGGCAAGCCTGGTCTGTGCTGGAACAGTTCCAGAAACCCTTCCTGACCGCGTTCGGCGACCGTGACCCCGTCCTTGGGCATCTGGACTCCGTTCTTCAGAAACGCATTCCCGGTGCGCAGAGTCGGCCTCACATCCGCCTGGAGTCAGCCGGGCATTTCAGCCAGGAGGATGAGGCGGCGTTCTTCGTCCATGCCCTGTTGAAGCTGATGGACAACTGACAGGCGCCGCGGGGGAAGCTAGTGCGCCCATCGCGTTGACGATTCCGCCCGAAGCGCCGCGAGCGGCATGGTTTCGAGGCGTGTCTGAAAGGCTTTGAGCTTGTTGTCGGCAGTCGTCATCAGGCTCTCTCAAATTGCCGCACGATCAGAGGGCAAATCTGATGGTCCTGCACCGCAGGGCCTGATCGCGGACCTCGCCCCCCCCGCTGCGTCATCCGACTCTCGATGTCGTGAAAACCATGGCTGACGCAAAAGCAGAGCCGGATGGCGTAGCGGATGAGGTCCGCCGGCAACTGGTCGCCGTTGAACGAGAACGGCTTCACGAAATCGCTTGTTCGTCCAAGGCTTACAGCCGAACGGCCAGAGATCGCCTGCCGTTCGGCTGACACACCTCTGCGCGACAACTTGTCACTGACATAACGGCACTCTTTGTGCCACATTTCTCGCCAGACGGGTGCCCGAGATCGGCGCGGCCGGCGACAGTCCGCGTGAGCCCAGGTTTTTGATCAAAACCAGACGTACCGCAGGAAACCCCGGAGCGATTCAGAAGGACTTGCATGCCGGATCGCGCTGTTCGCAGCCTTGAGTTTCTGGAGAAGTCGGCCTCGACGGCCCGGGTTCTGAACCTGTTCAAGATCTTCAAGGCCCATGGCCATACCCGCGCCTGGCGCGAACAGCCGCTGTTCCAGACGGAGGGGCTGAACCAGGCCCTCCTGATCAAACACCGGCTGCGTCGCAATGAGACCGATTTTTTCGAGGGCCCGCGCCGGGTAGCGACCAAGATCATACTGCCGATCGACAACCGTGAGCTCAAGGCGGGCGGTCGCTACTTCTTCTTCGGACAGATCAATTTCGCTTCGATTGTCAGGGAAGTGTTCGGCATCACACCGGAACACCCCGATTTCCGGACACTGGCGCTCATAGACCAGCTGCCTTCGCTGGATCCCTTCCTGCTGCGGGAGCAGTTGAGCCGGGCAGGCATTGATCCGGCCCCCTGCTATTTCGCCATCAGTGAGGCCGACATGCAGAAGATGCTGAGCTTCGTCCAGGGCGAGATCGAACCCCTGGTCCAGCTCAGCCTCGGCGGAACGCAGGCCTCGCCCGATACGGTTGCCCGGATGGCGGCCAGGATTCTTTCCAATGCACCCGGCGACCGTTTGGACAGCCTCGGCGAGGTCCTGAGACTCAACCCTGAGCAATATGAGGAAGGGATCTTCTGCTGGAAGGGCTTCCTCTATTTCAAATGGACGCTCGGCAGTCTGGGCGAGCATCTCGTCACCGTGATGTCCCGGGTTTCCAGCATCAAACCGGTGGGCCCCCTGGATGGCGAATCCCGGGAGTATATTGCCCGCGGTCGGGAGGTTGTCCGCAAACTGATCAAGCGGGCCCTCGCGGAAACCCGTCAGACGATGAAAATCTATGACGAGGCTTATGCCGGTCTTACCCGGAACGACAATCCCCTGATCTTCCGGGACTTCCTGCTCAATGCCCCCGCGCTGTTCGCCCGCCTCGGTGACCAGCTTGGTGCCATTCAGCACGTCATCAGCTTCTGGAATTTCCGCTTCAGCCCGAAGTCCGAGGCCCCCAGTGTGTCGGAGCTGATCGACATCTTCATGGATTTTGAAACGAGCCTCAAAGGTCGGCCTGAAGCGTGAGCCAAGCGGGTGGGCGAGGGTGCCAGGTCACGAAAGACCCCCTTCCCTGCCCGACCTCAACCTGCAGCCTCACAGACCGCCATCCGCGAGATTGACGCAACAGATTATATTGGCATCCTGCGTGCAATATCTGGAGATGACCATGCGGATTCTGAGAACGCCGGATTCCTGTTTCGAGGGTCTCGAAGGCTACGATTTCGCGCCCCACTACACAGAAATCGTCGACGCGGACGGCACGGCCATCCGCATCCACCACGTCGACGAGGGCCCAAGGGACGGACCGCCGGTCCTGCTGATGCACGGCAATCCGACCTGGGCCTATCTTTACCGCAAGATGATCCCGATCCTGGCCGCGGCCGGTTGCCGGGTCATGGCCGTCGACCTGGTCGGCTGCGGTCGGTCCGACAAGCCGAGCGAAAAGGACGACTACACCCTTGCCCGGCACTATGACTGGATCGGCCGCTGGCTGGCGGCGCTGGATCTGAAGGGGCTGACCCTCTTCTGTCAGGACTGGGGGGGAACGATCGGCCTCGCCCAGGTCGCCAACACCCCCGAGCGCTTCGACCGGGTCATCGCCTGCAACACCGGCGTGCCGGCGGGCGAAGGCGGCAATGAGATGCTGCGAAACTGGCTGGCGATGATGGCGGTCCTGCCGGAGTTTCCGTTCGACGCCGTCATGCAGGGCGGCATGACGGTTCCGCTCACACCCGCCATGATGGCCGCCTGGAAGGCCCCCTTCCCCGAGCCCGCCTACCAGGCCGGCATCGTCGCCTTCCCGCAACTGATCGCCATCTTCGAGGACAATCCCGGGGTGCCATTGAACCGGGAAATCCGTGAGAAGCTGAAGCGCTTCGACAAGCCGTTCCTGACCGTCTGGGGCGGAAGGGACATGGTGACCCCCGGCGGCGACCGCCGCCTTCAGCGTGAGATCCCCGGAACGACGGGGCAGGCGCACGTTCACCTGCCCGAAGCCGGCCATTTCCTGCAGGAGGACGCCCCCGAGGAGGCGGCGCGGGCGATACTCTCCTTCATGGGGCGCTGACCGGGAACGGAAGTCCCGCTGTCAGCCGGCCTCGATGCCTGACAGGTCCTGCGCCGCCCTGAGCCACGCCGGCAGCACGGTCTCGATGTTGAGCTGGCCTTCCAGGCCGGCCGCCCTGTGCACCGAGATCGCACGCCATTCCGCCGAGGTGCTCATGGCGGCAAGGGCGGCCCGGTCAGGATACTGGGCGAGGGCGACCTCGTCCCAGAGCCGGTCTACCTCGCCGATCGCCAGCCAGGTGACGTCCCCGACGAACAGGACCCGGCCGCCGTAGGCCGTGATCATGGGACCGACCTCCGCGCCGTAGAGGGCATAGGCCTCGCGGCCTGTCAGGTCGCAGGGGCGGCCGTCCTCATAGACGGCGCGATCACGGAATTTGAGCAGATTGACCATGACGATCGGCCCTTCCGGTCCGGCCTCGAACATGCCCTTCTTCTGGGCCTCCGAGACCGGGTAGAGTGCGTTTCTGACCTGGACGGCGGCAGTGGCGTTCATGAGGGTTCCTCGGTTGTTTCGTCACACATGATGCCATAAGAATCCCACCAGACAAGATTTTGACCGGAGGCTCATCGTGAACGAGATCACCCAGATCCAGGTGCGCAGGAACGACCTGCACACCACGCGGATCGTAAGTCGCCCCCTGCCCGTCCCGGCCGCGGGCGAAGTGGTGGTCTCCGTGGACCGGTTCGCCTTGACCGCCAACAACATCACCTATGCCGTCACCGGTGACTTTATCGGCTACTGGGGCTTCTTCCCCGTGGACGCCGATTGGGGCGTGGTTCCGGTCTGGGGTTACGGCACCGTGGTCGCCTCCAACTGCCCGGAGATTCCGGAGGGAGAGCGTCTGTACGGCTTCTTCCCCATGGCTTCGCATGTCGTGCTGCAGCCCGGCAAGGTGACGGCCGGTGCCTTCACGGATTTCGCCGAACATCGCCGGGCCTTGCCGGGCCTCTATAACCGCTATGTGCGGACCGCCGACGACGCCCCCGAGATCGCCGCCATGGGTGACGAGCGGTGCCTGTTGTTCCCGCTGTTCGCCACCTCCTACATTCTCTCCGACTATCTGGAAGACAACGCCAATTTCGGCGCAAAGCGCGTGCTGATCGGCAGCGCCTCGTCCAAGACCGCCTTCGGCCTCGCCCATCTGCTCGCCAACGCCCCGAACCGGACCCTCGAGGTCATCGGCCTGACCTCGCCCGGCAATGTCGCGTTCACAACCGGCCTCGGTCTGTATGACCGGGTCATCACCTATGATCAGATCGGCACCCTCGAGACCGGCATACCGACCGCGCTGGTGGACATGTCCGGGTCCGGTGCCGTGATCCAGGCGGTCGATGACCATCTGGGCAAGGACGTGGTCCTCAGTTCCATCGTCGGGGCAACCCACTGGGACGCCAAGCGGCACAAGGGCGAGACCCAGGGTGCACGGCCCACCTTCTTCTTCGCGCCCGCCCAGTTCGCCAAGCGCGAGCAGGACTGGGGCCCCGGCGTGGTGATGCAGCGCGCCCTCGAGGCCAGCGCGCAAGTCGCGGCCGACGCCCGGTCACTGCTCGATGTCCGGCACAACCGGGGGGCAGAAGCCGTGCGCGACGCCTATGTGGAAATGCTCAATGGCCGGACCTCACCCGGCATCGGGGTGATGCTGAGCGTCGCCTGAGGCCCTGCCTGTGCCGGCCCCGGAAGGGGGCCGGCTGTCAGAGGCTGTCGGTGATGATGGCCGGGGCGGGGAAGGCGGCGCTGAGGCCACCGCAGACATTCAGGGCCTGCCCGTTGATGTAGCGGGACTCATCGCTCGCAAGGAAAAGGGCGGCGTCGGCCATGTCCTCGGCCGCGCCGATCCGGCGCATCGGATTGATGTCCGCGAGCGGATTGGATCCAACCGCCGCCTCGAGAAAGTCGAACGAAGGCTTGGTCATCGGCGTGGCGGTGCCGGCCGGGCAGAGCGCATTCACGCGGACGCCCTTCCGGCCGAGCGACTGGGCCGTGTTCTGCACCAGGCTGATGACACCGGCCTTGGAGGCGCTGTAGTCGATCGGACCGGAGTTGGCCCGCTGGCCCGCAATGCTCGCCGTGACGATGATCGCGCCGGACCGCCGGGCGATCAATCGCGGCGCACCGTGCTTGATGAGCAGCATCGGCCCCACGAGATTGATGCGGATCGTCTCCATGAAATTGGCGACATCCGTGCCCTGGACAGGAACCATCCAGCCCCCGACACCCGCGTTGGCGACCAGGACATCCAACCCGCCGAAACGCTCTTCGGCGGCCGCGACGAAGGCCGCCACCGAGGCCTCATCTGCCACATCGGCACGATGGAAGGCGATGCGGTCCGAAGTCGGCCCAAAGCCATCGAGGGCCGCATCAAGCCGACGCAGGGAGCGGTCGACGCCGAAGACCTGGGCACCCTCCGCCACGAACCGGCGGGCCATCGCCAGCCCGATGCCACCACCGACCCCGGTGATCAGCGCGACTTTGCCCTCGAGTCGTCCACTGCCCATGATGCTCTCCCGATGCGATTCTTATGGCAGAGTTAGTGCCAATATATAGACTGCCGCAACCCCTATTCACGGAGCCCAGTCATGACCCGACCGACCCAGATCCGCCTCGCCCAGCGTCCCGTTGGATCGGCCGACGCTTCGACCTGGGCGACGACCCACGACGCCGGCCGTGATCCGGCAGCGGGTGAGATCCGGCTGAATGTGACCCACATCTCGCTCGACCCCGCCATGCGCGGATGGATCAACGCCGGTCGCAGCTATATCCCGCCGGTCGGCATCGGCGAGGTCATGCGGGCTATCGGCGTGGGCGAGGTGACGGCGACGGCCTCCGACCGTTTCAAGGTCGGGGAAATCGTGATGGGCCTGACAGGCGTCCAGACCGATGCCACGGTTGCCGCCAAGGATTTCAACAAGATAGAGCCGTCTTTGGCCCCGCCCTCCACCTTCCTTGGTGGCCTCGGGATGCCGGGCATGACCGCCTATTTCGGCCTGCTGGACGTGGGCAAGCCCGAGGCCGGGCAGACCGTGGTCGTCTCCGCCGCGGCCGGAGCGGTCGGCGCCGTCGTGGGGCAGATCGCAAAGCTCAAGGGGTGCCGGGTCGTCGGTCTGGCCGGGGGCGCCGACAAGTGCCGCTATGTGGTCGAGGAACTGGGCTTCGACGCCTGCATCGACTATCGGGGAGGCGCGCTGCAGGAACAGTTGAAGGCGGCCTGCCCGGACCGGATCGACATCTATTTCGACAATGTCGGCGGCGAGATCCTGGACGTCTGTCTGGGCCTTCTGGCCCAGAAGGCCCGCGTCGTGATCTGTGGCGCCATCAGCCAGTACAACGCCACCGAAGGCATGACAGGGCCCGCCAACTACATGAGCCTGCTGGTCAACCGTGCGCGGATGGAGGGCTTCGTCGTGTTCGACTACCAGAAGCAGTTCCTGGGGGCGATCATGGAGATGGCCGGCTGGATGATGTCCGGTCAGATCAAGTTCAAGGAACATGTGGTCGAGGGCATCGAGAGCTTCCCCCAAGCGTTCGACATGCTGTTTGCCGGCACGAATTTCGGCAAGCTGGTGATCAAGGTCTAGCCGGGATCAGTGGGTCTTCCCGGACCGCCGGAACCGGGTGCCACCCCGGTGCCGGCACACCGGGGATCGCCGTGCCCGGGCCGGGCGCCCGATCGGCTAGCGCCGGGCCAGCCCGGGCTTACGGTCGCCATAGACCGCGAGCAGCCAGGCGATCACGATGATCGGCAGCAGGACCATGTTGAAGATCTCGCCGGGGACTTCCACCGGCAGCGGCCTCCAGAAGTGGAGGTTCACGACGGCCCCCGCCGTCAGAAGAGCCTGCAGACCAAGCCCGAGCACAATGAGGTCCCGTCGGGCCGCGAGCATATAGGCCTCGAACAGCCCGATCACGATCTGGTTGACCCCGATGAGTGCGAACAGCGGGATGATCGTGCTTGCCGAGGTGCTCAGATCCAGCCCCGCGATCGTGCCGGCACCCCCGTCAGGGCTGAAGGCATGGACCCCGCCCCGCGCCAGATTCATGAGGGCGAAAAGGCCCAGGACGATGGACGGCCCGAGTTTCAACGGGTTCATGTGATCAGCTTCCCCAAAATGTTAGCCGTTCCGCCCGGCCGACCGCTGCGGCCGTTCGGGTCGGTCGTCTGAGCCTTTGCCGGCCGGATTCACGGTCCGCCCTCCGCCGACCATAATGCACCATGAGTGTCGATAGATGGCAAGTCTCGCGGGCGGTCCCGTCGTCGGATCGACAGTGGAGCCCATTTTCGCCCGCTGGTTCTCCCTCCGCTGGCCGGAGCGATCACGGCACCGTGGCCCCGGGTGTTCTGCGGACACTCAGGCCGGCGGCAGCGTAAGGGCCCGGCGCAAGGCGTCGAGACTATCCCGGGCCTGCTGCCGGCTGACCCGGGCCGGCAACACGACCGAGCCGTGGAAGGTCCCCGGATAGCTGTGCACCTCAACACTGACGCCGTCACGGAGGAGCTGCATGGCGTAGAGCAGTCCCTCATCGCGCAGCGGGTCGAACTCCATGGTGTTGACCAGGGCCGGAGGCAGGCCGCTGAGATCCGTCGCCCGCGCCGGCGCGGCCAGGACGGGCACATCATCCGCACCACGCCGATAGCCCGCCCCCAGATAATAGTCCCAGCTGGTCTCGGCCAGGGACCGCGTCCAGACCGGCGTGTCCGTGAAGGCCCGGGCGCTGGGGGTGTCCAGTCGATCGTCGAGTTCGGGGATGCTGAGATGCTGGAAACAGATGGCCGGCCCGGACCGGTCCCGGGCCAGGAGGCAGAGAGCGGCGGCCAGACCGCCGCCGGCACTGACGCCGTAGACCGCGATCCGCGCAGGGTCGATCCGCAACGCTGCGGCCTGCTGATGCATCCAGACGAGCGCGGCATAGCAGTCGTCCAGTCCGGCCGGATAGGGATGTTCCGGAGCGAGCCTGTAGTCGACGGTCACGACGGTCACGCCAAGGCTGACGGCGTTGTGCACGGCCAGACCGTGTTCGGTGTCCAGGCTGCCGACCACGAAGCCGCCGCCGTGGATCTGCAGAATTGCCGCCGAAACATCCGGGGCATCGTTTGGCCGATAGATCCGGATCGGCACCGGCGGCCGTCCTCCCTCGCCCGGCACCGAGCCATCCTCGATGACCAGGGCGCTGGTATCCACCCCGGCGGACAGCATCGCATTCACGTCCTCGAAGTACCGGCGTGCCGGGACCGGGTCGACGAACGACCCTGAAGGGATCGAGGCAGCGAACTGCGCCAGCTCGGGATCGAGGGGATATTTCATACTGGGTCAGACCTGTTCGAGAAACTTCAGCGACTGGCGATACCGTCCAGCAGCATGCGCCTGACGGCAGAGTTCATCCGTTTGAGAAGTTCCTGATCACCCGCGTTGATGGTCATCAGGATCGTGCTGAAGATCATGCCCACCAGCAGATGGGCCGTGGCTTCCTTGTCCAGGTCGCTGCGCAGGAAGCCCTGCTGGATGCCGTTTTCGAAATAGGCATCGACCTGCCTGGCGCACCAGTCGAAGAAGTCGGTGATCCGCCGGGTCATTTCGGGGTCGATAGAGGTCGCCTCCAGCAGCAGGATCCGGAACAGGCCCGGCGTCTCATGGAGGATCTTGCTCAGTGAGACGCCCAGCCGTGCCAGCTGGCCCTCATAGTCTTGCAGCGTTTTGCTGGCCGTGGGCGCATTGGCCTCGGCCATGGCCAGCCTGATCTTCTCGCAAACGCTATCGATAACGTGCTCGAGGATATCGCGCTTGTTCTCGAAGTATCTGTAAAACGTCCCGTGTCCGATGCCGAGACGTTTTGCGATGTGAGATATACTGGTCTGGTGATAGCCGCGCTCAGAAAACCCTATGAAGGCAGCATCGATTATTTCTTGCCGTAACTGCAAGCGATGGCGTTCCGCCCGACTCACGGGCGCAATCACTGATGCGTTATTATTCACCGGCTGTTTCTACGACCAAATCCAGACTCCATCAAGCCAAAGCTGAAATGTTGTTCCGAAACTGACATTGCATTCCGCTCAAGAGCCGACCATCATCACGCGGCCTGCGGGGACTGGATGTTCGCCGGAAAAACCCGCCGCCGGCGCGGTGGGCCCGGGAAAGAAATGCCATGAGTTCAGCGACCCGGACGAACCAGCCCGGCCGCCTCGGGACGGACCCGGCATCCGGGAGCGAACATGTCCGGGTGATCGTGGTCGGTGCTGGTTTTGCCGGCATCGGTGCTGCGATCCGGCTGCGCCAGGCCGGGATCGCCTTCGCACTTCTGGAAAAATCGGGGGAAATCGGCGGGGTATGGCGGGACAACACCTATCCGGACTGTGCCTGCGACATCCCCTCGGCCTTCTATTCCTATTCGTTTGCACCGAACCCGCGCTGGAGCCGCTTCTTTGCCGCCCAGACCGAGATCCGGGACTATTGCCAGGCCGTCGCCGCGCGTTTCGGCGTCATGCCGTTCGTGCGGGTGAATCACGAGCTCAAACAGGCCGTCTGGGATCCGGGGATGCGGCACTGGCGACTGGAGACCAGCGCCGGCCGGTTCACGGCCGATTTCGTGATCATGGCCTGTGGCCCGATGCACCAGCCCCGCCTGCCCCGCATCAAGGGATTGGACAGCTTTGCCGGCGCCAGTTTTCACTCGGCGCGGTGGGATCACAGCTATGACCTGACGGACAAACGGATCGCGGTCATCGGCAGCGGGGCCTCGGCCATCCAGTTCCTGCCCGCCATCCAGCCCCGCGTGGCGCAGCTGACCCTGTTCCAGCGGACCGCGCCGTGGGTCCTGCCCAAGATGGATACAGCCGTGTCGGCGGCTTGGCAGCGCCGGTTCGAGCGCTTTCCGATCCTGCAGTCCCTGCTGCGGCAGGCGCTCTACCGGGCCTTCGAACGGCTGAACGGCAGCCTCAACCGACCGAAAGCCCGACAACGGTTGGAGGCACGGGCGCGCCGCAACATTGAGCGGGCGACCGAGGATGAGGCCCTGCGCAGAAAGCTGACGCCGGACTTCGCGATCGGCTGCAAACGCATTCTTCAGTCCAACACCTGGTATCGGGCCCTGGCCCGGCCGAATGTGGAGGTCGTCAGCGGGGTCGCCGAGGTTCGCGGCAACACGGTCATCGCCACCGACGGCTCGTCCTGCGAGGTGGACCTGATCATCTTCGGGACCGGATTTGAGGTCGCCAATCCACCTGTGGCGGAGATCATCGTCGGCACCAGCGGGCGGTCGCTTGCCGAACAGTGGCAAGGCAGCCCGGAAGCCTACCTCGGGACCACGACCCCGGATGCCCCTAACTGTTTCCTGATGTTCGGACCGAACCTCTACACGTTCTCATCGGCCTTCGTGATGATCGAGGCTCAGCTGGACTACATCATGGACGCCCTCCGGCAGGTCGAGGCGCGGAAGATAACCACCCTCGCGATCCGCCCTGATGTCTCCCGGTCCTACAATGACGCAGTGCAGGCGGCGCTGCAGTCCAGCGTCTGGAACAGCGGCGGCTGCACCAGCTATTTCATCGACAGGAACGGCCGCAACAGCACCAACTGGCCGTGGAGCGCCGGCCGGCTGCGGCAGCGCCTGCGGCGGTTCCGGCTGCGGGACTATGAGATACAGACCGGGGCCTGATCACGGCATCGGTGCGACCGTGCGGAAGCCGACATGGGAGGCCCCTAGGGTCAGGTCCTGGGCCTGGCGCGCGCCCGGGCGGTACCGCATGCAATAGTTGGGGGCACAGAGGTAGCTGCCGCCCTTGATGACCCCCACCGCGACGCCCGGCTGACGCGGATCGGCCCCGGGCTCGCCCGGTGTGATCGTCCGCGACCGGGTCTGCCGGTACGGATCAGAGGTCCACTCCCAGACATTGCCGATCATGTCGTGAATTCCGAGGCGGTTGGCCTTGAAACACCCCACGGGGGCGGCACCGTCATAGCCGTCCCGGCCCATGTTCCTGACCGGAAAAACGCCCTGCCAGGTGTTGGCCTCGGACGGTTGCTGACTGGAGTTTCCGGCGGCGGCATCCGCCGACCGCGCCGCCCATTCCCATTCGATCTCGGTCGGCAGGCGACGCCCGGCCCATTGCGCATAAGCCTGGGCATCGGCCAGGGCGATATGAACCACCGGCAGGAAGTCCCGGCCGTTCAGGTCACTTCCGGGTCCTTCGGGATGGCGCCAGGACGCGCCGGGAACGAAGGTCCACCAGGTCCCGGGATTGCCGGGATCGAAGCGCTCGCTGTCCAGCCGGAAAACCGCGGAACCCGGCTGGAGCGCCGCCGCCGGCATGCCGGGATACTGCGCCGGATCGACCGGCCGCTCGGCAACCGTGACATAGCCAGTCTCGTCCACAAAGCGGGCGAACCGGGCATTGGTCACCTCGGTCGCATCAATGCGGAAGGCCGCGACCGTCTCGAGGCGTGGCGGACCCTCATCTTCATAGACGTCGTCGCCCATCAGGAAGCGTCCGGCCGGCACATTGATCAGCTGTCCCGGTTGATCCGTCTTGGGGGTCGCCGGGCAGACGACCGGAGCGATCCGGGCGGCGGGGCCGCAACTGCCCAGTCCCGCCATGACCAGGGCGGCAAGGACGGCGACCCGTTGCAGCCGACCGGTCATAGCCGCAGGGTCCCGGAAACGATCTCGGAATGGAGTTCGGGCGACAGGCGCACATAGGCATCGTGGCGGGGGTCGTCGAACATGAGGGTGTCGGCGATGGCGCTGGGATCAAACCCTTCCCGCACGGCCTCGGCCTTCTTCTGTTTGAACGTGCCGGTCACCTCCATGGCCGGGGTCAGGCGCAGAAACAGCGGCCGGGCGTAACCCGGAAGGCCCGAATGTACCGCCTCTCGAACCAGGGCCAGATCGCACTTCGCCTCGTCCACGACCAGACTGGCCATGCCGGTGCGGCCGCTGCAGCCGGGGATCTCCACGCCATAGACGTTGACCTCGAGGATGCCCGGGACGGCGGCGATGACCCCGGCGACCTCGGCGGTGGAGACATTCTCGCCCTTCCAGCGGAACGTGTCCCCGATACGGTCGACGAAATAGAAATAGCCGAGCCGGTCGGATCGCATGAGGTCACCCGACCGGAACCAGGCATCCCCCGGCTCGAAGACGTCGCGGAGAATCTTGCTCTCGGTCGCACCGGCGTCGGAATAGCCTTCGAACCGCATCTCGGCCTTGGCCGGATCAATCCGGGCGATGGCTTCGCCCGCCTCGCCCTCGACACAGGGGAGGCACCGGCCGGAGGTATCCCGAACCGGACATTCCGCAACGGGGTCGAACCGGATCAGGGCCACATTGACCGCGCCCTCCATATAGGAGGGGACCCTGCCGATCGCGTGCGGCCCCCCATCCAGGTTGAACAGGGTCAGATTGCTCTCGGTCGCCCCGTAGAATTCGAGGATCCGCGGAATGGCGAACCGCGCCTGGAACCGGTCCCAGACGTCCGGCCGCAGGCCGTTGCCGATGACCAGCCGCAGCCGGTGCCGACGCTCGTCCGGGTGGGCCGGGGCGTTGAGCAGATAGCGGCAGAGTTCCCCGATATACTGGAACAGGGTCGCGTCGAAACGGACGCAATCGCTCCAGAAGGCGCTGGCCGAGAACTGACGGCGCAGACCGATGGCTCCCCCCACGGTCAGGGCGATGCCGGGCGCACAGACCCCGCCGACCGTGTGATAGAGCGGCAGGGGTGCATAGATGACGTCACGCGCTGTCGATCCTGTGGCCGCCGCGAAAGAATGCATGGTCAGCAGCATCCGCAGATGGGTGATCCGCGCGGCCTTCGGCAGTCCGGTCGTGCCACTCGTATAGATCAGCAGAACCAGGTCCTCCGCCCGGATGCCGGCGCGCAGCTTACGGTCGGGACGCGCCGACGAGGCGTTGAGCAACACCGGGTCGAGATCGGCGAAGTCGCCGGCCGCCGCGCCCGACAGCCAGGCCTTGGTCGGGGTCCGCAGATGGGGACGCGCAGACCGCCAGGCCTCGGCGAGCGGGGCATCAACGATGACATGGCCGGCCCCGGCAGTGTCCACACAATGGGCCAGTCCGGCTCCGGTCAGCTGGGTATTGATCAGCGCCGTCGACAGGCCGACCTTGGCCATGCCGAACCAGATCGCCAGATAGTCAGGCCGGTTCTCCATGAACAGGGCAACCGTCGCGCCCGGCTTCAACCCCTGGTCCAGCGCCCATGCGGCATAGCGGTTGGCCCTGCGCTCGAGGTCGGCATAGGTCCAGCGCTCATCCTCGAACAGGATGGCAAGCCGTGCGGCATGACGGTCGACAGCCCCTTCGAGGTCATCGGCAAGATTGACGCCGGAGCCCGGTTTGAGACGGCGGATACGGGCCAGCATGCGCAGCCCCCCGCGAAGGAAGCGAACCTCGCGCCCGAGCGCGGAAAACAGGCCGGTCAATCCCTGGACCCACCCATGTTGACCAGGGTTTGTCCCCCACGGGCGAAGGTCTCGGCACCGCTGCGAGTGGCCGCCATCATGGCCTCGAGGTCAAACGGCACCTTGATCCCTGCCTGGGCCGCCGGACGGGCTGCAATCGCGGCAACCCAACGCTGAAGGTGTTCAAACGGTTCGATGTTCACGCCCGACCATTTGTGCGTCCTGACCCAGCACCAGTTGGCGATATCGGCGATGGAATAGTCCCCGGCCAGCCATTCATGATCCGCCAGATGCCGATCGAGGACACCGAACAGCCGCCCGCTTTCGCCCTGGTAGCGATCGATCACCACCTGGATCTTCTCGGGGAAATAGCGATGGAAGACATTGGCCTGTCCCATCATCGGGCCGATCCCGCCCATCTGGAACATCAGCCACTGGAGCACGCGACTGCGCCCCTTGGCGTCCGAGGGCATCAACTGACCGGTCTTTTCAGCAAGGTAGATCAGGATCGCCCCGGACTCGAAGACCGCGAAATCGTCGGCGTCGTGATCGACAATGGCCGGGATGCGGCCATTGGGGTTGATCGCCAGATAGTCCGGGGCCCGCTGCGCACCGGAGAGCAGGTCGATGGCATGGACCTGATAGGGCAGGCCCAGTTCCTCAAGCGCAACGGAGGCCTTCCAGCCGTTCGGGGTCGGGGCGGTGTAGAGGGAAATCATGGGGCTTCGTCCAGGCTGGAAGGCAGATCCCGGGCACACCGAAAACCGATGTGTCCTGTCGAGGTTTCGGGGGGCAGTCCGGTTCTAGCGGCCGGTCGGTAGCGCGCGCAATATTCGCCCGCACAGAGGTATGAACCGCCCTTCAGCGTCTGCCGGACCGCGCTGGCAGCGCCCTCGCCGCAGCCGCAGGTCGGGGTCCGGTCAAAGGGATCGGAGGTCCATTCCCAGACATTGCCGATCATGTCGAACAGTCCATAGCCATTGGCCGGATAGGCACCGACCGGGGTCGTTCCGGGTTCGGGAGCCTCCGACCACCACGGAAAGGCCCCTCGCCAGATGTTGGCCATCAGCCGCCCGCCCGGGGCAAGGCTGTCGCCCCAGGCATAGTCGGCCTGGTCCAGACCCCCGCGCGCCGCCACCTCCCACTCCTGTGCGTTCGGCAGGCGCTTGCCGGCCCAGACGCAATAGGCGCGTGCATCCTCGCAGGAGACATGGACCACCGGGTGATCCTCGCGGCCCGCGATCGACGATCCCGGGCCCTGCGGACAGTGCCAGGCGGCTCCATCGACGAACCGCCACCACTGTTCCGGGCGGCTCAGGTCCACGGCCTCCCGGGTCATGGCAAACACCGCCGAGCCCGGCGGATCGAGCTGTTCGGCGGTCGTCACCCACCCGGTCTCCGCGACAAACCGGGCAAAGGCCGCATTGGTCACCGGGCCAACGTCGATGGCAAAGCCGGGTACCTCGACCGCACGCACCGGGCGCTCCTCGGGATAATGGTCGTCGGACCCCAGGTGGAAGACACCACCGGGTATGACCACCATGCTTCCGAGCGCTGCCCCTGGGGTCATACGGTCATGCCCATACGATCAAGGAAGCGACGGGTTTCAAGGGGATTGGTCGGCTTGTTGTCGACCTCGATCAGGACCCGCTCGATCGTACCGCCGAACGGGTTCGGCCCCGAATAGCGAGCCGAGACCTGGTTGCCGTAATCGGCACCGATCGAAAACCCGTCATAGCCCGGCGAGAACAGGACCTGTTCATAGGTCCGCTCGCCGGCCTTGCGACCGTTCACAAACAGGCTGCCGCGGCCGTCAAACGGTCGGGCCGTCAACGTCTGGACATAGCGGACGGTATTCCGGCCCCGCACCAGCGGGACGCTGGCGACGATCCGCTCGCTCCAGGGCACGAGGCTGTATTCATAGGTCAGCCGCCCGTCCTCGACATACAGCACATAGCCGGCATGTTTGGATCCGGACGCCAGCAGCACCCCGTCCTGTCCCGGTGCCCAGGTCAGATCGACGGTGATCTTGTGGTCGAGACCACAGACGAGCGGGGACACGTCCGGCCCGAGTCGCTCGACCGGCGGCCGGAAGTCCCAGCGCGCCCGAAGACCCTTGGCCTGGCGGTCCTGCACGAGCTTGAGCATGAGGCTGCGGTCATCCAGCGGGAAGACGTTGTATTTCTCCGCATCGGCCTGCCATGCAGCCCGGAGCCGCTGCACGACCTCGGGATTGGCCGCCGCGAGGTCCCTGCTCTCGTTGGAGTCCTGGCTGAGGTCGTACAGTTCCCAGACATCATCTTCCTGCAGGGTCCCGCGTTTGTGTCGGCTGACCAGCCGCCAGCGGCCGTCCTCATAAGCCCTGTTGCCTCCCAGTTCGTAGTATTGTCCGGTCCGCGTATTTGCCCGGCCGGAAAGAAGGTTGGGCAGGAAACTCGCCCCCTCCAACGGCTTTTGAGGGGCTCCGAGATAGGTGTCCGGCCGCTCCACGCCGGCTGCTTCGAGCAGGGTCGGCATGACATCGACGACGTGGACGAACTTCTCCCGCACCCGGCCCTTGTCGCGGATCCGGCGGGGCCAGGAGACGATCAGGGGGTCGGCGACGCCACCCAGGTGCGCGTACTGCTTGTAGAGGCGGAACGGCGTGTTCGAGACACAGGCCCAGGCCATCGGGTAGTGGGGGAAGGTCGCGTCCTCGCCCATCACATCATAGAGTTCGGCGGCCTTCTCCACCGGCACCGGCCGACCGAACGCAGGGGCGAAGACATTGGGCGATCCGTCGGGGGTTCCTTCGCCGGATCCTCCGTTGTCCGACATGACCAGCACCAGGGTGTTATCGGCCTGACCGAGGTCGCGCAGCGTCTCCATCAGCCGCCCGACATTGCGGTCCATATTGGTGATCATGGCGGCATAGACCTCCATGTAGCGGGCAAAGACCCGCCGCTCGACGGCGTTCAGCTCGGCCCAGGGCCGGGTGCCGAAGGACAGGGGCGGCAGGCTGGTCGTCGCCGGCGACAGACCCATTGCCTTCTGCCGCTCCAGCCGGGCCGCACGCACCGCATCCCAGCCGATGTCATACTGCCCCTTGTAGGCGTCGCGCTCGCGTCCCCGTGCCTGCAGCGGGGAATGGGCACCCGGGAAGGCCAGCTGGAGATGGAAGGGCTTGTCCGGCGACAGCGCCTGCTGCGTGCGGATATAGCTGATCGCCCGGTCGGTCAGATCGTCACAGACATAGTAGTCGTCCGAGACGGGCGCTTCGACCGGAGTCACGCCGTCGTGCAGGGTAGAGGGTTTGAAATAGTCGGTCGAATGGCCCTGGAACCAGTAGGCGCGCTCAAATCCGCGCGAGGTCGGCCAGTTGTGATAGGGCCCGTTGGGGCCGCTGCTGCCCGAATTATTGACATGCCATTTGCCGACCAGGAAGGTCGACCAGCCGGCATCGCGCAGGATCTCGGGCATGGTCGCGGCCTCGCGGGTCAGGTCGCCGCGATAGCCGGGATAGCCGGCGTCGATATCCGCCAGCCAGCCCATGCCGGCCGAATGGGAATTAAGACCCGTGAGCAGCGCCGCCCGGGTCGGCGAACACATGGCGCAGGTGCGGAAATTGGAATAGCGCACGCCCGCCCCGGCCAGGGCGTCGAAGGCCGGTGTCCGGATCTCGCTGCCGTAACAGCCCAGATCGGCGAAACCGACATCATCCAGGACGATCGTGATGATGTTCGGCGCGCCCTGCGGGGCCGTCGGCTCAGCGGAATAGGACGGGCGTGAATCCCGGAAGGATTCCCGCACCCGCGCGGCCGCGCCGGCAGGCACTGCCGCGGGGGTGATGTAGGGCGCTGTGGCCTCGCGGATCGCTCCGATCCCCAGGGCACCACCGGCCGCCGCCGCGGTCCCGGCCGCCGTCCCGATCAACAGCGACCGTCGGTCGAGCTGGCGGAACGACCACTTCTTCGGGTCCTGATCGGTCATGCCGCAACTCCTTCGGATCCGTCGCTGGTGAGCAGCGAGTAACACCCGGTTTCTGCAAGAACAGGCTCGAGCCTGGCGCGCGCTTCGTGGTCCAGGCCCGCGAAGGCCGAAAGCACCGCCTGGAGGCATTTGGCCTGATAGCGATCCGTCGGCTGGGACAACTCAACGCCGCCTGCCCGATAGCGGAACGTCGTCTGCCCCGAGCGCAGGGCGGCGGCATTGGCCATCAGACAGGGCAGGTAGTGTGTCGCGCATTCGACCAGCAGGGCCCTCAGCGCCGGCGAGTCGACGTCCTCATCCCACTGGCCCTCGACCTCGCCCGACAGGTCGTCGGATATCTGTACCCAGCGGAACAGCCACGGATACAGGTCCCGCATCAGTGCCTGGGGCGTCGGGTCGGTGGCCAGCTGGGTCAGCTGACCGTAGAAGGCCATGTCCGCCGCACTCGGTCGGTCACCAAACAGGAAGCCCCGCTCGACCACCCGCTGGTTCAGGGCGGCCATGATCCTGGCGGCCGAGGCTTCGATGACTGGCTGGGCCGCCTCGCCCGCCCCCACGAGATCGCGGCGCCCGACCTGACGGTCCCGCCAGACCGCAGCCTGTTCGACAACGGCATCGACCCCGCCCCCCCGAAGGGCGTCAAAGGCAAGCCAGCGGCTCATCTGTTCCTGGTCGACCGGCCGGGCCCAGCGGTAAAGATACATGGCCTTTGACAGCCACTCGTCCGCCATGTCCTCGAGCAGCAGCGACAGGAAGGCCACCGCTGGATCCGTCGGGACCAGGCTGCGCGCGCCAGGGTGCCAGACCTCAAGTTGCTGGATCAACCGGGTGGAGTCGTTCCAGGCCTCACCCTCCGGGGTGACGAGCACGGGCACGACCTTGGCCTTCATCGCCTGGGCCGCCATGAACCCGACCAGACCACCCTGCCAGACAAACGGAATTCGCCGATACCGGAGGACCGCGCGCATCTTCATCGAATAGGGCGATCCGATCGCCCCCTTGAGCTGATACAGGCCCGACCCCGCCAGATCCTCGTGCAAATTAACCTCCGTTGCAGGGGTTGGAACTGTCTACTATTGGCATTCAGGCTGCCATAATGATGATGGCAGGGAGGCCGGTCAATCGATCTGGCCGGAGTGTTTCAATGCTGGTCGTGCATGGGCTGGATCTGTCGTATTTTACGGGCAAGCTGGAAGGCTATCTGCGCGCCAAGGGCCTGCCCTATCGACTGACCGAGATGAGCGTCGGCAGCTTCCGCCGGCTCGCCCGCCACACCGGCGTGCAGCAGATGCCGCAGCTGGAAATGCCGGACGGACGCTGGATGACGGATACGGTCCGGATCATCGACGCCCTCGAGACCGAATGTCCGGAACCCGCCCTGACCCCTTCAGACCCGGCCTGTCGGTTCATGGCCGAACTCATCGAGACCTTTGGAGACGAGCACCTCTGGCGACCGGCGCTCTACTACCGATGGGCTTTCGCCGACGATGCGCGTCTGATGAGCGCGCGCCTGGCGCGCGGCATGCTGCGGGACATCCCCGGTCCGGCGGCCCTGAAACGCTTGCCGATCCTGTGGCGGCAGCGCGCCCACTATCTGCGAGGCGAAGGCGTTACCCCGGCGAACCGGGCCGCGATCGAGGCGGACTATCTCGATCTGCTGGATGCCCTGGAGCCTGTCCTCAGCCGACGGGACTGGGTCATGGGCGATGCGCCGACACGGGCTGATATCGGGCTGTTCGGTCCGATGTTCCGCCATTTCCACTGCGACCCGACGCCGGGCCGGATCATGCGGGCGCGGGCACCGTCCGTCGCAGCCTGGGTCACGCGACTGTGGGCGCTGAACGGAGCGGGGGGAGCCGACGCCCGGTCAGTGACGTCGATCCCCGACGATCTGGGCGCTGTCATCAGCCTGGTCGTGGAGCGTTTCCTGCCCGAGCTCATGGCGAATGCCGCCGCCTGCGCAGCCGGCGCGGGCGAGGTCCGATACCGTCTCGGCAACCACGACATTCGCTATTCGACCAACCCCTACCGGGCCGGGCGGCTGTCACGCCTGCAGCAGGCCTTCGCGGCCCTGCCCCCATCTGCCCGGAACACTTTGACCGACCGGCTCGGCGCGGCTGCCGTTCGGCTGCTGTCAGGGCCGGTCATCCCCGATTTCGCCCCTGCCCCCGGTCTGAGTGACCGCCAGGGCCGCCCAATCCGCTGACGAGGTACAGCCATGACGCAACCCTATCTTCTCTACGGCATGCCGGTATCCATGTTTACCGGCAAGGCCCGGGCCCACCTGCGCAAACGCGGCGTTCCGTTCCAGGAACGGCTGGTCAATGACCCGCGATTTGGCGGCACCATCGCGCCGGCACTCGGCCGGTTCATGATCCCGGTCCTCGAGACGCCCGACGGCACCATCATCCAGGATACGGCCGATATTCTCGATCACGTCGAACAGGCCTTTCCGGCGGCTGTCCCGATCTATCCGACCGGACCCCGACAGTCGGTCATCGCCCGCATTTTCGAACTGTTCGGTGATGAAGGCATGATCCGGACCGGCATGCACTATCGCTGGAGCTTTCCCGAACAGAACCACGCCTTTATCCAGGCCGGGTTCGCCGCCGGGATCGCGCCCTCTGCCGAGCCGTCGCAGGTCCCGATGATCGCCGAAGCAGCGATGGCGAAAATGGGGGGCTACCTGCCCATCCTGGGTGTCACGGCCGAGACCATCCCCGCCATCGAACAGGCCTATGAGATCCTGCTGGCCGCTCTGAACGAGCATTTCCGCCGGTCGCCCTACCTGCTGGGCGGCGTGCCCAGCATCGGCGATTTCGGCCTGCTGTCGTCCTTCTATGCCCATCTGGGCCGTGACCCCTACCCGGCCGATCAGATGCGGCGGAAGGCCTATTTCGTCTTGCGCTGGGTCGAGCGGATGAATGCGGCCGATGCCGACATGCCGGAGTTCGCCGATCTGGATCCGGCCTATGCCGCGGACGACAGCCTGGCCGAGACCCTGGGTCCGGTCTGCGCGGCCGTGGCCGGGATCTACGGTGCCGAACTGACCGCCCAGGTCGAGGCGCTGGACCGCTGGCTGGCCGACCATCCAGACCTCGCGGCCGGTGAGCTCCTGCAGTCAGAGGACCGGAGCCGCCGTCCGAAGGGGCAAGTGACCTTCGACCTGATGGGGACGCCGGTCACGACCACCCTGAGGGCCTTCAGTGTCTTCAAACTGCAGTCGGTGACCGACGCGTTTGAGCGGCTGGAACCGGCCGGGCGCGAGTCCGTGCGGGCCTATCTCGCGCCGCTGGGACTGGCCCACTGGCTGGAACTCAAGGCGCGCCGACGCATTGAGCGTGTTGGGAACCGCGAGGTGTGGGCCGGTCTCCCGAGCTGAGCGACCGGCCCGGCTGTTCTCTAGTTCAGGATATTGCCCAGCTGCATGGCCAGGCCCATGTCGCCTTCGATCTTGATCTTGCCCGACATGAAGCCAGCCGTCGGGTTCAGGCGGCCGGCAGCCATTTCGAGGAAGTCGTCTTTCGAGATCTTGACCGTGCAGTCGGCCGCGCTGTCTTCATTGTCGACCACCGCCTCGTCGCCCCGGGAGTCGATCCGGATGGCTCCATCGTCGCCGAAATGGAACTTCACCGTCTTGCCCTTGATGCCACCGTTGGCCGCGACGCGGCCCCGGATCTCCGAGGTGATTTCGTCTAGCGTCATGTCACGTTCCTCCGGTATGGGAATAAAACAGGTTAAGGTGGCTGGAATAGCCACGCGGAATGCGTAATGTTTTGGCATTCCGGATGTCAATATTTGGAGCATTCTTTTGCTGGAAAGCGCGGACGAAGAGTCTGTTGTCGACGGTCGGCGCATCCGCAGTCAGCGCAGCCGCTCTGCGGTCGCCCGGGCACTGCTCGACCTGGTTCGCGAGACACGTCAGATGCCGACGATGGACGCCGTCGCCGACCGGGCCAATGTGTCCCGGCGCTCCGTCTTCCGGCATTTCGCCGACACCAATGAGCTGATCATCGCGGCGACCCAATTGCAGCGCGAAGAGGTCTTCGCCCGGTTTCATTCACGCGACATCAGCGGGCTGCCCGAACCCGAGCTGATTACTGCCGTGGCGCAGAGACTGGGCCGGCTGTGGGAATATGTCAGCCCGGTGCGGGATGTCGCCCGATCCATGCGCGCCATGAATCCTGTGATCGACCGCATGCTGCGCGAGGACGAAGGCACCCACCGCAACTACCTGAACACCGTCTTCTCGACGTCTCTGAACCAGGCGGCCGAAGCCGACCGGGAACTGTTCCTGCGCTCCATGGTCCTGGCCTCATCCTGGCCGACATGGATCGGAATGCGCCGCGACCAGCAATTGACCGTAGTCGAGGCCAGACGGGTGATGGAGCACACGCTTCGGTCGCTGCTGCTGGCCGCCCGAACGCCGGCCGGCTGAGCCCGGAAGCAACCGGGACCGAGCGGCCTGCCGCGGGCCGGGTCTGGACGCGATCACGTCCAGACCGAACGCGATCTAGAACAGGCGTTTGCGCTGCATGCTGTCGTCACCGCGCGGCAGGCTGAACAGCATGCCGTCCTCGCCGACGATGATCGGGCCGTCAAAATGCTTGCGCGCATCGCCCAGGAAGGCCGCGTACCCATAGTCGAGGGGCTGGGGTGGCACGAGGTGGTTCAGAACCAGCGTGTCCACGCCCGCGGCCTTCGCCGCATCGGCTGCCTGTTCGGGGGTGGCGTGATAGTCGACGATGTCACGCATGACCTGGGCCAGATTGGCCTGCCCCTTGTCATCCAGTCGCTTTTCGATGGTCGAAAGCAGGGCCGGCTGCAGGGCATCGTGAACGAGGATGTCGGCACCGGCCGCCATGGCGTTCAGGTGGGCCGAGACCGCCGTGTCGCCGCTGAAGACCACGCTGCGCCCGGCATAGTCGAAGCGATAGCCTACGGCCGTATGGACCGGATTATGATTGACGGTGAACGCCGTCACCACGAGGCCATCGGCATTATAGACCACGAGCCCGCCGGCGGCCGCTGCACCCTGGATACTGAAGGCGACGGGGGCGGCCCCCTGTCCGGAGGGCGGCGCAATGGCAGCGCTGTGGTGCGCGACCCGATAGCCCGAGTCGAGCACATAGGCGGCATTGAACCCGGCGGCCACACTCTCGACGCCCTCCGGTCCGTAGAGAGGCATTGGCCGGGTGCGGGTCCCGCTGACCCAGCTCTGCAGCAGGACCGGCGGCAGACCGTCGATGTGGTCGGAATGGAAATGGGTCAGGAAGATCGCTTCGATCCGCGAGGCCGGAATCCCCATTCTCGCCAGGCTGCGGGCGGCCCCCTCCCCGCTGTCGATCACGAAGACCTTGCCACCGACAATCACGGCGCTGCATGGACCCGCCCGGGTCGGGTCGGGGAAGGGTGACCCGGTTCCGCAAAGCGCGACATTGAGACCGTCCGCCATGTCAGCGACACTGTCGCGACCGACCTGGGTGTTCGCAATACGCCCCAGCACGCCGGCCCCGATGGGTCGCTGGAACACGATCAGCACTCCGGCCGCCAGAACGACGAGGATGAGACCGGCGAGTGCAACGCGGCGAAGGTTCATGTTTTTGTTCCGGTTCCGAAGTCTGAGGCGGTCGCCTTGGGCCCGCCGAGGGTTTCAATAATGGCCTGCTCGACCAGCCAGAGCCGGTCCTGGCCCCAGGTGGCCAGGTCTCCGAAACGGAACGACGGCACGCCCCAGAGCTGATCAGCGAACATGGAGCGGCGATTGTCCTCGGCGACCTCGCGCCAGCTCTCATCCGCCATCCAGACGAGGGCCTGTTGCCAGTCGAGTCCGGCCCGTTCGACCAGATGACGCAGGCCACTGTCGGAGCCGGCATCGATCGCCTCGGCGAACACACCGCGCAGGAAGGAGCATGCGAAAGCCATGCCGGATCCCGTTGCGATGGCACCGTTCAGGATGGCCAGACCGCGTTCCACCGGCCGTCCCACCGGATCGCAGACAGAGCCAAAGGGAAACCCGAGATGGTCGGCCTCCCGTTTGCAGTCGCGCAGGATATAGGTCCGCTTGGCCGCCGGGACCGGAAGGCCGCGCATGACCATGGGCAGGACAAATCGCAGGCGCAGTTCCACCCCGTAGTGGCTGACAAGGGCCCGGACCCGTTCCATCGCCAGATAGGTGTAGGGACTTCGGAACGAGAGAAACATCTCCAGGGCCGGTGTACGCGTGTCTGCGGCTCGAGCGGTTTCGAGAAACCTCAGTTGCGGGCGCGTGGCCAGGGCGTGGAACGCCGGGCCGCCGTCGCCGCATCCAAGGGCCCCGAGCCGCATCTCCAGATCGCCGAGACGATCAACGCCCCAATACCACTCACCGGCATGATGCAGGGTCGCGCCGAGATAGTGACCAAGCCGGTTCCGCAGGCGGTCGCCAGCCTCAAGCGCCGCCGCGACGGTCGCCGGGGTCGCTGAACCGAACGCCGCCTCAGCAGCGTCGAGGGAGTCTCCCGCGCCGAGGGCACGCGCGACAACCGGGGCCGCGACCGCAAAACGCCCGGTGTCGATCGCGGACTTCAGAATGGACTGGGCCCGTTCCACCTCCGGCGCGGACGGAATGGCCCGGTCACAATAGTCCAGACCATAGGCGGGGGCGATCAGCGCCGCGTCCCGCCGGGCATAGACCGTCAGCTTCTGCCGCTCCGGTGCCGCCCAGCCGGGCGGCGGGGGCACCAGATGTGGCGTGAGTACGACCCCGTATTGCTCGACCAGGCCGGCAAGCCGGCCGGCCATCAGGGCAGAATAGGGGTCGTCCACCTGATGGAAATACAGGACTTCATGCGGTTTTCCGGCCCGAACACGAGCATCCTCGAACCGGCGACGCTGCGTATCGCGTCGCCGGTTCGAGGTGATCGCCCGGCTGACCATGGGCCCGATCAGTGCCTTGATCCCCATGGCCGAGCCCTGGCGTCCCCCGATCAGAAGTTACGACGAAGGGTGATGCCCATCGTACGCGGAGCCTCCATGAAGGCGCTCTGGCTGCCCGTCTGGAAGACCGTGTCGAAAACAATGTTGGCGACCCGTTCGTCCGTCAGGTTGCGAACCCAGATCTCCGCACCCCAGGCCTCGTCAAGCGTGCCAATGCCGATGCTGGCATTGAGCATGACATAGCCGTCCTGGAAGGAGAGCGGGTCGAGGTCCTGGGCGGTGGCGTATTCCGACCGGTACAGATAGTTGAGGTTGGCCCGCAGACCGAGGGAACCGGTCAACGGCGTCTCATAGGTGATGCCGCCGGAGATCAGGACCTCGGAGACGAAGTTCGGCGTCCTGCCGCTCAGGTCCTGAACGTTCTGACCGGCAAGGACCTGGGCTGCGGTAGCCTGGGCGTTGGCAAAGTCGGTGTACTGGACGTCCTGCAGGGTGCCGCCGCCATCGATGATGATGTTGTCGGTCAGCCGGATGCGGTAGTCCCACTCCAGTCCCTTGCTCTCCAGTCCGCCGGCGTTGGTAATCCGGAAGCTGCTGCCGTCAAAAGCATTGGTCTGGTAATCTTCCAGCGCCTGGAAGAACAGGTTGGCGTTGAGCTGGCCCCGACCGTCCCAGAAGCGGATCTTGGTCCCCACTTCAAAGGCATCGACGACCTCGGGGTTGAAGATCACCCTGTTGGGGTCAGCCACCGGGTTGCCCGGCGTGGTCTGCGCGGCCGTACGGTTGAGGTTGAAACCGCCCGACTTGTAACCCCGGGCATAGCGGGCAAACAGGTTGACCTCATCGGAGAGCTCATAGGCCACGCTGACCGTCCCGGAGAGATCGTCATCCTTGATTTCTGCAGTGAACGGATTGACCGCCGGGTAGAGCTGCAGACTCCGGAGCGCCGCAAACGGAGCCAGGGGACCAACGAACTGGATCTGGGAGAGCGTATCGAATGACTGGATCCGATAGTCGGCATTCTTCTCTTCACGCGAGTAGCGAAGCCCACCCGTGATCGCGAGCCGATCCGTCACATTGAAGGTCGCCTGGCCGAACAGGGCCGCGCTGCGGCTTTCGTAGTCATAGTCGTCGTTGACGGCGACGCCGGGGGCCAGGAACGTGCCCACAGGGCGTCCGGTCACCTGCTCCAGACGGGTCAGGATCGGCACGGTCACCCCGGGCGCGACAGGCACGCGCGGCGTGATCGCCTCGATATAGGCGCGGAGCTGGTTGCCGTAGCGGAGCTCCTGGTCGGCGAAGATGTCCTGGTTGAACAGGAAACCGCCGATCAGCCACTCGAGCCGGGCATCCGGATCCGCCGAGGCCAGACGGACCTCGAGGGACCCCTCCGTGATGTCCTGACCGGTGGTCTGGGACAGCATGTTGAGGTTGGTGAAGTCGGCATCGACCGTGGGCATGGTCTCAAAGGTGCGACGCGAGGCGATGACGGTCAGGTCGGTCGCCCCCAGGTTCCAGTCCAGCTGGGCCGAAACACCCTGGTCGACCGAGGAGTCGTCGAGGGGCTGGGTGGCCGGATTCACAGCCACATCATAGATGCTGTTGTCGACAAAGCGGCCGGCGAAACCGCCATGGGACCCTGCCGTCCCTGTCCGCAGCACGCCCCCCAGCGCAGTGAGCGCCGCCGAGGTCGGGCCATAGAAGACGGGTATGGCGGCACAGCAGACCTCCTCGGTCTCGGACCGGTCGGCGATCAGACGCAGCGTCGCATCGGGCGAGATATCCCAGAGCAGTTGCCCCTTAACCGACCAGCGCGACCGGTCATTGTAGGTGCCGCCCAGGCGGAAATCGTCGACGTAGCCGTCACGCTCCTGCGAGGTCGCGGTCAGGCGTCCCGCCACGGAGTCGCCCAGCAGGGGTCCGGTGACAGTCGCCATGAACTGGCGATGGCCATAGTCGCCCGCAGACGCCGTGAACTGGCCGCCGGGGACAAACTCGGGCTGTCTTGTCTGCACGGCGATGACGCCGCCAGACGTATTCCGACCAAACAGCGTGCCCTGCGGTCCGCGCAGCACCTCGATCTGGCTGACGTCGGCGAGGTCGCCGAGGGCCGCCCCGGGACGGCCGCGATAGACGCCATCCAGGAACACGCCAACGGACTGCTCAAGCCCGGTGTTCTGGCCGGCAGTGCCGACACCGCGGATGGTGAAGACCGTCTGGGTCGATCCGGTGCTGGAGTTGACCGCAAGGGTCGGGGCCACAATCTGCAGATCGCGCACATCGCGGACCTGGGCGGCCTGAAGCTGCTCGCTTGAATAGGCGGTCACGGCCACCGGAACATCGAACAGGCTCTCGGACCGCTTGGTCGCCTGGACGATGATCTCGTCCAGCCTTGCGGGCTCCGAGGCACCGCTCTGCGGGTCCTGCGCCATGGCAACATTGGAAGCTGCCATGGCCGCTGTAAGCGACAACAGCGATACGCCGAGTTTCCTGGTGGTCTTCATAACAATCCTCCCCTTGGCTGCCACGCTATTGAAAGCTGGAGCCTCCCCTCGTCCTGTCTCGTTTTTTACACGGCGGACCTGAGGGGTACGTTAGCACCATAAGTGCCAAAATAAAGTGGGCTTGCGACGATTAAGCTTTGCCGCAGAATACCGGCTTGGTTAAGCGTTCCGGGCGATCGGCGGTCAGGAGGATCCTGACCATACCGGACGCAGTTCTGTCACCGACCATGCCAAGAGGGCCGCGTCTTGAATACCATCGTCCGGTTTGCACTGTTTGGCCTCGGGGCCCTGACCCTGCCGCTGGCCGCAGGATTCCTGCTGACACCTGCTCGGGTCGCCCTGCGACTGGGACTGGAACCGACAGGCCCGGTCGGACTGTCGACCCTGCGCGGCGACTTCTTCGCCCTCTTCCTGATGTTCGGCCTCTCGGCGATCTATGCCGCGGTGCGTAACCGGTCGGACGTCCTGCTCATCCCGATGATCATGCTCGCGGTCATCATCCTGGGACGCCTGGTCAGTGCCGTCCTGGACGGCAGCGGCGCAAAGGCCATGCCGCTGATCGCGGTCGAGGTGGTGATGCTGGCGATTGTCTTCGTCGGCTACCGGACCCTGCCGTAGCGCCGTCCTGCACCCTGTCCGGGGGAATGCCCCGGTTCAGGATTTGAGTGCGATGCCGGCAGCGAAGCGGAACACGGCACCATAGGGCGGCGCGATCAGCCGGCTCGAGTGCCACCGGCCCGCCTCGAACACGCTGCGGGCATGGCTGAACTCCTCGAAGCCACGCTGTCCGTGATAGGCCCCCGAGCCACTCTCGCCGACGCCGCCGAATGGCAGGTGTTCATTGGAGAGATGGACCATGGTCGTGTTCACCGAGACCCCGCCCGAGAGGGTGCTGTCCAGCACCTGACGGACGACGGCACGGTCATCGCTGAACACATAGAGCGCCAGGGGCCGTTCCCCCGCGTTCACCCGGGCGCAGGCCGCGGCAATGGAGGCGCTGCTCACGATCGGCAGCACCGGTCCGAAAATCTCCTCACGCATGACGGCCAGGTCGGCGGGCGGATCAATCATGACGGTGGGAGCTATCCGCCGGCTACCGGCAAGGGACGCGGCGTCGTGGGGCGGCTGCAGGATCTGCACCCCCCTGTGTCGCGCCTCGTCGATCATCGCCGTCAATCGCGCATGGTGCCGGTCCGAGACGATGGCGGTGTAGTCGGGGTTGGAAGCGAATTCGGGATAGAAGACCCCCGCCTGCCGGATCACGGCCTGACCCAGGGCCTCGGCGCGGTGGCCCTCGACCAGCACATAGTCCGGCGCGACGCAGGTCTGGCCCGCGTTCAGGAACCGGCCCCAGGCCAGGGGATGGGCCACGCGGTCCAGAGGGATTGAGGCATCAACGATGACCGGGGACTTGCCGCCGAGTTCCAGCGTGACCGGCGTCAGGTTCCGGGCGGCGGCCTGACCCACGGAACGGCCGATCCGCGTTGAGCCGGTATAGAACAGATGGTCGAACCGCTCGCTGCAAAAGACCTCGGCGACATCGGCCCCACCGGTCACCACCGCAACCTGGTCAGCGGGGAAGCGCTCGGACAGCAGACGAGCCATCAGGTCACTGGTCCGGGGGGTCAGTTCGGACGGCTTGATCAGGGCCCGGCAGCCGGCCGCCAGGGCAGCAATCAACGGAACGAGGCTCAACTGGATCGGATAGTTCCAGGGCGCGACAATCCCGACGACGCCCTTGGGCTCATACCGGACAAGGGATCGCCCCGGTGCCGCCATTGAAGGCGTCGGCACCGTGCGAACCTTCATCCATCGCGACAGGTCCTTGCGGGCATGCCGCGCCGCCTGGGCCGTGACGACAATCTCCAGCAGCCGCGTCTCGTTGCGCGATCGCCCGCCGAAATCGGCATCGATCGCCTCGGCAATGGCGTCCTCATTGTCGAGCACTAGGGCTTCCACGATGCCCAGGTCGCGCCGCCGGTCGGCCAGCGAACGCCGGGGATCCTGTGCGAAAGCGGCCTGCTGGGCCGCGATAAGGGCCCGGATCCTGTCCGATGCAGGTGGGGCTGTCAGGGTCCCGGTCATTGGGCTGTCTCCAGGATCATAGCGGCGCCAAGGGTGGCGATCATGATGGTCGGGGCATTGGTGTTGCCGCCGACCAGCCGGGGCATGACGGACGCGTCGACGACCCGGAGCCCCTCAACGCCCCGTACCCTCAGTTGCGGGTCGACCACAGAGAGCTCGCCCTGCCCCATCATGCAGGTGCCGACCGGATGATAAAGGGTCTCGGCCCGTGCCCGGACGTCATCCATCAGCGCGGAACGGCTGGTCTTGTCCGGACCCGGCAGCAACTCGGCGCGGCGGTCAAATTCAAACGCTGCCGAACCCAGCAAGGTCCGGACGATCTCCAGCCCATCGGTCAGGACCTCGAGGTCATGCGGGGCCGTCAGATAGGCCGGGTCGATCGCCGGCGGCACGGCCGGATCGTCGCTGACGATGCGGATCCGGCCGCGGCTCTCCGGATAGAGCACACAGGCATGGAGCGTCGCCCCGTGCCCGAGCGGCAGTTCGCGTCCGTGCGGCGCGGCCAGACCCGGTGTGAAAACCAGCTGGATGTCCGGCAGGTCGCCGGCCCGGGATGAACGGACAAAGGCACCGCCCTGGATCGGATTGGTCGACAGGGGGCCCGGCCGCCCGGCCAGCCAGGCGGCGACACCGCCCACCAGGGGCGGCAATCCCCGCAAGGACAGGCCGATTGAGGCCGCGCTACGGGTCGAGATCTGGCCGATAATGTCGATATGGTCCTGCAGGTTGCGGCCGACGCCCGGCAGGTCGACTTCGGGCGTGACGCCTGCGGCGCGAAGATCCGCGGCATCGCCAACGCCAGACAGCTGCAGCAGTTGCGGCGAGTTCACGGCACCGCCGCAAAGGATCACCTCACGCCGGGCGGTGAACGGCTCGTGCTGGCCGGTGCCCCCCAACTCCACGCCCCGGGCGACGCCACCTTCGATCAGGATCCGACGGGCGAGCGCGCCGGTCCTGACGGTCAGATTCGGTCGCGACAGGGCCGGCTTCAGGAAGGCATCGGCCGCACTCCAGCGGTGCAGGCCACGCTGTGTGACCTGATAGGGACCGAATCCCAGCTGGGCGGCCCCGTTGAAATCGGGGTTTCGCGGATACTGGAGCAGCCCCCCGGCCTCGAAAAAGGCCTCTGTCAGCCGGTTCAGCGGGGCAATGTCCTGCACCGTCAACGGTCCATCGGCACCGTGATACGCGTCTGCTCCGCGCGTCTGGCCCTCGACCTCCCGGAACGCCGGCAAGGCCCTGTCCCAGCCCCAGCCCTCGCATCCGAAAACGTCGCGCCATTCGTCGTAGTTTCCGGGCGCTCCCCGGATGTAGTGCATCGCATTGATCGCACTCGAACCGCCCAGGGTCCTGCCCCTGGGCCAGTAAAGCCGCCGGTCGTTCAGCCCGGCCTGGGCTTCGGTCTCATAGTGCCAGTTGTAGGCCCGGGACTGAATGGCGAGGCCCATCAGCATCGGCGTGCGGATCAGGGCACTGTTATCCGGCCCGCCCGCCTCCAGCAGCAGAACGGTATGGTCCGCATCGCGCGAAAGTCGCTCGGCCAGCACACAGCCGGCCGAGCCGGCACCGACAATGATGAAGTCGTAGATCGCCTCGCGCATCGTCAGGCCGTCAGTTGCAGGATCAGGGACTCAGCCGTCAGGGCCGGCTTGTCCGTGCCCCGGATCTCGACCGTAATCTCATTGCGCAGCAGCCAGCCGGATCCCCGCGGGGTGGCGCCCAGGAACTTGTGCCGGGCCCGGATCTCCGAGCCCGAGCGAACGGGCGCGATCAGCCGGACCTTTTCGAACCCGTAGTTCACCGCCATCACCAGACCCTCTACGAGCAGATAGCCGGGGGGCAGCATGGCAATGGCCATGGACAGGGTCAGCATGCCGTGGGCGATGGTGCCGCCAAACGGGGTCTGTGCCGCCGCCACCGGATCGACATGGATGAACTGGTGATCGCCGGTCGCCGCCGCGAACCGGTCGATCCGCTCCTGATCGACCAGAACCCAGTCCGAAAAACCGAGATCGTCCCCCACGCGGCCCACGAGACTGTCGGCAGAGATGATGTGTGGCATGGGCCTGGGTCTCGCTCGACGGCACGCCCGCCATCTGAGTGGCACTCAAGGCGCAGACCGTGCTTGGGGGTTGAATGACTAAGCCGCCCTGAAAGCCGGACGGGGGATGCGGTGGATCGCCTCTTTGGTGCCCGGGACCTTTGCCAGCCCTGCCGGACACGGGAACGGACGGCGGGTTTCATTTCCCGCTCGAGGGCACCGCGCGACCGGCGTCATCGGGGCGGCTGATGTTGCTAGCGGAGCTGCAGTTCGGCGCGTGACAATTGCCCGTTGCGGTCGCTGTCCAGTTGCTGGAAGGCCCGGTCATAGACATTCCGGTCACGGACCATGACCGCCCGGGGGCGCCCGGCCGCGGCCCCGAGACTGATGAAGCGACGAAACTCGGCGGGACTGAGCGTGGCGGAGCGGTCGGCATCACTGGCGACGAAGTCCTCAGCCGGGGTTCCCGCCATGGCCGCGCCCGGAGCCAGGATCAGGCCTGCTAACAGAAAAAGGGTCGCCATCACGTGTCGCTCGCTCATTTTGGCAGGTTCCTGAAGGTTCCGGGACTTTACAGGCCCTTCTATATATTGGCATCCTCTATGACAATAAAAGACGGGTCCGTTCCGAGGGGCCCGACGGGGGACAGACCATGAAGCGGGCCATTTGGATTGGTGGAGCCCTGGCGGGCCTCTTTTTGCTCGGCTTCGGTGGCCTCGCGCTCAAGGACTATGTGATCCTTCACATGGCCGGCTGGCGCGGCCCCCCGGTCGGACCGAACCGCCCGGTTGTCTGGGAAGCCGGACCGGCAACGCCGGCGATGGCCCCCGCCGATCGGCCGCCGAACGTGATCGTCATCCTGGCCGATGACCTGGGCTTCAACGACATCAGCCTGAATGGCGGTCTGGGCGACGGCACCGTCCCCACGCCCCACATCGATGCCCTGGCCCGGGGCGGCGCGATTCTGGCCGAGGGCTATGCCGGCAACGCGACCTGCTCCCCCTCCCGCGCGGCCCTGATGACCGGCCGCTACCCAACCCGGTTCGGCTTTGAGTTCACCTCTGTTCCGGTCCAGATGGCGCGGCTGCTGCCGACCCTGTCGCGCAAAGACAATGAAATGCGACCCGTTTTCCGCAGCGACCGGGTGGACCAGGTCCCTCCCTATGAGCAGATGGGCGTCCCGGCCGGCGAGATCACAATCGCGGAGCTGATGCAGTCCCGCGGCTACCACACCATGCACCTGGGCAAGTGGCACCTGGGCGAGACTGCCGGCATGCGGCCCGAGGATCAGGGCTTTGACGAGAGCCTGGGCTTTATGGTCGGCGCACAGATGTTCCTGCCGGAACGCGACCCGAACGTGGTCAACTCGCGTCAGTCATTCGATCCACTCGACCGCTTCCTGTGGGCCAACCTGCCTTACAGCGTCCAGTACAACGGCGGGCCGCGGTTCCATCCCGACCGCTATATGACCGACTATATGACGGATCAGGCGCTGGCCGGGATCCGGGCCAACCGTAATCGGCCGTTCTTCATGTACCTGGCCTATAATGCGCCGCACACACCCCTGCAGGCCCTCAAGTCGGACTACGACGCCCTCTCGCACATCACCAACCACCGTGAGCGCGTCTATGCGGCGATGATCATCGCCCTGGACCGCGGCGTCGGCCGGATCATGAACGAACTGAAGGCCCAGGGGCTCGACGAGAACACGCTCGTGGTCTTCAGCAGCGACAACGGCGGGGCCAACTACATCGGCCTCCCGAACATCAACAAGCCTTTCCGGGGCTGGAAACTGACCTTCTTCGAGGGTGGAATCCGGGTGCCCTACTACATGAACTGGCCCGCACGCATTCCCGCCGGGACGCGTATGTCAGCGCCGGTCTCCCATTTCGACATCTTCGCGACAGCGGCTGCGGCGGCCGGCGCAACCCTGCCGACGGACCGACGGATGGACGGCGTCGATCTGACGCCCTTCCTGGCCGACGGCAGGGCCGGACGGCCGCATGAATCCCTCTTCTGGCGTTCGGGCGGCTATCGCGTGGTCCGTTCCGGTGACTGGAAACTGCAGGTGCTCGACCGGCCGGCGCGTGCCTGGCTTTACGACCTGGCCAACGACCCGACCGAACGGACCAACCTTGCGGCCAGCCGCCCCGAGGTCGTCGCCAGGCTGAGGGCAGAGCTGCAGGCCCATGACGCCACCCAGATGGCCCCGATGTGGCCGGCCCTTGTCGAGGCACCGGTGGGGGTTGACCGGACCGGTGAGGACCCGATCCGTCCCGGCGACACCTATGTGACCTGGTCGAACTGAGGGCGTCGTGAATCCTCACCCCTGGATGATCTGGGCGCTGGCCGCGGGCCTGTATCTCATTTTTCGGCTCTGGTACGACAACTGGCGGGGACCGCTCCGGCCGCATGAGGTCGAGGCTTTCGTGGCCCGGGCCGAGGCCCTCTGGCCCCAGGGCCTCAATGACATGACTCTGATCCGGCGTTTCCTGGAACAGGATGACGGCCGCGAGTTCTTCATGTTCAACCTGATCCGCATCAGGCGCGAGCCGGCGGCGGATCCGGTCTCGGGCAAGATCCGCAGTGGAACGGATCTGATGAAGCACTATTTTTCGGTCTTCGCCCCGACGCTGATTGCCGGCGGCGGGATCCCCCTGCTGACGTACCGGAAGGTTTCGACCTATGTCGACCCGCTCAATGTCCCGGCGGACCCGGGCTGGAGTCTCGTCGGCCTGATGCGCTATCGCAGCCGTCGCGACATGATGGTGCTCTCGACCAATGCTGCCTTCCTGCAGGCGCACGAATACAAGATGATGGCCCTGACCCACGCCATGGCCTTTCCGACACAGCCGGTCTCGACCCTGGTTGCCGGGCCGAGGGTTGCCGTGGCGGGCGTCCTTGTCCTGGCCGCTGCGCTCACCCACCTGGCCTGGCTGACCCTCTGAGTCAGGCCTGCCTCCCGGCAGGAGGGACGGCCTAGTTCAGCGTGGGGTTGATGAGAAACTTCTCACCTGTCGCCTTGCGTTCATAGGCGCGCAGCAGGTCAGGATCGAGGGCTTCGCCAAGACCAATCGTCCTGGTGTAGTGCGTCGCAAAGGTCGTGGTCAGCTCATCAAACACGCGCTTGCGCAGACGCATCACGGTTTCGGCCCCTGCCTTCTGCAGGAACGGGGTCAGCAGCCACCCGGATACGCTCCATTGAAAACCGAACGCCAGGCGATCCAGGACCATCGGTGAGAGATCCAGGGCACCATAGACGTACAGCTGCTTGAAGCTCGTCGAGCCGTATCGGCTGTACTCTGTCATGCGATTGACAGCCCCCTTCTCCATCGCACGCATGATGTCGCTGCCGAGCGAGCCCCCGCCGATCGCATCAAACGCGACGGTCGCCCCGGTCGCGCTGACCGCATCGACGAGCTGCGACCTGAAGTCTGCGTCAAGGCTGTTGAGGACAAACTGCGCGCCCATGCCCCGCAGCAGTTGGACCTGTTCGTCAGAGCGAACGATATTGACGAGGGGGATGCCGTCGCTGGCGCAGATCTTCTGCAGCATCTGTCCGAGGCTTGAGGCCGCAGCGGTGTGCACGATCGCCGCGTGACCTTCGGCGCGCGCTGTTTCTACAAAGCCAAGGGCCGTCAGCGGATTGACCGTCAGCGCAGCCCCTTCCGCCGCTGCCACACCCTTCGGAAGCGGGAGCGCGTCGCGCGTCCTGATCTTGCGAAGGTCAGCATACATCCCGCCCCCGACCAGGCCGACGCACCGCCCTATCCAGTCCTTTGCCTGCTCACCCGCGGCGACGACCGTGCCGGCCCCCTCATTCCCGACGCTCAGCGACTGGCCGACGCGGGCCGCGACACTGGCGCGCCGGGCCTCCGGAATGTCGAAAGCCAATGCGGGCCGGCCGGAGGATCCCTCTGAACGCATCGACGCAACGTCAGCCGGGCCGAGCAACAGGCCGAGATCACTCGGATTGATCGGAGCCGCCTCGACCCGCACGACGATTTCGTCCGGCGCCAGGTCTCCGACCACGACCTCATCGAGTGACAGCCTCAGCACCCCGTCAGAAACGGTCGACCGTAGTTCACGTCCCGTGAGCGACATACGCTTGCATCCCTTTTCGGCAGTCATGACGGCTGAGAGGATACCGGTGCCTCTGCCGGTTCAGAAGCGCAAGTGGCGGCACTTGACCGCCGACCCACGCGCTTCCCCGTCAGCGTGCAATGAACAGGCAGGGCCCCTGCTGCGACCAGAGCGCTTGGCATCGGGCCTGGAAGGCGGCGGGGTCTGGCCGTTGGCCACGATCAATCCAGCGCTCCAGCGCATCCAGGACTGTCATATATCCCGCGTCTGACAGTTTGCTGTGGTCGGATTCATCCGTGACCGCCTGCACAAGCCACGCCGACCGGCCGGCCGCGGAGACGGTCGCGGCGTACAGGGCTTCAAGATCAACGCTCACAGTCGGATCGTGGAGGCCGTGCAATGTCAGGGTCGGGCGGACGATCTCGCCCGTCAGATCCGCATCATGCGCCAGCAGCGCCACGCCCTGCGGATCGGCCGCAAAGCGCTGGACGCCCGCGTTCAGCGCCGCATCGTCAGCGGATCCACTGTACACCGTCGCGCTGTTGTCGAACGGATTGCGTCCTTCGAGCCGCAGCAGGACCATGTCCTGGAACAGGAAGGTCGCCCAGCTCAGGTGGCTGACCAGCTGGGCTTCGGCCACGCCGGTCACGGCCAGGATGTCCCGCAGCCGTGCGGCCTGGTCGGGAGACCGGCGCGCAGCGGGCCGGTCCACGCCGGTACAGGCCTCAACCCGCCGCCGCAGCTCCGCCCGGGTCATGCGGCTGTCCAGCGGCAGGCCCTGCCAGAGCGGATAGGCGGGCTCATCCGGGGCCGGATGGTTGGCGCAGTAGTACTGATAGACCGCCCTCAGATCAGCGCGGAAGCCATAGGCGCGGGTGCCGCCTGAAACGACGCCATTGGTGATCAGGACGCCGTCATAGTTCCAGCCCGGTTCAGCGCTTCCGGCATAGAGCTCTGACGCCTTGGCGGCGACATTGCCGCCCCAGGACTGGCCATGCAGCAGGGTGCGCTCGGGGCGGCCGTACAATGACCAGAAGACCGCGCGACTGTTGTCGGTGTCCTCGGCGGCCATTCTCACGCCGTAGCCGCCGCGCCGATAGGTGGAGCCGATCCAGGCATAGCCATGGCGCACCATGACCGAGAACCGGTCAAGATCCTCCAGCGGATCGGCCGCCTCGGGCGTCCCGGTGCGGGGCCCGCCGTGGGCGTGGACGATCAGCCGGTTGTTCCAGTTCGGCGGGATCGCGAGAACGTACCAGGCGCCGTTGGCGTCCTGTCCCGAGAGGCACCGCGTTCCGCGTCCGGCCGAAGCGGGACAATCGATCGGGCGCGGCGTCGGCGGGTCAGCCCGCACGCCGGTTGCGGCGATGAAGCCGGCGATCGCAAGCGCCGCTGCCGCCAGCTGCCTCATGCCTGTCTCTCCTGCCGGGTCAGACAGGCGCCGTGACCCATGTCAGCGGCGCCGGTCCCGGTGTCAGAACGTCTTGGTAATGCTGGCGTACCAGTAGCGGCCATAGGGACGATAGAGCGATCCCAGATAGCCCGACGAAGTCAGCGGCGGCGCCTCGTCGGTGATGTTCCGGGCACCGACGCGGATGCGGGTGTCGGCAGCCCAGCCCGCGCCCTCGAACTCATACTGGCCGTACAGGTTCGCCGTGGTCTGGGCCTCCACAATCCAGGCATCGCCGGTCGTGTTGAGGAAGCCGGTTTCTTCCACCGCGCTGGTGTACTGGACGAAGGCACCGACCTGGAACGGTCCCTGGCTCCAGGTCAGCGTGCTCGACACCTTGAACTCGGGCCGTCCATTCCGTGCCAGCAGGTCGCTGGCGATGGGCAGCGGGGTCGAGGGATTGATTGCGCCGGCGTCGCGCGCGTCGTCGAGCGCCTGCACGGTCGGGCCGGCATCACGATGGAACTCGAGCAGCTGGGCGACATTCACCTGGGCCCGGAAATCGCCCCACGGCGTGTCCCGAAGACGCCAGTTCACGGCATAGTCCACGCCCTGCACGTCCTGCGGCAGCAGGTTGACGAAACCGTCATTGACGAAGAGGACCGCCCCGACCGGCGCGATGCCGGTTCCGGTGAAGAAGGCGATGTCGTCGACGTTCGGGACCGCGCGCACCACATTGGGATTGGAGGAACCGTTCAGACGGGCCAGATAGTCCTGGACCACCGCCGTCTGGCCGCCGATCAGGCCGACGATGTCCTCCTGCTGGATGCGCCAGCGATCCACCATGAAGGTGAAGTCGCCGAATGCCTCAGGCAGGAATTTGGGCTCGAAGACCAGGCCGACCGACTGGTTGGTGCTTTCTTCCGGCTTCAGGTCTGGGTTCCCCGAGACACGCAGCGAATAGCTGACCGACCGGGCGCAGGCGTTGAAGGTCGCGATCCGACCGGCGCGAAGATCGGCCTCGCAGCGGAGATAGTCGTTGTTTGATGCGAGGCGCGAATAGGTCGTCGCATTGGTCTGCTCAAGGTTCGGCGCGCGGAAGCCTTCGGAATAGGACGCCCGCAGCCGCAGCCCGTCGAAGATGTCCAGGGCCATGGCGATCTTGGGTTTCGCCACGTCTCCGAAGTCGCTGTAGTGCTCCATACGGCCTGCGACCTGGAACTCCAGATTATGGATCAGCGGGATGTTCATCTCGGGTGAAACGACCGGCACGGCGAACTCGAGATAGGCCGAGGTCACATTGCGCGTACCCGAAGTATCCGGGTTGGAGCTGACCGCCGACAGGTTCGAGACGCTGATCGCGCCATCGATCATGTCGGTGAAGACATTGGTCCCGTCGAGGTCGGAGTCCCGGTCATCGTTCTGGGTCTCGTGTCGGAACTCGACACCGAAGGCTACGCCCAGCGGGCCGCCGGGAAGCTCCATCAGGTCAGGCCGGCTCATCTTGAAGTCAGCCATGGTCAGCGAAGTGCTCGACACCCGGACCAGTTCGGTCGAGATCGCGTCAATGGCGACCTGTGAACTCGGCGTGCAGTCGCCAAAGGTCGTGGTCGCGACGCAACCGCCGTTGAACGGGTTGTAGGCGTCCGGCGTGGACAGGGCCAGGCTGGCCTGCAACGCCGTCATGTTGACGGCATTGGAGGTGTCCGTGGCTTCGGCCTCCGAATAGACGATCGCCGTCTCCCAGTCGAAGCCCCACCGCTCGCCGCGCAGCCCGCCCAGGATCCGGGACTGGTAGTTTTCGACGTCCACGATCTGGAAGCCCGCGTCGTTGAAGCGGTAGTTGCCGAGGCGGACATTGAGACCGCCGACCGGCACGCCCGTCAGGCCGGAGAGACGGTTCGGATTGGCCTGGCCGTTCGCGAAGGTCACCGGTCCGAACGGGTTCCAGTAGTTGGACGCCGGGATCCAGAGGGCGTTCAGGCTGATGGTCGGCGGCTGGATGTTCTGGGTCGTCGCCTGGTAGAATCCGATCTCGCCGAAGGCCTCGAGTTCATCGTTCAGATCATAGCGGCCGGTGAGGAACACGTTCAGGCGCTCCACCTCGGGGGTGACCGTCGTACCCACCTGGGTGTCGTACCGGAGGTCGCGCTGAATGCCGTTGGCGCTGGCATTGCCCGTGGCGATACAGATGTCCGTTCCGATCGGCGTCGCGCAGCCGAAACTGGCGGGCTGGGTGTGGAAGAACCCGGCCGAGGTGGTCAGGGCCGTGCCGTTGCGTCGAATGGTGGTGCTGGTCTGCGCCTGCAGATTGGCCCACGCCCCGCGGGTGGCGCGGCCGTCGGGATCAAGGCTGGTGTCAAAGCCCGGCTCATTGGCAAACAGGCTGCGCAGGTTGGACGAGGCCGTATAGTCCTGATCCTCCGCCAGAAGGGCGGTTCGGTCCGTATAGTCGATGAAGCCGGAGATGTTGCCGCGCTCGAAATTCCGGCCTGCGAAGATGTTGGTCGTGAGCTCGCGCATATGGGTGCCCTCGGCACCGCCGTACTGGGTCTGGATGCGGAGCCCGTCGAAATTGTCGCGCAGGACGGTGTTCACAACACCCGCCACGGCGTCGGCACCATAGATGGCCGCCGCCCCGTCGAGCAGGACCTCGACCCGGCCGGTGCCGGACACCGGGATGGCGTTGGAGTTGTAGCTCAGCACCGGCACCGTGCCCGTGTCGGACGTGCCCTGGCTGGTCGGGTGGGTGATGATGCGGCGACCGTTGAGCAGCACCAGGGTGTTGCCAACGCCCAGCGAGCGCAGGTTGACGGAGTTGACGTCCCCGCGCGCGGCATTGGACGTCTGCGGATTGTTGGCGGCGCTGAAGAGGACGTCGCCCATCTGCGGAATCGACCGAAGCAGGTCATCACCGTTGACGGCGCCGGTCGCGAGGATCTGCTCCTCGTTCACCACGGTGACCGGCAAGGCGGCGTTCACCGCGGCTCCGCGGATCTGCGAGCCCACAACCACGACCTCGTCGAGATTGTTGGCCGCGTCCTGCGACCCGGTCGCCGGCGCCGTCTGCGCCCAGGCCCCCGAAGCCGACGCCAGCAGCGTCAGCATGGCGGCGCTGCCGAGCAGCGCTGTCTTGTGGATGGTCCTCATGTCTCTTCCTCCCGCTTTTATTGTCGACCGCTCTCAGTCGGCCGTTACGACGTCTCGATCACCCGGCCCTGCCGCCGGATCCGGCGGTGCGGCCAATGCCTTCGGTCCGGACCCGAGCGCCGCGTGCAGCGCCTCCCGGTCCAGTTCCCCCTCCCAGCGGGCGACGACCAGGGTCGCCACCGCATTGCCCACGAAGTTCGTCAGCGCCCGGCACTCGCTCATGAAGCGGTCAATGCCGAGGATCAGCGCCATGCCGGCGACCGGGACGCCCGGCACCACCGCCAGCGTCGCCGCCAGGGTGATGAAGCCCGCTCCCGTAATGCCGGCGGCCCCCTTTGAGCTGATCATGGCGACCAGCAGCAGCAGCAGTTGATCCTGCAGGCTGAGCTCGATGTTCATGGCCTGGGCGATGAACAGGGCCGCCAGAGTCATATAGATGTTGGTGCCGTCCAGATTGAACGAATAGCCCGTCGGGACGACCAGCCCGACCACCGACTTGGGCGCACCGGCGCGCTCCAGCTTCTGCATCAGGCTGGGCAGCGCCGCCTCCGACGACGAGGTGCCGAGCACCAGCAGAAGCTCTTCCTTCAGATAGCTGATCAGCCGGAAGATCGAGAAGCCGTTGACCAGGCAGACCAGCCCCAGCACGCCGACCACGAAGACCAGAGACGTCACATAGAAGGTGGCGATCAGGGCGGCGAGGTTGGCAATCGCGCCGAGACCATAGGCACCGATGGTGAAGGCGAAGGCTCCGAAGGCACCGATCGGCGCGGCCTTCATCAGGATCGCCACCAGTTTGAAGACGACCTGGCTGAGGGCGTCCAGCGCGCGGGTCACCGGGGCTGCGACATCGCCGGCCATGGCCAGGGCGATGCCGAACAGGATCGACACGAACAGCGTCTGCAGGATGTTGCCCTCGACGAAGGCGCTGACGAGGGTGTTGGGAATGATGCCGGTCAGGAAGCCGACAATGGTGCTCTCGTGCGCCGCGGCGGTGTACTGCGCGACGGCACCGGCGTTGAGCGTGGCGGGGTCGATGTTCAGGCCGCGGCCCGGCTGGACCACATTGGCAATCACCAGTCCGATGATCAGGGCGAGGGTCGAGAAGACCAGGAAATAGGCAAAGGCCTTCGCCGCCACACGACCCACCTGTTTCAGGTCGCGCATACCGGCGATGCCGGTGGTGATGGTCAGGAAGATCACCGGGGCGATGATCATCTTCACCAGTTTGATGAAGGCGTCGCCGAGCGGCTTCAGGGACTGGCCGAAGTCAGGCCACAGGTGGCCGATCACGCCACCCGCCACGATCGCCAGCAGGACGGTGAAGTACAGGCTGCGATAGAAGGGACGGCGCACGGCGGGCGCACCGCTGGTGGCGGCTGGATGCAACAAACGACCTCCCTTGGAACCGCTGCCCGGCCCCGGTCACTGGCGCGCTCTCATCGGCGCGATTGGTTCCAGTATCGATCAACTATCCAACGCAACAAGCGGCCTCAGCCGCCGACAGTTCGTGTTGAAAATATTGAGGTATTCAGGATCAGAGGCCTGATCGGCGGGAACATTGTGCGGTAATCCGCACATTCTCGATGGATTTTTGTGCGTAATCTCGCATAGTCGCTCAATGAGAGGCCCGGGATCCCCAACGACTCAATGGCGCGTGTTCGGCGTGGTCTGGGCCCTCGTCGCTGTCATCGCGGTCATCTCGAGCGGCGAGATCGCACGGCGGGATGCCAGGGCATCCGCGGGAGGTCAGGCGGCGACGGCAAGCGCACTGCATGCGGCGGTCCTTCGCAGCGAACTGGAACGGCACCGCTCCCTGCCCATGGTGCTCGCCCAGGACCCCGATCTGGAAGCCCTTCTCCGCCGACCCGATGCGCCGGGCGCGGCGCGCCTCAACCGGAAATTCGAGGCCCTGGCGAAGGAGGTCCGCGCGGCCGCCATCTACGCCCTCGACTCCGACGGCCGCACACTGGCCGCCAGCAACTGGCGACTGCCGACCAGTTTCGTCGGTTCCAGCTACCGCTTCCGACCCTACTATTACGAAGCCATGCGGGATGGGCAGGCGAGCTTCTTCGCCCTCGGCACCGTCAGCGGCCGTCCCGGACTCTATCTGTCCCGGCGCGTCGACGATCCTTCCGGGCGGCCACTGGGCGTCATTGTGGCCAAGGTCGAGTTCGATGCGCTGGAGGCCGACTGGCGGGCGTCGGGCGAACCCACCTACGTCACCGATGCCGATGGCGTGGTGGTGATCACCACCGTGCCGGCCTGGCGGTTCCATACCGCCCGTCCCCTGTCCGCCGACCTGCGGCGGCGGCTCGCAGCGACCCAGACTGCCGGTTCGACCATTCCCACGCCCCTGCCCTTCGAAGCCGACGGTTCCGGCCTCGTCCGGGTTTCGACAGACATCCCCCAGGGATTGTATGCCGCTGCGTCGGACCCGATCCCGGAGATCGGCTGGCGGCTGAACCTGCTCGCGCCGTCCGGTGACGCGATCGACCGCGCTGTGGCCGTCGCGCGTTGGCTCAGCGCGCTCACCGTGGCCCTGCTGGCCGCCCTTACCGGCATCCTCCTTCGGCGGCGACAGCGCGCCGCGGCGCGGGCGACGGAGGACGAGCAGGCCCGCGTTGAGCTGGAGCGGCAGATCGACCTTCGGACGTCGGAACTGCGCTCCGCCAACGATCAGCTGAACCATGAGATCGACGAGCGCCGACGTCTGGAGACCGTTCGCCAGGACCTCCAGGACGAGCTGATCCAGGCCAACAAGCTGGCGACCCTGGGCCAGATCGCCGCCGGCGTGGCGCATGAGATCAATCAGCCGGTCGCGGCGATCCGGACACACGCCGACAGCGCTGCGGTCCTCCTGCGACGCGACGACAGCGCCGGGGCGCTTCGATCCCTGGCCAATATTGATCGCCTGACCGAGCGGGTCGGGGTCATCACAGACGAACTCCGGGCCTTCTCCCGCAAGACCCGGTCGGAGACGGTCGCCGTGAGCGTCGACGGAGCCATCGACGGCGCGCTCCTCCTTGTCGGCGGACGGCTCAGGGAAAAGGGCATCACCCTCGAGCGTCGCCGGGCACCCGCGGGGCTCGCGGTGCGGGCGGAAAGGAACCGGCTTGAACAGGTCGTGCTCAACCTGCTCCAGAACGCGATCGAGGCTCTCGACGGCATCGCTGATCCGGTGATCACCCTTGGCGTTCAGGTCCGCGGCAAACGGGTGACGATTCACGTCACGGACAACGGACCCGGCGTCACGCCGGCCGTGCAGCAACGACTGTTCACGCCATTCACGACCGACAAGGCGGACGGCCTCGGGCTTGGGCTGGTCATCAGCCGCGATATCGTTGCGGCCTTCGGCGGAGAACTGGTGCTCGAACCGACCTCCACCGGCGCGAGGTTCACCATCCGGTTGGCGAAGGCGTCATGAGCTTCGAGGCTCTCAACCGGATCGCGCTCATCGATGACGACGACAGCTTCCGTGACGCCCTCGCGGAGCGACTTGAACTGGAGGGGCTGACGGTCCTCGCGTTCGGGTCCGCAGAGGCAGCGCTCAAGGTGGTCAACGACCGGTTTGAGGGCGTCGTGGCGACCGACCTGAGAATGCCGGGCATGGACGGCCGGCAGTTGGTGGAACGCCTCAACGACCTCGATCCCGATCTGCCGGTGGTCATGATGACGGGTCACGGCGACATCGCCGAGGCCGTCGACGCGATGAAGCGCGGCGCCTACGATTTCCTCGCCAAACCCTTTGCACCGGAGCGGCTGATCGAGACGCTCGGTCGGGCCCTGGAGAAGCGCGCGCTGGTTCTCGACAATCGTCGACTGGCCGCCCTCGCCGCCGACGACGAGGGCTCAATCCCGCTCAGCGGCTCAAGTCGACCGGTGGAGTCCCTTCGCGCCGCGGTCCAGCGCCTCGCCGACGCAGAGGTCGACGTCCTCATCGAGGGCGAGACCGGTTCCGGAAAGGAGGCTGTGGCTCGCGCCATTCACAACGCCGGCCGTCGGCGCCTGCGACCGTTCGTTGCGGTGTCCTGCGCCGCCTTGCCGGAAACGGGGCTTGAAAGCCTGCTGATGGGCGATGTGGCCGGCCCGTCCGGCGCGTTTCGCCGGCGCGTGGGACAGATCGAACAGTCCCACCAGGGCACCCTCTTCCTCGACGAAATCGATCTTGCGCCGCGCGCCGCCCAGCTGTTGCTCCTGCGCGTTCTGGAGGAACGCGAGATCCTGCCGGTCGGGGCGGTGGAGCCGCAGGCCCTCGACCTGCGGATCCTTGCCGCAACCAAGGGCGACCCGGTCGAGGCTGTCGTGCGCGGCGACCTCCGGGAAGACCTGTACTATCGGCTGAACGTCATCCGTCTTCGGACGCCGCCCCTGCGCGAACGACGCGAGGACGTGCCGCTGCTGTTCGCCCGCTTCCTGAGCCGGGTGGCTGGCCGTCTGGGACGGGACATGCCGACGGTCGACCATGCCATTCGCCGCCGCCTGCTCGAACACGACTGGCCGGGAAACCTGCGCGAGCTGGCCAACTACGCGAGCCAGGTCGCAGTGGGCCTCAGCCCCCTCATGTCGGAAACCCGGTCTGACGAAGGGCTGGTCCAGCGCGTGCAAAACTATGAGGCCGAGCTGATCCGGGAGTCCCTGACCCGTCACGAGGGCGACATCCGGCAGGTCACCGCGGACCTGCAGATCCCCCGCAAGACGCTCTACGACAAGATGACCCGCCACGGACTGATCCCCGCCCGCCACCGCCGGCGATAGAGGTCGGTCGCGGGCGGGGTGGAGCCTCCCCCTCCGGACAAGCTCCACATCCCCGCCCGACCGGCTCCCGACGGAGCCAGACTACCGGTGGCCTGGCAGCACCCCTACCAGCGAACGTTCAGCTTCATCCCGAACTGGTTGTCGTTCAGACGCTCGCTGAACAGGCCGCGGTATCCGGCGGAGATCGAGACGCCGTCGGCGGCCTCGACCTCGAGTCCGAACTCGGTGACGCCGGCCAACGGCGGGGTTTCAGCCCCTTCGATGGTGAAGGCTCCGAAGCCCGTCGGCGCGCCGCTGAAGCGCATGTCGCCCGTGGCCTGCCGGTCGCCGGTGGTGAGCAGGACGCCCAGGCCACCGTAGACCTTCATCGTGCGGCCATTGACCCGATAGGGCTGGGCAGCGCGGGCGCTGATGTTCAGCGTCTGCCAGTCCCGCTCCAGTCCGGCGACCGTCAGGGACAGGGCACCCGCGCCGGTTTCGGTGAAGCCGTCGACGGAAGCGTTGGACAGTGTCCCGATGACGCCCAGGGCGATCGTGCCATCATCTTCGAGGTGGAAGCGGCGGGCGACGCTGGCGGCGATCGCCTGACCTTCCGCATGGGTGTCACCGATCGCGGTGCCGCTGAACGCGCCGACGCTCACAGTACGACGGGTGTCCGCCTCGCCACCGAAGACCGATGCGGTCACGTCGGCGGCCCACTGGCCGTCATCGTAGCCGAAATACCCGGCCGCATGGCTGAGGTCGGTCTCATAGCGCGAGGCGCGGTCCACGACATCGCCTTCCATACGCGACACCCCGGCCGCGCCGCCGAAGCTCCACGGTCCGTTGGACACGCCATAGCCGCCGGCGAAGCCGCTGTGGCGGCTGTCGACGGTGGCCTGGCCGGGCTTCTTGCCTTCCAGTTCCTGGTCGCCGGTGAAGACCGACACCCAGCCCCCGCTCGCGCCGTTCATGGACGCGCCCGGATCATAGGCATTGAGCACGCCGGCCAGCTGGCTGGCCGGGCTGGCACGGTCGGCGGTCAACGACAGCTGGCTGGCGAAGCTGAGCGAGCCCGCGTTGTTGTCGCCGCGACCGCCCGAGGATTGAACGGTCTGCATGAAGTGGTCGTTGGCGGAGAACAGCGAGGTGGTCATGTCCGCCAGCGCCTCGCCGGAGACGCTGTCGAAGGCTGTGTTGCGTTCGGCATCGGACAGGCCCGAAAGGATCGAAAGGACTCCGGCGTAGTCGTCGGAGGCTTCGAGCTGGCCGCCGCTGAACGCGACGCCGACCGCACCCTGGTTGGCCGTCCCCGACTGGCCCGGATCGAAGTCCGTCAACTGACGCAGCTCGAGGACCGCGCTGTTGGGGGCGAGATCGTAGCGAACCCGCCAGAACAGGCCGTCCTGGGCTGCAGCCGTAAACGCCGAACCGTTGGAGAAGGTGCCCACCAAGCGGTTGGCCTGCAGGAAGAGATAGCGGGTCGAGAAGTCGAAGCCCGAGGCCGGCCCCTGGAAGAGCGGCGAGACCGTGCCGCCGGTCAGGGTGGCGGTGCCGAGCACCCGGATCTGGTCGATCAGGCTGCCGGCGGCTGTGCCGGTGACGTCAAGGTTCAGGCGACCGCCCGTGAGGTTGAGGCCGCCGACCGTGAAGCCGCCGATCCCGTTCAACTGACCCGCCAGACCCGGCGACAGAACGGCGCCATTCGACACCGTCAGGGCTCCGCCGATGGTGCCGGCACCCGTCAGGGTTCCACCGGTCACCGAAACAGCACCGGTTGTGGAGCCGAGGAAGCGCAGTTCACCCGACTGGTTGATGATGTTTGCGATCGTGTGGTCGCCGAGGAGGGTGAACAGGCCGCCGGCGTGCGCCAGCGTGCCCGCGCCGCTCAGCCGCCCGCCGAAGCCGGACTCGGCTCCGCCCAGCGTCAGGCGGCCGGTCGAGCCGATGCTCACATCGCCCATGCCATACAGGGAGCCGATCCGCTCCTGCCAGGCACCGACCGCCAGGGTCGCACCGGACGAGACCGAAACCGTCGCCGTGTCGGACAGTCGTTCGGAGGCACCCAGGCGAAGCGTCCCGCCCTGGACCGAAACCAGGTTCTGGGCCGCCGTTCCGTTCAGGATCGACTCCCCGGCCAGGTTGAAGAGACGCGCGCCTGCGAGATTGGCGTTTACCGTCGCGCCGCTCAGCTGGGTTTCCGCGGCCGTGAGCGTGCCGGTGCCGTTCAGCGTACCCGACAGACCGAACAGGCCGACGGTGTCGTTGAAGGCGTTCAGGTTCAGCACCGCACCACTGCCGACCACCACCGTGGCGGTGTCCGACAGACGGTTCGAAGCACCGAGGTCCAGCGTGCCGCCGACGATGCTGACCATCTGTGACCCCGAGGTCCCGTTCAGCGTCGAGACGCCGGAGATCTGGATCAGGTCCCCCGCGCCGAGGTTGGCGTTCACTGTCGCGCCGGTGAGCTGGTACGCGCCGGCGGTCAGCGTGCCGGTGCCGTTCAGCGTACCCGACAGACCGAACAGGCCGACGGTGTCGTTGAAGGCATTCAGGTTCAGCACCGCACCACTGCCGACCACCACCGTGGCGGTGTCCGACAGACGGTTCGAGGCACCGAGGGCCAAAGTGCCGCCTGCCATGGTCACCGCTTCAGAAGCGGCGGTGCCGTTCAGCGTCGAGATGCCCGAGATCTGGAACAGGTTTCCTGCGCCCAGGTTGGCGTTCACCGTCGCGGCGTTGAGCTGGTACTCGCTCGCCGTCAGCGTCCCCGTGCCGTTGAGCGTGCCGTTCAGTCCGGCCAGGCCGACCGTTTCATCGAAGGCCCCCAGGTCGAGCGTTCCGCCGGTGCCGATCAGGAGCGTGGCGGTATCGGACAGCCGATCCGCCGCGCCGAGGGACAACGTGCCACCGGCCACGGTCACGGCTTCCGAAGCCGAAGTCCCGTTCAGCGTGGAGACGCCCGAGACCTGGAACAGGTTTCCCGCGCCCAGGTTGGCGTTCAGCGTCGCGGCATTGAGCTGATACTCGCTCGCCGTCAGGGTACCCGTGCCGTTCAGCGTGCCGGACAGTCCGGCGATGCCGACCGCTTCATCGAAAGCACCGATATCCAGCGTGCCATCCGCACCGACCACGAGCGTGGCGGTATCGGACAAACGGTCAGCGGCACCGAGAGTCAGCGTGCCGCCGGCGATGGTGACCGCTTCGGACGCGGACGTGCCGTTCAGCCTCGAGACGCCCGAGACCTGGAACAGGTTTCCGGCACCGAGGTTGGCATTCACGGTCGCGCCGTTGAGCTGGTACTCGCCCGCGGTCAGTGTGCCGATTCCGTCCAGCGTGCCGGACAGTCCGGCGATGCCGACCGTTTCGTCGAAGGCACCGAGGTCCAGAACCCCGCTCGCACCGACCATCAGCGTAGCTGTGTCGGACAGACGGTCAGCGGCACCGAGAGTCAGCGTGCCGCCGGCGACGGTCACGGCTTCCGAGGCCGAGGTCCCGTTCAGCGTCGACATGCCCGAGACCTGGAACAGGTTTCCGGCACCGAGGTTGGCATTCACGGTCGCGCCGTTGAGCTGGTATTCGCCCGCGGTCAGCGTTCCCGTGCCGTTCAGCGTCCCCGACAGGCCGAGCAGGCCGATGGTGTCGTCGAAGGCGTTCAGGTTCAGGTCGGCGCCGCTGGCGACCACCACCGTGGCGGTGTCGGACAGACGGTCCGCGGTGCCGAGCGACAGCGTGCCGCCTGTGATGGCGACGGCTTCCGAGGCCGAAGCCCCGTTCAGCGTCGAGACGCCCGAGACCTGGAAGAGGTTTCCGGCGCCGAGGTTGGCGTTCACGGTCGCGGCGTTGAGCTGGTACTCGCCCGCCGTCAGCGTGCCCGTGCCGTTCAGCGTGCCCGACAGGGCCAGAATGCCGACCGTGTCATTGAAGGCGCCGAGGTCCAGGATCGCACCGGTCGCGACGTTGACGCCGGTCAGGTCCGACAGGACATCGGATGCGCCGAGAACCAGAGCGCCGCCCTCGATGGCGGTCACGCCCGTGTAGGTGTTGGTGCCGGACAGGGTGAGCGTGCCGCCGAGCAGGGTCAGACCGCCGGAGCCGCCGATGACGCCGGCATAGGCGCCGCCGTTCACGACACCGAGGGTATTGGCGCCGAGATCGACCTGGCCAGCACCGACCAGCGAGCCGATGGCTTCGTCGGACAGGAGCGCCAGAATGCCGTTTGCGCCGACCGTCACGGTGACATCATCGCCGATCGCCAGACCGCCAGAGGCCGTCAGGACACCGGCGTTGATCGTCCAGCCCGCGCTGGATGTGTCCGCCCCGGTCAGGGCGAAGACGCCCGCGCCCTGCATGGTGCGGCTCTCGAAATTCACGACGGTCCCGATATCGACCGTACCGACGCCACCGCCGTCCAGCACGAAGGCATCGAAGCCGTCGCCGCCGTCGAGGATGCCGCTGAAGCTGCCGGTGTCGAACAGGGTCACGGTGTCCGTCCCCGCGCCCGCGCCGACAGAGCCGGTGAGCAGGCCCGCCAGGGAGATCAGATCGTCGCCGCCGTCGGACAGCACCGAGCCCGTGGTCGTCGAACCGGTGAGGAAGGTCAGGGTGTCGTTGAACGCGCCGACGCTTTCAACGGCATTGCCGCCGCCGGAGATCGAACCCGAACTGGTCAGGTTGAGGCCCGCCAGCGAGCGAACCCCGACCAGGGCACCGGAGATGGAGCCGCTGTTGTCGACCAGGCCGCCGGCGTTGAGGTTCACGCCATGCGCCGTCGTGCCGACGATGGACCCGGCGTTGTTCACCGAGCCGGCCGCCGCAACGAAGGTGGCTCCGCTGAGTTGACCGGTGATCGAGCCACCGGCGAGGTTGGTCACCACGCCGCCGTTGCCCACGACGCCGGAGCCGACCAGGCCGATCAGGGTTCCGCTGTTGGTCAGCGCGCCGCCACTGCCGACAAGGCTCACGGCATTCGCGCCCCGGATCGTGCCGGCGTTCAGCACCGTGGAGCCGGTGCCGTCCAGATAGACGCCCGTGCCCGTTCCTGAGGTGTTGATCTCGCCGCCGGCCTGGTTGGTCACGATCGAGTTCGCGCCGAACAGCCGGATCGTCGAGGCGGCTCCACCGCCCCGGATCAGACCGCTGTTGGTCACCGAGCCCGTGCCCTGGGTGTAGATCGCGTTCGTGCCCGAGGTAATCGAGCCCGTGTTCAGGATCGTCCCGGTCCCGCCGGCATAGATGCCCGAGCTGTTGAAGTTGGCGACGGTCGCATCGATCGAACCGTTGTTCGTCAGATTCAGGTTCTGCAGCGCGCTGATTGCGAACAGACCGGTGATGCTGCCCGACGCACCGTTGGTCAGGGTCAGGTCCGCATTGGCGAACACGGCGGTAGCGGTGCCGCTGATCGTGCCCAGATTGTCGACGAAGCCATTGGCGGCCGTGACGAAGACCCCGGTGCCGTTCAGGCTCTGAACCACGCCGCCGCTCGCGACGTTCACGGTGGCATTCGCGCCGCTCATGACCACCGCATTGCCCGCCGTCAGGCTGACGTTCGACAGCGTCGCAACCGAACCGGCACCGACGTTCACCCCGTTCGTGGCGGTGATCGGGCCCGTCAAGGTCACGACGCCATTGATCACCACCGTGCCCGTGCCGCTCACGGCATTGTTGAACACCTGGTTGTCGCTACGCGCGAAGGCCAGGGTTCCGCCGTTGGCCAGCGTCACCGCTCCGAGGATCGAGCCGGTCGTTCCACCGGCACCGATCTGGAGACGGCCGGTGTCGATGGAAGTACCGCCGGTATAGGTGTTCCCGGCCGTCAGGATCAGCGTGCCGAGGTCGGTCCGCGCCAGCTGGCCTGCGCCCGTCAGTTCCGATCCGATCGTGGTCGTCCAGCCGGCACCCGCCAGGGTGCCGTTGCCGACGCGGATCGTCGTGGTCGCCGCCGCCAGGTTGATCGAGTCGCCCTGGATCGAATAGCCGTCGGCCGCGAACTGCATGCCCGTGACGCCGACTGCGCCGGCCACGTCATCGACCGTGATCAGGCCGCCCGTGCCCTGGAAGATGGCGAAGCCGGGTTGCGGCTCCATGGCACCGTTGAACAGACCGTTGGCATCGGTCCATTCCGAACCGGCCGCCGTCCAGACGCCCGCGCCGCCGTTGACGGCACCGTTGTCGTGCTGACCGCCGTTTCCGCCGTCCCAGAACAACAGGGTGGTCGGCGCGTGAATCACATTGATCTGGCCCGCGACGGAGGTCTGCACCGACACGCGCTGCGTGCCGCCCGGCGTGGTGCCGACGGTGAGGCCGTTGTCGGTCAGGACACCGCCGTAGGTCATCAGGCCGTAGACGCCGAAGCCATAGGCACCGCTGCTTGCGACGTTGAGCGTGCCGTCCAGCGTCAGGTCGTCGGAGATCGCGAACAGCGCGGGCCCACCGGCACCGCTGAAGGTCGCATTGATGATCGAGCCGGACGACAGGTTGAGCGCGCCGATGGCGAGGTCACTGCCTTGAGCGCCCGTCAGGATGCCGCCGTCGGCGATGGTAAGAGCACCGTTGATCGTGCCCGAGCCGCCCAGGGTGGCACCGCTGTTGACGAGGGTGTCAGCCGCGAGCGTGCCGTTAACCAGCAGCGTTCCGCCGTTGACGGTCGCGCCGTTCGTGAAGCCGCCCGCGCCGGTCAGGGTCAGCTGACCCGAGTTGTGCGCGAAGGTCTCGAAACCGGTGATTGCCGAAAGCGAGAGCGTCGCCACGCCGGCACCGCCGAGGGTCGAAGCGAAGCTGTCCGTACCGGTCCCGCCGTCCAGGACGCCGCTGACGCTGCCCCCCTGATAGGTGAACATGTCGGCGCCTGCGCCAAGGTTGGCCGAGGTCATGGACCCCGTGCTGGCCAGGGTCAGGATGTCGATGCCTGAGGTCGACCCAGCGTTGTAGGCACCGTTCAGCGTTCCGGCGATGGTCGCCGTGACGCCGCCGGCGGCGGCGACGCGGATATCGCCGTTGGTGGTCGAGCCCGCCTGCAGGTTGATGGTGGTCGCGCTTGAGCCGTCGATCAGGATCGAGCCCGCGCCGCCGATGACGCCGCCCGACTGGTTGGTGATGGTGACGGTGCCGGTGTTGGTGGCGTTCTGGATGCCATAGAAGCCGTTGCCGGTAATCGTGCCGGAGTTCGTCACCGAACCGCCGCCCCGGATCGCTACGCCCGCGTAGTTGGTGCCACTGATCGTGCCCGAGTTGGTCAGGATCAGACCCGCGGTCGAGGAGATGCCGTCGCCCAGACCGGAGATCGTGCCGGCATTGCCCAGCGTCAGCGCGCTTCCGGTGTTGCGGATACCCCAGCCATTGGTGCCGAGGCCGCTGATCGTGCCGCCCAGCGCATTGGTGAAGCTGCCGCCGTTGGACAGGTTCAGGCCGTCGCCACTGGATCCCGAAATGGTCCCCGCATTGGATCCGCTGATCGCGCCGACCGAGCGGACACCGAAGGTCGCGCCGGAAATGGAACCGCCGACCTGGTTGCTGAGCGCCAGCGCGCCGCCCCCCGCCTGGATGGCGGCCCCGGTCTGGGCCGTGATCGTCCCGGCGTTGACAATGGATGTCGAGCCGCCGTTCGCGAGGATACCGATCGCGCCTCCGGTGACCTGGCCGCCGGCCTGGTTGGCCAGGATCAGGGTGCCACCGGCGCTGGTGATGCCGTTGCCCGAGGCATCCGTCGATGAAATCACACCGGCGTTGGTGAAGTTCATGACGCCGCCGCCGACGATCCCGGTATACCGCCCCCGGATCAGGCCGGCCGCAAAGTTGTTGACCGTCAGGTTGCCGGCGCTGTTCTCGATCCCGTTATACAGGTTGCCGATCACGTTGCCGTAGTTGTTGACGACCAGGGTGTCCGTGCCGCCCTGGTGCCGGATGCCGGCGTTGCTGCCCTGGATCAATGAGCCCGCACCGGTGTCGGTCAGCGACCCGTTGTTGATCGTGGTGGTGCCGGAAGCACTCGAGACATAGACCGCCGCGCCGATCGTCCCATCAGCGCCCGTGCCGACATTGGTGATCGAGCCGAGGTTGTTCAGCGTCGAGCCCGTGCTCGCCAGACGCACCGCTATGAACTGTCCGCCCTGGATCGAGCCGGTGTTTGCGACCGAGAGATTGCCGGAATTGACCGTCACCGCGCTTGCGTTCGCACCGCTGACGGCGCCGCCCAGGGTAACGCTTGTGCCGACGCCCTGGACAACCACGCCCGAACCGGTGATCGACCCGTTGAGGGTCAGGGTACCGGCCAGGAACACCTGGGAGCCGCTGTTTCCGGTGATGTTGCTGCTGTTCACATAGCCGTCGTTCCGGTTGAACCAGACGTTGCTGTTGACCAGTGAGATCGGGCCAGTGATCGAGCCGGTCGTCCCGCCATTGCCGATCAGCAGATTGGAGAAGCCGTCGACCGTCGTCCCGCCGGTGAAGGTGTTGGTCCCCAGCAAGGTGACGGCGCCGCCGGACGTCATGCGCAACGAGCCTGTGCCGGATATGGCGGACGCAAAATTCCCCGCGCTACCCTGGCTGAATACCAGGGCACCGTTGTTGAGGACGCTGCCACCCGAAATGGTGGTCGTCAGGCCCTGAAGCGTCGTGCCGGAGTTGATCCGCGTCTGTCCGGTCCAGCTGTTCCCTGTGTTGGTGAGAACGAACGTCCCGGCATTGGCTACGCCATTCGCGTCCACGCTGCTGAAGACCAGCGGCTGGCCGGCGGTCGCCTGGGTGATGGCACCGCTGAGCGTGGCAATGATCCCGGTGCCGAAGGTCTGCAGATTGGTCGGATCGTTGACCGTGTCCGAGGCTGCCAGCGAGATCGCGTTCGTATAGGTTCCGCTCGCTCCGAACTGCAGCGTCGGATTGATCATGGTGATCAGGCCCGTGCCCAGGGCGGCGGCGTTCATGGCGCGAACGGTCGCGCCGTTGATGGTGATGCCGGCCGTCAGGCCGGTACCGTTCAGGATCAGCAGCCCGTCATTGCCGCCGCCGTCGCCGGCGTTGATCGTGGTGATGCCCGCGCCGTCGCCGGTCAGGGTCCAGGCGCCGAGGTCCAGCTTGTTCAGGATCGACGCGCCGGTGACCGAGCCGCCGCTGAGGTCATAGGTTCCGGCCGTTCCGTTGGCTGCCGTTCCGTCGCCAAGGCCCCGCAGTTGCAGCGTGTTGGTTCCGCCGCCCAGATCCGCCGTGCCGAATATGGCCGCGCCGAGGGTTCCGGCGTTCTGCAGGGTGATGCCCGAGGTCCCGTCGGTCGTCGCCAGACCGGCCGTGCCCCGCCCGCTGTAGACCGACAGGCTGTCATCGCCCGCTCCCGTCAGGATCGAGCCGGTCGTCGAGCCGGCATGCAGGTTGATGGTGGTCGCTGCGTCGGAGAACTGGCGGAAGCCTCCACCGACGGCCGCCCCGCCGATGGCGGTTCCGTAATTGTTGAACGTGGTGACACCGAATGTCTGGATCGCGTTGCCGAACGCGACGTCCGTGCCGCCCTCCAGCAGGCCGCCCGCAGCATTCGAGACCGTGCTGGCGCCACTGCTCAGGTTAATCGCCGCATAGGTCGGTTCGATACCCGTCCCTGCCCGGTCGGTGACGGTGATCGAGCCCGAGTTCAGGATCGTCGCGCCGAGCGCCCAGATGGCGTCCTGGGTGTTGGGGGCATAGCCCTGGCCGCCCCGGATCGCGCCGGTGTTGGTCAGGTTCAGCGTGCCGGCGTTGGAGAAGATCGCAGCGCCGCCGCCGCGGATCGTGCCGCTGTTGTTGATCGTGCCGCCGTTGGCGAGGTTGATCGCATAGCCGGTGCCGCCGAACGTGTAGACGCCCGCGCCGTCGACCGAGCCCGTGCCGATCAGACCGGCGTTGGTGATGATGGTCGTGCCAATGGTTGAGATCGCGGCGTCGCTGCCAACAATCTGACCCGAGAGATTGTTGGTGATCGAGACCGCGCCGCTGCCCGCCGCGACGATGCCGCCATTGGCGCCGCCTAGGATGCGGCCACTGTTGTTGAGCGTCAGACGCGACGAGCCGCCCGTAGCGATTGCGACAGCGCCGCTGATCTCAGCGCCCGCGGCGTTGGTCACCGAGAGCAGCCCGCCATAGTTCGTTGCGCCCTGCAGCGAACCGCTGATGATGCCACCGGCTCCACCGCTGATCGTGCCGGCGTTGTTGGTGACGGTGACGCCCGCGAGCCGCGACAGCACGCCGAAGCCCGTGGTGGCATTGTTGCCGCCCGTCAGGATGCCGGAGTTCGTGATCGTCGAAACGCCAAAGCCCGTGCCGAAGGCCGCGTCCGTGCCCGCCGTGATTGTACCGGTGTTCGTCGCCGTCAGCCCGCCGTTGGTGAGGAGACCGGTGTTCGAGCCGGTCACCGTGCCGGCGTTGCTGAAGGTGTGCCCGCCCCCGGTGTTAAACCAGACGCCCACAAAGGCGTTGAGCGTTGAACCGGTCAGGATCGACACCGTCGCCGGCGAACCATTGCCGTTCATGGTGATGCCGTACCCCGTCCCGGTCGTCACGGTGAGCGACCCGTCCAGCGTGAGGCTGGATCCGGGAACGAGAGTCCAGCCCGGGCCGGTAGCGCGGCTGCCCGTCAGGGTCAGGTTGCCCGACTGGTGGTTGTAGCTGTCGAAATTGCTGAGGTTTGAGAGGTTCAGCGAACCGCTGACTCCCTCGCCGAGGGCGCTGTTGAAGACGTCGCTAGAACCCGTGCCGGCGTTGATGACGCCACCGATCGTGCCGCCCTGCCAGTTGAACGTGTCATTGGCCGAACCAAAGGTCGCAGCCAGCATCGAACCGGTTGATGCAAGCGTGAAAGTCATCGCCCCTAGAGCAGAGGAGCCGTTGTAGTTACCCGTCATCGCCCCGGCGAGGGAGACCGTCGTGGTGCCGCTACCGTTGATCACGTTCACGCCGCCGGTGGTCGATCCTTCGCGCAGATCGAGAATATTGGCGCCGCTGCCCTGGTTGAACAGAGCGATCGCAGGCGTGCCGTTACCCCCGCCATTGCCGGTGATTGAGCCGCCGGACAGGTTGGTGATCGACGTCACATAGGCGCCGTTGCCCCCGGAGTAGATGCCAGCGCCGCCCGCCGCGATCGTACCGGAGTTGGTGATTGTCAGACCCGTATTGGCGGAAATGCCGATTGCGCTGCCGACGGTCGTGATCGAGCCGAAATTGGTGACGTTGCCCGCCTGCGCAAACTGGATGGCCGAGTTCGCGTTCGTGGTGGAATTGCTGATCGTGCCGTTGTTGACGACCACGCCATCGCCGGACTGCATCAGAATAGTGCGACCGTTGGTGCCACTGGCTGCGATCGTCGCGCCCGCCCCGACATTGATGGTGTAGCCTTGGCCGACCGTATTCACCGCAGCCAGCCCGCCGCCCGTAATGTCGGCGTTCAGGTTCAGGACGTTGCCGGTGGTCGCAGCACTGGACGAATAGATTGCGCTGCCGGTCGCGGTGATCGCCGCAGTGTTGGTCACCGAAACGATGCCGGCGCCGGCATTCGTCGCGCTCACGCCGGTCGCGAAGGCGGTCAGGTTGCCGATCGCGGCCCCCACCGTGACATTGACGGCGGCCGTTCCACCCGAACTGGACGCAATTATCCCGGTTCCGTTGCCCGCTACGTTGCTGTTGATCGTGCCGGCACCGCTGGTAGTGACATCCGCCCCGTCCGTGTTGGTGGTGTGGATGCCCGTCGGCGCGACGATCGCCGCCTGGGACTGGATGTTGCTGCGGCCGCCCGTGGCGTCCGCGCGGATCCCGGTCACCAGGGCATTGATCGACCCACCGGTCATCTCAATGAAGCTGCCGTAGAAATTGCTGGCGTTGATGCCGGTGTCGAAGCCCGAGATCGTGGACGTACCGAGCTGAATACCGGCGTTGACGCCGCTGACGGCATTGAATCCCGCGACATGGGTGCCGTTGGCCACGAACGACAGGCTCTGGCCGGACGCGTCGAACGATATGAAGCCCGACGGCGCCTGCAGGTTTATGCCGTAGCTGCCGGTGAAGGTGGACCCACTGGAGGTAATACCGACGCCCAGGTTGGCGTTGGTCGTGACGAACAGGGCAGAGCCGCCGTTGACCGTCGTCGTCAGGGTGCTCACGCCGGACAGGGTTACACCGGTCGAGTTCAGGCCACTGGTCGAGCCCACGACGCGCAAGGCGTCTGAAGTGGGCGAACCCGTCGTATTGTTGATGGTGACGCCGATGACGTTGGTCAGCGTCGACTGGGTCACATTGGTCAGCTGGACGCCGCCGCCAGACCCCGACTGGTCACTGACCGTAGGATTGCTACCGCCGGTCCGGCCGATGGTCCCTCCCCCGGCCGGGCTGGCGACCGTCGTCTGGGCGAAGGCACCGGACGCCGCCAGCGACGCCGCGACCAGTGCCGTCGAGGCCAGAAGGCCTGCGCGGACGCGGCGACGCGTGCGCTCGGAGGCTGCGTTGGACGACTGGGCGGCCGCGCCGGCGGCGCGTTTCGAGATCTTGCTGGTCATGTCGCCCACCTACCCGACCCCGTCCATCGGACAGGGTCGCCAAAAAACGGCGGACCAACGCGGACATGCCGTGGGGACCTACAACTCCCCAGTGCGGAACTAACACCGGTCTCCAAGGTGAGGAATGTCTGGGAATCTCAATGACTGAGACGTTCAGGCAAGGTTTCAGTAACCATGTCCGGTTGACATTTCCAGCTTCCGCCCGTCAGTGCCCCAGATGCTATCCAGGGCCAGAAACAGCCGATCGATCAGCGGCGTTGCCAGACGAAGTTCCGGAAATAGTTGAGTTTGTTGGGCCGTGGGACGGCACTCCATCCCTTGCGCGCATCATCGGGCCAAACGGCAGGGCCCGTCCTGCCCCCGGACTCGCAGGCATGCAGGCTTGCCGGGCACGGCACGAGCGACGAGTTGGTTACGCCGCCGGATCATCAACTATTACGTGCGATCCGTCAGCGGCAGACCCGCCATCACACCACTTAGCTTTCCGCACCTCAGCGCCGGCCAGGGCCGCCCGTGGAGGCGAGCGCGCGGCCCTGGCCGGCAACGCCGTCTCTGTGACCTGTCCTGAAAGACAGGCCATCGACCCCCGTTCTTGTCTGCCCGTCTCACCCCTTGAGACTCACAGGCAATATTTTGTATTCCTTGGCAGTTCGTTGGCAATTCAACGCGCACTAGGCCAATCGAACCCCTGTAGTCGTGTGAGGACCGTCCGACATTCCGGCGGTTGTATAGGGTTCTTGAGTTGCCGAGTTCGCGTACGCTTTCCTGGGATGTTTCGACCCGCACACTGCCCGACGCCTTTGAGCGCTATCTCGCGGGAATAGCGGACCTGTATGACGTTGCGGACGTCAGCGAGACAGATCGTCGGAACTTCTTCAACACCACAACGGCCACGCTGTCCCCCTCAGGCTCTATCGGCCAGGGCCGGTCCGTGCGCCAGACACTTGCCCGGGGTCCCACCACGCTGCGGCGGTCTGATGTCGACGGTCTCAACATATTCATCAACCGCACCGCCCTGATCGGGGACTGCGACGGCAGGCCGGTGGACGCCCAGCCTGGCGCCCTGCAGTTCCGTGACATGAGCCGACCATCCACCTCCCGCTTTGATTCCGTCGACGTCATGACCGTCCTGGTCCCGCGCCACATCGTCCCGCTGGTGTTGTTGAGACCCGACATTCATGGACTCGTCATCCCGCCAGAAAGTCCCGGGGTCCGACTGATCCAGGCCCAGATGATCACCTTGCTCGACCTGGCTGATGACCTCGGCGAGGCCGAACTGGAGACAGCAGTGCAAGCGCTTTTGCTCGTTGCGTCCCATATTGCGGGTGCCAGGGTCTCGGTCGGGGGACCCGAGCTTGCAGCGCTGCAAGGCGCTGTTCGCCGGGCCGCCGCCGAATACGTGGAGGGGCGCATCGACGCCCTGGACCTGCCCATCAACATCGATGCCGTCGCCCATGCCGGCGGCGTCTCACGCGCGACGCTCTATCGAGCCTTCGACGGCGAGGGTGGGGTCAACCGGTACATCCAGGATCGCCGCCTGCACCAGGCCCGGAGCGCCCTGCGCCGCCGCCGGGGGGCGAGCCCCACGATCGCGGAAATTTCCCACGACTACGGCTTCGCTTCCCCAAATCACTTCAGTCGGCTGTTCCGGACCCGCTACGGCTATTCACCGAGCGAGGTCAGCGGCCCGGAAGCGTCACCCGGCATCTCGATGTCGAGCGGGCCCATGCGGCACGACATCCTCGGCGCCTGGCTCAGGGACCCGCGCAAGGGTGACGGCCTCTGACGACAGGCCAGGGTGCCGGCCGGGCCTCAGGGCCCGGAACGCCACCGTGGCGAGCCCCCTTCCCTCGGCCTCAGAGCAACCGGAGGGCCGGCGTCAGCAGATGGAATTCGTGCAGGGCTGCAATCCCCCGGAACAGGGGGATGGCCAGAAGCATCACCGAACTGTCACGCAGGGTGGTCAGGAAATACTCGGGTGCCATCACCAGCGCAGGCTCGTCACGCCAGCCGGACCAGCGCGGCCAGAACCGCGGCGTCCTGTCGTGATAGCGTCGGTAGTCTTCGCCGAACGTCCCCGTCAGCCAAGCTTCCTCCCGCCGCACCGTGGCGAAAAACACGGTCATCGCGATGGCTGTGAACAGGCCAGCAAGTGTCAGGCTTCCGGTCTGCGCGCCCATGCCGAAGGCACCCAGGAAGCTGAAGACATAGAGGGGGTTCCGGGAGACTGAATACGGCCCCCGATCGACGATCTCCGCCTTCTTGCGGCCGCCGATATAGAGCGAGCACCAGGCGCGACCGACGATGGCCACCACAAGCACCATCACGCCGATACCGAGGATGATCGCGTGGGTGGCCGTCCCGGTGAGGACGGGGGCCGTCACCAGGGACAGGCCGATGACCGCGAGGATCGCGACCAGCAGCACCGCCTTGCGGATCCGCTGGACGCGCTGGATGGCACCGGGATCGGGCCGAACGTCGTTTGGCAGCACGGCCTCGATCACAGCCTTCTCTGCCGTTCCGGGTTCGGCGAGCAAGTCAGTCACAGGTGAGTCCTGACCTGGGCGAGGAGGGTACGGGCCTCGGCCTTCCGGCCGCGGTCGGCGGCCGCCCGGCCCGGGCGGGCCGGCGCTGCCAGCGCCCGTTCCAGCGAGCGCGCTGCGCCCGCGTAGTCATGCTCACGGTTGAGCAGATCTCCCATGAAGTAGTTGGCGTCGACGTCATTGGGGGCGATCGTCAGGGCGCGCTGGAGATAGGTGCGCGCCCGCGTACGATTGCCGAAGCCGATCGGCGCGCCGGGCACCTGCGCATAAAGCGATCCCAGCGAGGTGAGGGCGGCCCCGTTGAGCGCCCGCGGATTGATCGCCTCGGCGCGTTCCAGCAGGGTTCGGGCTTCCCGCGCGAGGCCGAGCCCGCCCAGACCGCCCCGCAGACCGGCTTCGGAGGCAGTGATGATGGCACTCCAGATCAGGGGCTCGGCGCGCCCCGGAGAGGCGGCGACGACGGCATCCGCCTGGGTGTTCAGCCGGGCCATCTCGGCCAGCCGCGTCCCCTGCGGAACCTCGTAATTGATGTGGTCCCAGCTTCGCTGAAGCACGGCGACACGGTCGTCCACCGCGTCGGCGCGAGCTGGCTGGACAGCGGCGAACGTCAGGACCGAGGTGAGGCCCAGGGCCAGGATCAGGCGTTTCATGGCGGTCTCCTTCAATGCGATTGTGAGGGGGTGAACAGGGCCCGGGCCTTCAGGTCATTGGCGCGCAGGGCACCGTCGATCAGACCGGGCGCGAAGCCGTTGAGGCGCACGAAGAGCGCCTCGGGGAAGCCGAGGTAGACGTCCTTGCGCCCGTCGCGGATGGCGCGGACGATGCGCCGGGCGATCGCTTCGGGTTCGTCCATCGTCATCCCGGTGAGCTTCGCCCAGGCATTGACGGCGTCACTGTTCAGGGGCGTCCGCACGGCGCGTGGGGCGACGTAGGTGACGCCAACCCCTGTCTGGATCAGTTCGCGGCGAAGCGCCTGGCTGAGCGCGCGAAGGCCCGCCTTGGAGCTGGAATAGGTCGCGAAATGGGCGAAGTTGATGGAGCCGAAGATCGAGCCGACATTGGCGATCTGTCCCCTGCCCCGCGCCTTCATGCCCGGCAGAACGGCCTGTGCCAGCCGCGCCGGCGCGACCAGATTGACCATATAGGTGGCGTGGAGATGCGCGGGGGTCTGGGCCTCGAGCGGCCCGAAATGCTGGATGCCCGCCAGATTGATCAGAATGTCCCAGGGCTCGGCGGCAACCCGGGCGCAGAGCGCATCCAGGCCCGCGGCGGTCGACAGGTCGCCGGCGATGAAGGTGCCGCCATCTTCCGGCGGATTGAGATCGACGATCGTGAGCTGTCCGCCTGCCTTGCGGATGTCGCGCGCGATCAGACGTCCCATGACGCCGGACCCGCCCGTCAGCAGCACGCGCCTGTCCTTAAACCGCATGGGACAGCTCCCGCGCGGCCGGGGCTTCGACGTAGTGGGGGATTGAGCGGAACAGGTCCCCGAAGAGACCGAACATGCGCCGTGCCATGTGGGTGATCGCCGCCCGGTCCTGGTCCGACGTCACCCCGTCCAGAACGGTCCTGAGGAAGGCGATGTGGTCCTGGTCGAGGGCCCCGTGCGACACCAGATAGGTAAAGGCCGCCGGCGGCAGGCCCAGCGAGCCGCGGACCGCATCCGCGCCTATGCTGGCCAGCTGGATGCTGACGCTCTCCAGCACGAACACCATACCGAAGAAGCCCATCGGCGAGACCCGGGTCACATAGTCATAGGCATAGGCGACCATCATTTCGGTCGCGGCGTTGGGGCCGTCCTGCACGGTCCTGTCGGGGTCACCGCCGGCGGCCCGGATGTCGTTCAGGATCCACTGCTCGTGACCCGTTTCCTCGGCGATATAGTCGTCGAGCACCTGCCGGTAGGCCTGATGACTGTCACCCAACCGGGCCTTGGTCGCCTGCATCAGCGGAACGGTGTGGCGGACATGGTGGTAGGCCTGGGCCAGATAGGCGACATAGGTCTCGCGGGAGATGCGCCCCTGAAGGCCGTCCCGGATCTGGGGGACGGCCGCGAAGGCGGCGCGCTCGGTCGCGGTGTCAGCCGCCAGCTGGTCGAAGAATGACATCGCGGGTCCTGTGGAAGGGATGGGATCGGGTTCGGCGACAAAATCGGCATAGGCGCTGAGCAGCGTGGCGCGGCGGGGCCGGCCGTTGGCGGTCACCTGGCCCGCGCGCGGATCGAACGGCGCTGTCAGGCGCCACCGGATGACGTGGGCATAGTCGGGCAGGCGCGCGTTGATCCGGGTCACGGCGTCCCTGATTTGCGCCTCGGTTCGGCCGGGCAGCGGGACGATCAGGGCCCCCAGACCGGCCTGGGCCTCACCGAACACCATGGCCTGCAGGATGTCCGGGTGAGCCAGCAGCTCGCTCTCGATCCATTCCGGCGAGATGTTCCGGCCAAAGGCGGTGATGATCAGGTTCGACTTGCGACCCTCGATCCGCAGGCGGCCGGCCTCGTCGAAGGAGCCGAGATCGCCGGTCCTGACCGGGCCGTCGTTGAAAGGGCCGCCGACATAGCCGAGGAAAGGCGATGGCCCGACGATGATCTCGCCATCATCCGCCACGCTGACATCGAGATGCGGCAGCGGCAGGCCGACGGTTCCGGGCGCGGCGTCGCCGGGCCGGTTCATCGCCACGACCGACGCGCATTCACTCAGACCGTAGCCCTCGACGACGGGGATCCCGGCGTCGGCCGCGGCGGACAGCAAGGCCGGCGAGACGCGGGCACCGCCGACAGCCACCAGATCAAGGGCGGGCGTGGCCGCGCCGGACATGATCTTGGCCGCGACCAGACCGCGGAGAAGCTCGGGGACCAGAATGAGGCTGGTCGCCTCGCTCGCGACCACCTCCGCCAGAAGCTGGCCGACATCCGGCAGGAAGGGGTTGGCGAAGCCGATCTCCGCCAGGCCGGGCGCGTGATAGCGGCCTCCCGCCAGCAGGATGGGATACAGGCCGGCGACATTCTCAAGCAGCACCGCCAGCGGCAGGACGGCCATGTGTACGCCGGCCCGCTCGCGTCCGAGGACCGCGACCAGGGCTTGGGCGACGGCCTCCATCTGTTGCAGCGACAGACACACGCCCTTGGGCTGGCCGGTCGAGCCCGAGGTGTAGGTGATCTTGGCGGTCCCGGGATGCAGCGGCCGTCGCGGCAGACCCGTCGGATCGAGCCGCACCCCGGCGTCGCCGGCCGAGATCAGCAGGCCGGCTCCGGCGTCAGCAAGGGCGTGCTGCCGCTGTTCCGCGGTGAAGAAGGGCGGGATGGGCACCGACACGCGGCCGGCCGCGATCAGGGCCAGATCGGCCACCACCCAGTCCGGGCCGTTGTCGAGTGCCACACCGACGGGGCTGTCATCACCCGTGAGCCTCGACGCCAACAGGTCGACCTGGGCCTCAAGGTCGGCCCAGCTCAGGGCGTCCCCGGCGGAGGTCACGACAATCCGTTGCGGCGTCTCGCGGGCCGCCCGCCGGACAGCGGCAAGCACCGCGCTCACGGACGCCCCCGGAAATGAAGCCGGGTCCGGACCGCGCGCGCGACCTCGGTTTCGTCGGCGAACCGTTCGAGGGGATCGCAGGCGGCGCGGATCGAACCCGCCAGAACCTCGGGATTGGCCTGGTAATAGGCACCCCAACTGAGGCCGTGATCGCCGAGGCGGTCCGGATTGGCTGTCGCCAGCTTGAGTGATCCCAGCCCCGCGCGATGAAAGATCCCGCGCAAGGCGTCCGTGGCTGTCGCGACCGCAAACTCCGCCCCGGACGCGAGGAGGTGACGAGCCAGGGCCGCGAACAGGAAGATCGTGGCACCGCGTCCGTTGGAGGCGAGGTTGCCGATCTCGACGACCGCGCCTCGACCGACAGACGCGCCGAGCAGGGTCGTCAGGGCGCTCTCAACCGGGGCATCGAGGTACTGCTCGAGAAAGAGGGGCTCCTCAGCGGCGCTACGGAAGCCGACGACGGCGTAGATTTCGCCACTCTCGTCCTGAACGCTCATCAGCGTGGGATAGTGGACGGTGATCCGGCTGCCGTAGGCGCTCGCATAGCTGTCCTCGATGAACGCCTCGACCCGCCGCCGTTCGGCTTGGTGGGGATCATCGAAGCGGATCACGCAGGGCAACAGGGCTCGTGGCCGGCGGGTCGTGCCCTTGGGCTCGGACGGAGGACTCACAACAGACGCAGAGGACAAGGCGACGTTTCCCGACAGGTGTTCGACAGTGAGACGTCGCGGACGCGCTCCCCTCTCAATCGAAGCCGAACTTTTTTTCGCCGCCCGTCTCCGCGCCGGTTGCCGCCAAACGCGACGCGGCCGACAACCGGAACAGGTCCGCCCCAAGGGGCCCGTCAGGTCAGAGGTTCGTCCGCGATGCAGCCGGACGCGAAAGCGGCGCTGTTGGAAATCTATCTCGAGCGGCGCGACGCCCTCGTGCGCTTCTTCGCACTCAGAACCGGGTCGGACGCCCAGGGCGAGGATGTGGTTCAGGACATCTGGCTGCGGCTGGAAGCGATGGCCCCCGAGGCAGCGGCGGAGGTCAGAAGTCCGGCGGCCTTCCTCTACCGGCTCGGCTCGAACCTGATGCTCGACCGGGTCCGGAGCCGCCGGCGGGGCAGCCAGCGCGACGACGCCTGGGCGCAGTCGCAGGTGGGGACCGTGGGCGGCGAGGTTGTGACGGAACAGCCGTCCGCAGAGGACGCGGTCTGGGCACGGCTCAAGCTGGGGCGCGTCATCGTCGCGCTGGAAAGCCTTCCGGAGAAGACGCGTGAGGCCTTCCGCCTGCACAAGCTGGAGGGGCTGAGCCACGCGGAGACGGCGGAGGCCATGGGCGTGTCCCGCAGCGCCGTCGAAAAATACGTCAGCGCCACCCTGAAGCACCTGCTGCGGGAGGTCGGTTGGCCATGATGCCCGGATTCCGCCATTTTCTCTTGAGGGGCTGCGCCGTCGGCGACGTCTCTCCCTCGAAGCGGCTCCTGCGCCGCCGCCACGAACCGTCATGACCCAG